>PLRZ01000697.1:911-5382 GCA_003164075.1 Bryobacterales bacterium | reverse complement strand
TTCCACGACGTCAGGAGTTCTGAACGTGCAGAATTCGGTGGCGAACCCGCTCCCTCACGGGGTGCCCTCTGGGCCAGGCTGGGTAAGTGCTCGTAAATAAGCAAGCGCTTTCCTCGAATTCGGCAAGCTTCTCTACTTACTGATGATTGTGTGGGTCTCGTAGGCGTACGACAGCAACTGCGAGTCTTCGCTGGACCGGCAGCGCACCACCACTTGATAGGCCTTGGGCCAGGAGGTCAAACCTTGCTTGTGAAACCGCTCCCCAAGATCCTTTAAGTCGGCAGGCGATGTGAAAAACGTCGCCGCACCGTGAATGCCTACCGAAGTCAGGCCTGACAAGACAACGATATTGCGTGCTCCGTCCGGCGTGGAGTCGTTGGGCAACACGGTGACGAGCCCGAAAACTTCCTGGTATTCGCCAGCCGCCCCGCGTCCGGGCAGCAGCCACTTGCCCTGCTCAAAACCCTGGCCGAAGAGCCCGATTTGCCGGCTGTCTTGATCCCATCGTATGGTCCATGGAGTCTTTTCCAGAAGCACCGAGGCGGTTTCGCTATACCAGGGCGAAGCGAGCAACACCACGTTTCTTTTCCGCAGGGCCACCAGGGGAGCGCTGGTTTCCGGGAGAATGCGGTATCGGGCATGCAGGATCTGCAGCGTATCCAGGATCTTCGCCAGGCTTGCGACCGTGCCCAGAGGTACGGATTTCTGCACCGGCTCCATCTCCAGATTGGCATCCTTGGGTAGCTCCCGGTAGCGGGCGAACAGGGCGTATAACTCGGCTGGCGCGGGATACTTCGGGCCATTTTGCGGTACCACCCCCAGGTACGGCGTCACCAGCAAGTGTAAGGGAGTGCCGAGGCAGACCGTTATTTCCGGGTCCTTGGTAATCAGGGGTGACCAAGCCTGCCGGAGAGCTGGTTCGATACCCGGCCCCTGGATTCGAAAGACCACCGCCAATGCAACCAGAGACACCAGGACGCACCCCGCCAGAAATCCGCCCATCCATCCTGAGACCCAGTGGAAATAAGACCGCAACCACTCAGCCATGGTGGTGTCCTTTGGATCCTCCGCGACATCGGAGGGCAGTGCCGGCGACATCACCGAAAAACTCGGCGTGTAAGTGCCCTTCGGCAACTCGATACGGACCTTAGCCTGGGGATTTTCGACGGTGTAATATCTCTGCAGTCGTTGCCGCAGTTCGTAAGCCCTGGTACGGACCGACGAATCGCCCAAAGGGGAAAAATCCGGCGGGCGGCCCAACGCCTGAACGCCGATCAAGTATTCGGTCACTTCCCCGGCACGGCCGGACATTTCCATCTCGCATACGAAGCGCAGGAAAGACCGGAGCTGCTCAGACCGGGCGAACGCTTCACTGGCCAACGCCGCCTCCAACGCGGCCTTCTTTTCTTCGGATGACAGGGTGGCGGGCTTTGGATCGTTCGGAGCCACGCCCTATTCTAAGGCTACTTGCTGAGTCTCAGTTCCATTTCATACAGGATTCACACATGCAACGGTAGCATGCCCGGCTTCCCGCTTCAGGCCTGAAGGGGTACAGCGCCAAACTGGCGGAAATAAGTCCTTATTTTACAGTGTACTAGCGTGTCAGTAACGTTAAAACTCGGGCTCTTCACGTCGATTAACTTCCGCGCCGGGAGATCTTCCTGCAAGATAAGAGACAACTCAGAGTTGTCCGAGGGAGAAGACCCCACGTGTGCCTTTCAGGGCTCTCCGACAACGTCCAGGAGGTTTGCGAACGTGCTGGATAGCAGCCGGATTGACGCAGTGATTACCCAGCTTCGCTACAGACTGGAGCGAATCGAAGAAAGCATTGTTGCGTTTGAGCGGATGGCTGCCGCGGGCGGAGCCACCACCTCCCGCAGGCAAACCGATCTCCGCGACAGCTCCGGCGATCATTCCAACAAAAGACCGCCCGGCCCTAGTGTCCCTGTGCAGTAGCGCGCCGGCCATCGACTTTTTTCCCTTCATCGACAGTTCCTACAGACAGACGCACCTGGAATAGGTGGGGCAGGCGGTGCTCGCCTGCCGGGGCGGGCCGAAGCCCGCCGCAGCCTGCCATGCGATATACTCCCGCCATGAAGCTGTTTCCAATCTTATTGTGTTGTTCCCTTGCCGCCCTCGCGCAAGACGATGCCCCCCCGCCGGGCGCCCGCGGCGGTAGAGGCAATGAAGACCCCATCAATACTCGCACTTTCGCCAGCCTGCGCGCGCGCCAGATAGGGCCGGCCATCATCTCCGGCCGGGTTGCGCAGATTGCCATGTTTCCCGGCGACACCAACCACTACCTGGTGGCCGAAGCGTCGGGTAGCATTTTCATGACCGCCAACAACGGGACCACCTGGACCCCCGTCTTCGATACCTATGGATCGTATTCCATCGGGTGGATCGCGATCGACCCCAAGAATCCGTCGATCGTCTGGGTGGGCACTGGCGAAAACAACAATCAGCGCAGCGTCTCCTATGGCGATGGCGTCTACAAGAGCGAGGATGGCGGACGCACGTACCGCAACGTGGGACTGAAATTGACCGAGCATATCGCCCGCATCGTGATCGATCCGCGCGATTCCAACGTAGTCTATGTGGCCGCCCCCGGCCCCCTGTGGAAAGGCGGCGGCGAGCGCGGCCTGTATAAGACCACCGATGGCGGTAAGACCTGGTCGCAAAGCCTCATCAAGGTGGATGACTACACCGGCTGCTCCGACGTGGTGATGGACCCCGGGAATCCCGACGTTCTCTTCGCGGCCACGCACCAGCGCCAGCGGACCTACTTCGGCATAATCCACGGCGGACCCGGCAGCGCGCTCTGGAAGACTATCGATGCCGGCAAGACCTGGACCAAGGTGACCAGCGGCATTCCCACCGGCGACCTGGGCCGCATCGGCCTCAACTACGCGCCCAGCAATCCCAACATGATTTACGCCATGATCGAGGCCCCCGAAGGCCGCGGCGGAGTGTTCCGCTCCACCGACGATGGCGCCACCTGGGAACGCCGCAATCCCAGCGATTCGCAAGGGCAGTATTATGCCAAAGTAGTGGTGGATTCCGTCGACCCCGAGCGCGTCTATGTGATGAACGTCAACATCGCCGTTTCCGACGATGGCGGGCGCACTTTCAGTCAGCTTGGCACGCGCGACAAACACGTGGACAACCACGATATCTGGATCGACCCTAAGAACAATAACCATTACTTAGTGGGCTGCGACGGCGGTCTATATGAGAGTTACGACCGCGCCGCCACCTGGGTCTTCAAGGCTAACCTGCCCACCGGCCAGTTTTACGACGTCGCAGTGGACGAAGACGTTCCCTTCTATCGCGTCTATGGCGGCACGCAGGATAATAACAGCGTCGGCTGCTCCGCGCGCACCCGCAATACTTCGCTGACTAATGCCGATTGCTTTGTGACCAATGGCGGCGACGGTTTTTATTCGCGCGTGGACCCCAAAGACCCGAACACCGTCTACGCCGCCAGCCAGAATGCCGGCATCGTGCGCTTCGATAAGCGCACCGGCGAGCGCGTCTCCATCGAACCGCAGCCGGCCAAGGGCGATCCGGCCCTGCGCTGGAACTGGGACGCGCCGTTCATGATCAGCCCGCACTCCAATACGCGGCTCTACATCGGGTCGCAGAAGCTGTACCGCAGCGACGACCGCGGCGATTCCTGGGTCGCGGTGAGCCCCGATCTTACCCGCCAGTTGGACCGCAATAAGCTGCCGCTGATGGGTAAGATCTGGCCCATCGACGCCATTCAGAAGAATGTCTCCACGGCGCTCTATGACAACATTTCGTCCATGGCCGAATCGCCTAAGAAGGAAGGCCTGATTTACGTGGGCACCGACGATGGCCTGGTGCAGGTGACCGAGGATGGCGGCAAACACTGGACTAAGATCGACAAGCCCGCCGGCGTGCCCGAGAATGCCTACGTGCAGCGCATCGTGGCATCGCAGCACGACGCTGGTACGGTTTACGTGGCGTACGAGAATCACCAGAACGGCGATTTCAAGCCGTATCTCATCAAGAGCGGCGACTCCGGCAAGACCTGGGTCAATATCTCCGGCAACCTGCCCGAGCGCGGCGGCGTTTACGCCATCGCCGAGGATCCGGTCAACAAGAACCTGATCTTCGCCGGCACCGAGTTCGGCCTCTATTTCACCAATATCGGCGGCGAAAAGTGGATCAAGCTGAACGTCGGCCTGCCAACCATCATGGTGCGCGACCTGGTCATCCAAAAGCAGATGGACGACCTGGTAATCGGCACATTCGGCCGCAGCATCTACGTGCTGGACGACTATAGCCCGTTGCGCGTGGCCACTCCCGAAATGCTGCAGAAGGAGAGCGCCATCTTCCCGGTGCGCAAGGCGCTGGAGTATGTGCCGTTCAACCCCGGCGGCGACTTAGGCACGGCCTACTTCACCACGCCCAACCCGCCCGTGGGCGCCGCCATCACTTACAATTT
>PLRZ01000697.1:0-885 GCA_003164075.1 Bryobacterales bacterium | reverse complement strand
GTCAGGGCATCGCCCTGGCGCCATCGGTCCCGTTGGGAGGCGGCGGGGCCGGCGGCGGCCGCGGTGGCGGCGGCGCGGCTGGTGGCGGCCGTGGCGGAGCTGGCGGCGGGAATATCGACCCCGAAGTAATGGCGCAATTCGGCGGCGGGCGCGGCGGTGGCGGCGGCGCTTTCGTGCTGCCCGGCAAGTACACCGTGTCGCTGGCCAAACGCGTCAACGGCGTGGTGACGGACCTGCCTGGCTCGGAGAACATCGAAGTAGTGGGGGCCACGCCCTCCACGCAGGAAGAGCGCATCTCCATGATCGAGTTCCAGGAGAAGCTGGGCAAGCTCCAGAAGGCCCTGACCGCGACCCAGGAAGCGGCCACCGAAGCCGGTACGCGTCTCGATTCCATCAAGCGCGCCATCGACGCAGTTCCGGCGCTTCCTCCGAAGCTGCACGAGACGGCGCTCGGACTGCAGCGCGATCTCGACGCCATCAACCTGGCGCTGAGCGGCGATCGCATCTGGCGCTCCCATAATGAAGGAACGCCCGCGTCGATCTCCGAGCGGATCCAGGGCGCCGCCAGTTCCGGGCGCGGCACTGGCCATCCGACTAAGACCGCCATGGAGCAATATCAGATTGGCTCCGACGAGTTAGCCGTTCAGATTCCCAAACTGAAAAAGTTGATCGATACCGATATCAAGAATCTGGAGAAGCAACTCGACGCCGCCGGCGCGCCGCCCACTCCGGGCCGGCTGCCGGACTGGAAAGGCGGGAAATAAGTTGTAAGGCGGGGGCCTCGCGGCCGGGGCCCCTGCCCGCTTTATGCTGGGCCCACACGGCGTTCAGAACTCCAGATGTAGTGGAATTTGGGATGAGCCCGTTTTCGTGGCGCAGGCACTC
>PLRZ01000018.1:592-2990 GCA_003164075.1 Bryobacterales bacterium | reverse complement strand
ACCAATTCCGGGACTTCGTGGGCCGCTTTCGACGCGAACCTTGCGGGAGCGGTTACCAGCATCTCGCCCGATCCGACTCCAGGCGTGTTAGTTGCCGCGACGGAGAACGGGATCTATCGAACCGCCAATTCGGGTCAATCGTGGACCCAGACATCCACACTTACCAGCGCGTACAATCTGTCTCGCAGTCTGGCGAACTCCTCCACCATCTACGCCATCGCTTGCTGCTATTCGGTGTATCGATCGACGGACGGTGGGCAGACCTGGACTCATCAAGGATCGCCCAGCACCGCGAACCGGATTGTCGCCGATCCGGCGAATGCCAATACCGCCTATGCTTACTATGCCCAGAGCAGCTCTTACGCACTACAGAAAACGACCGATGGCGGCGTGACGTGGAATCCCGCAACCAGCGGTCTGCCTTCCTCCACTCCGAATATTTATTCGATGGTGGCCGCTTCGGACGGCTCGCTCTACGTGGACATCTACGGATATGGCGTTTACAAGAGCACCAACCAGGGAGCGTCCTGGGCCGCGGTCAATTCCGGGTTGGGGACGTATCTTTACGGAGCACCCAATGGGCTGGCAGTCTCCGCGAGCAATCCCGCCGTGCTCTATAAGAGCTCCTATGGGTACATGATTTATACCACCACGAATGGCGGCGCGAGTTGGACCGCGGCTTCCGGCATTGCTCCCGTGGAACTCGGGGCTCTGGCGGTTTCGGCCACCAACCCATCGCTGGTTTACGCCGCTGCCCTCTCCGGCTCGCCGGCCCTGTACGTCTCGCCGGATGGCGGGGCCACGTGGAATCCCGCGGGCACGGGTTTGGGAATCGCCAGCCCCAGCCAGATTGTCTCCGATCCTACGAGCGGTTCGACCGCCTACGTGGTGGCGCCGGTAACCACGGCGGCCTTTGTCTCCGAAATCAATCCAACCGGCAGCGGCCTGGTCTATTCCACGTATTTGGGCAGTTCCGGCTACACGAACGGCTATGGCGTTGCCGTATTCGGTGGGGACGCCTACGTTACCGGGTATAACTACGGAACGTTCCCCGCCACACCCACGGCATTCCCAAGCGGCCAGAGCGGTAACGATGCTTTCGTGGTTCACATATCCGGAGCGACGGCCAGTTGCACGGTCACGGTGAGCCCGGCCGCTCAGACAGTCTATAGCAGCGCGGCGACGCTCAACTACTCGGTAGTCGCGCCCAGCGGGTGTACCTGGAACGCGGCGAGCAACCAGACGTGGGCGACAATTGTACCCGGCGCATCGGGCTCGGGAACGGGCGTATTATTCGTGGGCTTGTCGGCCAACAATACGGGCTCGACGCGCACGGCCACGTTGACCGTCGGCGGCCAGGGCGTAACGATCGTTCAGGCGCCCTCCTCGTGTTCCTATTCGCTCAACCCGTCGAGCGTCTCGCTGGGAGCCAGCGGCGGGGCTATTCAAACGACAATCTCGACCGGCGCCGGGTGCCCCTGGAGCGTGGTGAACAACTATCCGGCCACGGTTTCCGTCACTTCCGGAGCTTCCGGAACGGGCAGCGGAACCGTGACGCTCAACGTGGCGGCTACCGCTCAGCAAACTTCCCGCGGCTTGTCTCTCAATATCGGGAACGCATCTTTGTACATTTCGCAGCCCGGCTACTGCAGCTACATCTTGACCCCGCCGAGCATCGTGCTCAGCGGCCCCGGCGGTTCNNGACGGTGTCCACGCAGAACGGGTGTTCGTGGACGGCTTCATCCGGCAACACTTCGTGGCTCACAGTTACCTCCGCCAGTTCCGGGATGGGCAGTGGGACCGTCAACTACACTGCGACAGCGAACAGCGGAGCAAACCGGAGCACTACGTTGAACATCGGGGGGGCATCCGTAACGGTGACGGAGACATACGGTCAGGCATATCTCATCTCGACGCTGGCGGGCGGAATCGTGGAACCTCCGACCCCCGCCCCCGGCACGTCCGTCTCGATTCCGAGTCCCTCCGCCATAGCGGTGGATACCTCCGGCAATGTGTATTTCCCCAGTCCGAACCTGAATGCGGTGTTCAAGGCAAATTCGAGCGGCGTGGTGACGCGGATCGCCGGAACCGGCGTGGCGGGTTACTCGGGCGATAACGGACCGGCGCTTAATGCCGGGCTCAGCAGTCCAAATGGCGTTACGGTGGATTCGCTCGGCAACGTGTACATTGCCGATAGCGGCAACAGGCGCATCCGAAAGGTGAACACCAGCGGGATCATTACCACGGTGGCGGGCAACGGCACTTGCTGTTACTCGGGTGACGGAATGGTTGCCACGAGCGCGGAGTTCAATTATCCGGTCGGCGTGGCGGTGGACACGGCCGGCAACATGTATATCGCCGACAGTGATGGCGACCGCATCCGCAAGGTGAACACCAG
>PLRZ01000018.1:0-492 GCA_003164075.1 Bryobacterales bacterium | reverse complement strand
CTATCCGTTAGGCGTGGCGGTAGATGCCGCCGGCAACCTGTACATTGCCGATTCCAGCAACGATCGCATCCGCAAGGTGGCCACAAACGGGATTATCACCACGGTAGCGGGCACGGGAGGTTATGGCTATTCGGGCGACGGCGGCCCCGCAATCAGCGCCCAGATCGCCTATCCGGACGGCGTCGCGGTAGACGCCGTCGGCAACCTGTATATCGCGGATAGCGGCAACTCGAGGATCCGCGCGGTCTCCGCGGCTGGGACCATCACCACCCTTGCGGGCGGAGGCACCGGCGATGGAGGACCGGCAGTATTCGGCAGCTTAAACTATCCCGGCAGCGCGGTCAGGGACAACGCCGGGAACACCTACATTGCCGACACCGAAAACAACAAAGTTCGCAAAGTAATGGCGAACGGCATGGTGGTGACCATCGCGGGTACCGGCACACCCGGATTCTCGGGTGACGCAGGCGCCGCTACCGGCGCGCAACTCAA
>PLRZ01000445.1 GCA_003164075.1 Bryobacterales bacterium | reverse complement strand
ACGCCTGTACCGAGCTGCTATTGCTCGCGCTCAGCGTTGCGGTGTTGGCGTACGCCGCGCAGCTCGATGCCGAGGTGCCGCTGGTCACGTGCACTGTCGCGGTCGCACCCGATGCCAGACTTCCGAAAGTGCAGCTCAGCGTCTGGTTCGCAACCGAACACGTCCCCGGCCCGTTGTACGCCGTACCGATGCTCCAACCTATGCCGGTTCCCGTCGGCAGCGGATCGCTCAGCGACACCGATAAAGCCGTTCCCGCACCGGTATTGCTTGCCGCCAAGGTGTAGCCGATCGACGAGCCGGCCGAAACGGTAGCCGCGTCCGCCGTTTTCGTCAGGTTCAGAGCGGGACACTGCACCGTGGTGGTCGCCGACGCCTGCACGGAGCTGCTATTGCTCGCGCTTAGAGTCGCGGTGTTGGCATATGCCGCACAGCTCGACGCCGAAGTGGTGCTGGTCACGTGCACAGACGCCGTCGCGCCTGATGCCAGATTTCCGAAGTTGCAGCTCAACGTCTGGCCGGCGATGGAGCAACCGCCCGGTCCGCTGTACGCAGGGCTGATGCTCCAGTTGATCCCGGTCCCCGCCGGCAATGTATCGCTCAGAGTTGCCGCCGTCGCCGTTCCCGAGCCGGTATTGTTCACCGCCAGCGTGTACCCGATCGATGCGCCTGCCGTCACTGTCGCGGTGTCCGCGGTCTTGGTCAGACTGAGCGCGGGGCACTGCACGGTGGTGGTCGCCGACGCCTGTACCGAACTGCTGTTGGACGCGGCCAGTGTCGCGGTGTTGGCGAACGCCGCGCAGTTCGAAGCAGACGTCGCGCTGGTCACGTGCACCGTTGCCGTCGCGCCGGATGCCAGATTTCCGAAGCTGCAGCTCAAGCTCTGGCTGGTAATCGAGCACGTCCCCGGACCGCTGTACGCCGGACTGATGCTCCAAGCGATGCCGGTTCCCGTCGGCAGCGGATCGCTCAGCGATACCGACAAAGCCGATGCCGCGCCGGTATTTCCGGCCGTCAGTGTGTAGCCGATCGATGAGCCCGGCGCCACCGCAGCCGCATCTGCCGTCTTCGTGAGGCTCAGGCCCGGACACTGCACGGTGGTGGTGGCTGACGCCTGGATGGAGCTGCTATTGCTAGCGCTCAGCGTCGCAGTATTTGCGTACGCCGCGCAACTCGGTGTCGAGGTTGCGCTGGTCAGGTGCACTGTCGCCGTTGCGCCGGATACCAGATTTCCGAAGCTGCAACTCAGCGTTTGGTTGGCGATGGCGCAGGCGCCCGGTCCGTTGTACGCCGGGCTGATGCTCCAACCGATGCCGGTTCCCGTGGGCAACGGATCGCTCAGAGTCGCCGATATGGCCGTGCCGGCGCCGGTGTTGTTCACCGCCAAGGTGTAGCCAATCGAACTGCCTGCCGCGACCAGGGGCGCATCCGCCGTCTTCGTGAGGCTCAGCCCCGTGCACTGCACCGTCGTCGTTGCCGAAGCCTGCACCGAGCTGCTGTTGCCCGCGCTCAGCGTCGCGGTATTTGCGTACGCGGCGCAGCTCGATGCCGAGGTCGCACTGGTCACGTGGACCGTCGCGGTGGCGCCCGCTGCCAGATTTCCAAAGTTGCAGCTCAGGGCATGGCCGGCGATGGAGCAGGTGCCCGGTCCGCTGTACGCCGCGCTGATGCTCCAGTTGATGCCTGTCCCCGACGGCAGAGTGTCGCTCAGCGTCGCAGATGTCGCCGTTCCGGTGCCGGTATTGCTCACCGCCAGCGTGTAGCCGATCGACGATCCTGCTGCCACAGTCGCAGCGTCCGCGGTTTTCGTCAGACTCAGCGACGGGCATTGCACAGTGGTCGTCGCCGACGACTGCACCGGGCTGCTGTTGCTCGCGCTCAGCGTCGCCGTATTGGAATATGCCGCGCAGCTCGAAGCCGAAGTCGCGCTGATCACGTGCACAGACGCCGTCGCGCCTGATGCCAGATCTCCGAAGCTGCAACTCAATGTCTGGCTGGCGATGGAACAGGCGCCCGGTCCGGTGTACGCCGGGCTGATACTCCAACCGATGCCCGTCCCCGATGGCAAAGGATCGCTCAGCGTCGCCGATGTCGCCGTTCCGGCGCCGGTGTTGCTTACTGCCAGGGTATAACCGATTGAGGCCCCGGCGGTCACCGTTGCCGCGTCCGCGGTCTTCGTCAGATTCAGCGTCGGGCACTGCACGGTGGTGGTCGCGGAGGCTTGTACCGAGCCGGTACTGCCGGAACTCGCCGTTGCTGTGTTTGCGTACGCCGCACAGCTAGAAGCAGAAGTTGCACTGGTCACGCGGACCTTCGCCGACGCACCGGACCCGAGATCGCCGAAACTGCAGCTCAATGTCTGGCCTGCAATCGAGCAGGTCCCCGGTCCGCTGTAGGGCGGGCTGATGCTCCAACTAATCCCCGTCCCCGATGGCAATGAATCGTTCAAAACTGCGGAAGTCGCCGTTCCGGTGCCCGTATTGCTCACCGTCAGGGTGTAGCCGATCGGTGCGCCGGCGGCCACCGTCGCCGCGTCCGCCGTCTTGGTCAGTCCGAGCGCGGGAAGTCCGAGAATGGTCGTCGCATCGAGCGCCTGGTCATTCCCTGTGTTCGCTTCGCCTCCGCCGGAGACCGTCGCGAGATTGGTGACGCTCGCCGGTGCATTGCCGGCAACATTCGCGGTCAGGGCTATCGATGGGTAGCTCGAATTCGACGCGAGCCCATCGCTTCGCGTGCAGATGAGCGTCCCGAGAGTACAATTCCATCCTGACCCGCTCAGCGCGGTTGCGGTGAGGCCGCTCGGCAGGCTGTCGTCGAGGGCTACCACCCCGGTGGTGGGTGCGCTCCCACTGTTGGTCACGGTGATGGTGTAGGTCACTCCCGTCTGACCCTGCGTGAAATTTCCGGTGTGCGCCTTGGTGACGGTGAGGTCCTGCAGGCCGCCGATGTCGGTGACGTCCATGGTATTGGCGGCCACGGACCCACCTCCGGACACGCTCGCGATATTGTCGACCTGGGAAGGCGCGTTCGACGCCACGTTCACCGTCACCGTGATGGGATAGCTGGCGCCGGCACTGAGGGCGTCGTTGCGGGTGCAGGAGTTGCCCCCGGGACAACTCCATCCCGAGCCTGCCATCGAGACCAGCGTGAGGCCTGCCGGCACCGCTTCGGTTATCGTCACCGTTCCGCTGCTGGCCCCTGCCCGGGGGCCATTGCTCACGGTGACCGTGTAGGTGGCGCCGTCCTGCCCGAGCGTGAAATTTCCGGTGTGGGTGGAGGCAATGGAGAGCAGCGGCTGAGCTTCGACGGGTTGCAGCTTGCGGATGGAGTTGTTGTCGTTGTCGGTGACATAGAGGTTTCCGGCTGAGTCCAGTGCGATGCCCCGAAAGAGACCGAATTCGCCCGAGGTCGCGGGACCCCCGTCGCCGCTGTATCCCATGAGGCCGTTTCCGGCGATCGTGTTGATGTTGCCGTCCGGGGTCACCACGCGCACGGTGTTGTTCTCTCCGTCGGCAATGAAAAGGTCGCCCGCGGAATCGACCGCAACGCCCTGCGGAGAAGCCAGTCGAGCGCTGGTGGCCGGTCCGCCGTCTCCCGAATATCCGTATGATAAGGTGTGGCCGGCAACCGTGGTGATGGTTCCGTCGGTCGATAACTTGCGCACCGTGGAATCGTCCGCATCGGCAATATAGAGGTTGCCAGCGGAGTCAACTGCCAGGCCGAAAGCCGAGGCGATTTCGGCGGCCGTACCGGGACCGCCATCGCCGGTATGGCCTACCGTTCCGATGCCGGCGACTGTGGTAATGGTCCCGCTGGGCGAGACTTTTCGGACACGCGCAGAAGACTGAAACACGGAATCGGCGATGTACAGGTTCCCGGCGGAATCGATAGCCAAGCCGTTGGCAGCATAGATTCTGGCGGCGGTGGCCGGTCCGTTGTCGCCCAAATAACCGGAGGATCCGGTGACACCAGCGACTACGCAGAAGGGGGCGCAGCCGGAGCCGACTTTCAGGACACGGTCGTTTCCGGAGTCTCCAATATAGAGGTTGCCCGCGGAATCCATAGCCAACCCGGCCGGACCGCTCGTATAAGACTTCGTGGGGGGAGGGGGGGGGCCGCTTAAGACCGTCGATATCGTGCCGCCGGAACTAATCTCGCGAATGCGATTGTTGTTGCTATCGGCAAAGTAGAGGGTGCCGCTGGGATCGACCGCAACGCCCCAGGGTCCGCTGAGCTGTGCGGAGATCGCCAGCCCGCCATCACCGGAGAAGAGATCGCCTCCATTGCCGGCGATGGTGGAGATGTTTCCTCCCGGTGCGAACTTGCGGACACGATTGTTCGCGCTGTCGGCGATATAGACGTTGCCGGCCGGGTCGGTGGCCACGCCTCCCGGGTCATCCAGTTTCGCGCTGGTGGCGGGTCCCCCGTCGCCCGAGAAATTCTGCGTGGTGCCGGCCACCGTAGTGATCGTCCCACGGGATACCGCGCGTATGCAATTATTATCCGTATCGGCGATATAGAGAGTGCCGTTCGAATCCAAAGCCACGCCTTGCGGATTGTACAATTCGGCGCTGGTGGCGGGTCCGCCATCGCCCGTATGATTGTAGGTGCCGTTCCCTGCCACGGTCGTGATCGTGCCGCCTGACACCTCGCGGATGCGATTGTTCAGGGTATCCGCGATGTAGAGGTTGCCGGATGAATCGGCGGCTACTCCCGTCGGATAGTTGAGTTCGGAACTGGTCGCCGGGACGTTGTCCGCCGAATAGCCGGGCGAGCCGTTGCCGGCCACGGTGGTGATGGCGCCCGCCGGCGATACCATGCGAATCCGGTTGTTGTTCTGGTCCGCAATGTAAAGATTGCCGAACGAATCCAAGGCCACGCCTGACGGAGAATTGAGCTGCGCGCTGGTGGCCGGTCCGTTGTCTCCGGAGAACCCGGCGCTGCCGTTGCCCGCGATAGTGGTGATGGTTCCAGTGGAGGATACTTTGCGAATCCGGTTGTTGTTTTGATCCGCGATGTATAAATTGCCGGCTGCATCCGCTGCCACGCCCTCCGGGTAATTCAGTTGGGCCGACAGCGCCGGGCCGCCGTCTCCGGAGTAACCTCCCTCGCAAGTACCGGCCACGCGGGTAATGTTGCCGTTAGAGTCCACCTTGAAAACGCATTGAAGGGTGCTCGCAAGATAGGTGTTGCCGAACGGATCGGTGGCGACGGCGGTGAGTTGGGGAGGGGACTGGTATCCAGTCGGTCCGAGGTAATAGCCCGTCGCGGGGGTTGCCGTCGGGGAGGGAAGGCCGCCGGCGTAGGTGGTGACCAGATATGGGCCTGGCGCCGTGTCGACAGGGGGCGCTTCTTCCGCGAGCGTGCTGGCGATGGTAGGTTCGACCACCAGCGGATACTCCGCGCCCGAATCCTGTACCACGAGGAGGATTTGTGGCCCACGGACCGCCAGGTGCGAGGGTAGCTCGCGGCCGCGGGCATCGTGGGAGTGCAGTTCGCCATAGCGCAGTCGGGAGCCGCCCGAGGGATTCAGGAGGACCGCATCGCCTTGCCGGGTAATCGCCGGCCTCGCGGGTCTTGCGCCGTCCGCGACGGTAACCGCGAGGATGAGCGGCTCTCCCGGATGGGCGTCGCCCGGTCGCTGCGACAAGGTAAATCCCTGGGTTACGGCGGGCGGTTCGTTGAGGTACCACTCGGTCAATTCCCGCCGATGGTATTCGGCGCGGTTTCCCGCGACGGTCGGGTTTGCCGGGGCAGGGGGGTGCAGGCGGGAGCCGTAGCCGTAACCTGTCAAGCGCAGCGCCAGGATTTTCCCCGGAGGCCCGAGGCGAACTTCCTGTGGGGTGAACTCGAGGAGCAGATGTTGAGCGGGGTTGAAGCCGCTGGGATTTCCGTGGTCGTTGAGATCCAGCCGATAGGCGGCCAACCTTGGGGCGTTGGAAGAGCTTTCGACGGCCGCACACAGCACGGCTGTTATGGCGATCGACAGGAGTGCGTGATCGGACGTACGTTTCTTCACAGTTGGGCCTTGGGACTACCGGCATTCAGCCACCCTGGAAACTCACAAGTCCCCTAGGATGAACAATTTCTAGCCTGATTTCAGACCGTCGGAAGATATTGGAGAGTATACCGACGGCAGTATCAGGTTGTACGTTAGATTCTGCGTGGTTTTGGGCCGAGAGTCAACGAGTAGTATTGGGGCAACAGATATGGGGAGTTGGGCGATGAAGGAAGTCGACAGAGCGTGGCTGCGCGGTCACATGGCTGCGCGGGACAAAAGATATGCAGTGCCAACCCGAGATTCCCGCCCCTTTTGACGTATGTACGGGCGTGTGTAGGGCAGGCGAGCACCGCCTGCCCCACCTCCGCGTTCATCGCAAACTTCCACGAGATCGGGAAACAATAAGCTGACCAAATGTCTCGAACGTGCGCAGTCGCTCCCTAACGGGGTGCCCTCTGGGCCCGGTTCTGTCAAATGCGCATGCCGAGCCGCGCGCGGGAGCAAGCGATTGGGTCTGAATGCACAGGATATTTTTTCGCGGCTTCTAACGGGGTTCGACCGGCGCGGGCATCGTATCTTTGGTGAACCGCGGAATCATCTGGTCGCGATTGGCCGCTTGCCACACCGCCGCGGCGACGATCGCCGCATCCTTCTTCACATCGTCGGGAATGATGCGCTCGTAGGTGTCCAGGTTGGTGTGGTGCGTCAGGCTGTTGTATTCGATGGGATCCTGCTGCGCCCCCACGCCCGGCAGTCCGGCGTTGTTGAACGACGTGCTGTCCGTTCCGCCTGTCGCCCGGCTGTTGGTGACGTTGATGCCGCCCACGCCGAAGTCTTCGAACTGCATAAACACCGAACGCAGCGCCGTCGCCGCTTCCGGCGGGCCGAAAATGCTGGCGCCGCGAATGCGCCCGGTGCCGGTATCGACATTGAAATAGCAGTCGAGCTTGTACCACTCTGGCTTGGGATTTTCCGCCGTGCCGAAATGTTCCTTCACATACGCCAGCGAACCCAGCAGTCCTTCCTCTTCGCCCGACCACAGCGCCACCCGGATGGTGCGCCGCGGCTTCAGCCCCAGGGACTGGATCAACCGCGCGGCTTCGATCATGATGGAAGATCCGATGCCGTTGTCCGTGGCGCCCGTGGCGGAGTGCCAGGAATCCAGGTGGCCGCCCAGCATGACGACCTCGTCGGCCTTGTCGGAACCGGGAATCTCAGCCACGGCGTTATAGCTGGTCTTGCCCTCGGGATAAGTATGGTTGACGATGTTGAATTCCAGCTTCACGTCTTCGCCGTCGGCGAGCAACCGCTCGATGCGGCCGTAATCGTCGTTGCGCACGATCACCGTGGGAATCGTCTTGGCGATGTCATAGGCGCGGTGCGACTGCGCCACGATGACGCCATTTCCGCGGGCGGCGTCATTCAGCCGCACTACCGCGCCGGCCTCGATCAGCATGTCGTCGATCTGCCTGGCCAACTCGGTGGCGTCCATGCGAGTGGGGTCCACGGGGCCGCGCCCGCGTCCGCCGCCGCCGAACCCCCGGCCGCCGCGCCCGGGATTGGCGGGGTCGTACTGCGCCTTCACGCGGTCATCCGGCGTGCGCTTCTGGGGCTCCGCGAAGTCCACCGGGATCACCGTCTGTTTGCCGATCATCACCATCTTACCGTGCACTTTGTCCTTGTTGGCGGTGAGCCATTGCGCGAACTCTTCCTTGGTGGGAGGCAAGCGCTGCGGTCCTCCGCGGCCTCCGCGTCCGCCGCCGGCGGTATTGGGATCGACGGGCACTTCCGGTCCCTGTGGCGGGACCAGTTGAACCACCGAGGCGGTGACGGTCCCCTTGGTGGAGGGCGTCCAACCCAGCACTTCGAATTTGAGATTCTGCTTGACCGGCGCGGTGATGAATCCGGAGGCTCGTTCATTGAGCCAGCCGGCGCGGCCGTAATCCCAGGCCTCCAGATGGCCGTTTTTCATTCCCCACCCGGTCATCTCGGCCACGGCCCACTTGGCGGCCGCCTCATGATTCGGAGTGCCGGTCACGCGCGGGCCGTAGCGGTCCGTGAGCATATGCTCGATGCGCATGATCTGGGAATGTTCCATCTCTTCGCTGCGGATTTTGGCGGTAATTGCCTCGTCCACCTTCTCCTGCGCCAGCAACACGCAGACAACGATCCCAAAGGCGAGAACCAGTTTTTTCATAATGGACCAGGATATCTCAAACGGGAAGGCGGCGGGAAAACGCCGGCGGAAGCGGGCGCTGAACCGATCCGGGAAAGGTCCATCACCGGTGAACGCTCCCTAACGGGGCGCCCTCTGGGCCCGGCTCCGTACCTAATTGCAAACACGCTGGCACTCCTTAGCGGCCGCGAAACAATAAGCTGACCAAATGTCTCGAACATACGCAATCGCTCCCTAACGGTTCAATGCCGCATACTTTTGTCGATAGGAGTCTGTCTGCAAAAATAGTGGGGCAGCCAATCGTGGCTGCAGCCGGCTTTTAGCCGGCTCTTTCGGGACACGAGCACTCGTCGACGTTCCCAAGAGCCGCCTTAGAAAGGCGGCTGCAGGCAGGATTGCCTGCCCCACAACAAATGCAGAATCCCAGTTGTGGGAAAAGTATGCGG
>PLRZ01000115.1 GCA_003164075.1 Bryobacterales bacterium | reverse complement strand
TGGCGCTGGAACGGGAGCGAATTAATTTCGAATACCCTCCGGGAATACCTCTGGCCGAAGGATTCGAGCCCGCGGGCAGCATCCCGGCCGCCGGTTACCCCGCTCTCACCGGCGTGCCGGCGATGCTGGCCGTCGATGGGCCGCTGCAGGAGGCGCACACGAATGGCTGAGATCGACATTGCGGTTCCGTCGCACAACTGCGGCCCCTGGATCGACTTTTTTTTCGAATCGGTGGTGGCGCAGGACTACCTGGATTGGCGCATCGTCGCGCGCGATGACGCCTCTACCGACGACACAGCGGAGCACCTCGCCGCCTGGAAGTCGCGCCTCGGTGTCCGCATGACGATCCTGGAAGATTCCACGCCGCGGAATCTCGGCATGGTCGGAAATTACAATGCCGTTTTGTCGGCGACCTCGGCGCCGTGGGTGATGTTTGCCGATCCGGACGATGTGTGGAGGCCGGGGAAACTATCCCTCACGGTGCGCTCCATGAAGGAGGCCGAATCGGCGGCCCGCGCCAGAACGCCGGTGCTTGTTTGCACGGACGCCGAGGTGGTGAACCATCTGCTCGAGCCCTTGGCCTCTTCCTACTGGCAGTGGTCGCGCATGAATCCCGAGCTGGCCGATGTACTGCACCGCATGGCCGTAGAAAGTCCGGTGCTCGCTCCCATGGTAAACCGCGCACTCCTGGACCTTGCGATGCCGCTCATTGGCGCTGCGTCGTGTGCGGACTGGTGGTCCGGTCTGGTAGCGTCCGCCTTTGGACGGATCGTCCGTCTGCCGGAACGGACCTTTCTCTACCGCCGGCATCCGTCGAATGACTCTCTCGACCCGTTCGGTTCCACCTGGGCTGGAGCGATCAGGCGCTTTCTCGCGACTCCCGGCGAACCGCGCCGCAGGGTGGAGCGCCTCCTGCGCCAGTTTGCTCCGCAGGCGGCAGCATTCGTCGGCCGCTTCCGGGAACGGCTGCGGCCGGAAGATATCGCGGCCCTGGAAACGGCGGCCCGCCTCCCGGATCTTGCCTGGTTCGCACGGCGGTGGGCGGTAAGCCGGCACGGTCTCTGGTTCGGTTCCCAAAGCAAGAATATCGCTCTGCTGGCGCTCCTGTAAGGAGGATCGATTGTATGCGTGTCATCGAAACAGCTATCCCCGGGCGCCTGGAAATAGAGCCGCTGGTGCACCGCGACCAGCGACAGCGAGGATGCGGAGGCGCGATACTGCCGGCTGACCAGTTGAGCCATGCCACCGGAAGGACTCGAAATCCGGACCCGAGCCCGATCCGACGTAGCGGAGGAACATAGATGCGCCGTCCGCGGCTGAATCTTTCCGGCACGATCGCACCCCTGTACCTCAACCAACTCTTCACGTTTGTGGCGTCGGTCGTCACGATTCCGTTCCTGACCCGTACGCTGACGCTTCCCGCGTGGGGACAATTGGCTTTTGCGCAGTCCTTCGCGGCGTTTGCCGCCATCTTCATTGAATATGGGTTTACCTTTTCCGGCACTCGGCAGGTTGCCGAGACTCGAACCGATCCGGCGCGTCTTTCGCGGGTCCTCTCCGGCGTGCAAGGCGCAAAGTTAGTGCTGGCCCTGTGCGTGGTTGGGGCGTGCTGCATTCTCCGCTGCTTCATTCCCTTGCTGGCGTCCTCTCCGCTGCTGTTTTGGGCCAGCCTTTTGTGGGCCATCGGCCAGGCCATGAACCTCACGTGGTTCTTCCTGGGACTGGAACGGATCTCGACGATTACGGGGATCGATCTGACGTTCAGACTGGCCGCCACCGGCGCCATCTTCCTGTTGGTTCACGGGCCGCTCGACGCGTGGAAGGTGCTCGGGCTGCAAGCCGCGGCGATGATTCTGAGCGCGGCTATTTGCTGGGGAGTCGCGGCGCGCGGACTGCCGGCATCGTGGCCATCGCCGTCTTCCGTTGGTGAGGCGCTACGGCAGGGACGGGCGGCGATGGTGTTTCGTGCAGCGGAGTCCAGCTATACGGCGGGCGGCCCCATGTTTCTGGGCCTGTTCTGCGATGCCAGCGCAGTCGGGATCTACGCCGGCGCCGAGAAGATCTGCCGGGGCGTGATGCTGTCGGTGCTGGAGCCGCTACAGCGTTCGCTCTACGCCTCCGTCACGAACACGATGCAGCTCTCGCCCGCGGCTGCCAGGTCGCTGGTACGCCGGGGCGCCATCTGGACCGTGTTACTGGCTACGTGTATGTCGTTGGGAGTGTTCGCGCTGGCGCCGTACATCGTGCGCATCGCTCTGGGCGCAGCGTTTCTGCCGTGTGCCGGCCCGCTACGCATTTTGTGCGTTCTGCCGCCGGCGATCGCCCTGAAGTGGTCCATCGGCATCCATTGGATGATGCCGGCTGGACTGGGCCACCAGTTCGCTCGAATTGTGACGGGGTCCTGCGTGCTCTATATTGCGCTGGGCGTGTGGTTGGCCGGCACGGCTGGCGCCGTCGGCATGGCCGTGACCGCCGCGGTGGTGGAGCTCGCGATTCCCCTGGCTTGCGCCGTCAGTACGCAAAGAGCGGGCATGAGCCTGTTGGAGCATGGCCGCGGGTTTCCGGAGTTAGTGAACAGCAGCTCGTCTGTGAGTAGCGCGCAATGATTCATTACGAAAAATCGCTCGTCATCGATATCGACGGAACGCTATGTCCGATCAAAAAGAGCGGCGAGTCTTACGCCGATCTGGAGCCGTACGCGGCGATGCGAGACAGCCTCAAGACCTATCGCGAGCAGGGTTTCTACATCATTCTGGTAACCTCGCGGAACATGCGAACCTTCGAGGGGAATCTGGGGCTGATTCTCGCCAACACGGCCCCCGTGCTCCTCGAATGGCTAAAGCGGCACGACATTCCGTACGACGAGATTCACTTTGGCAAGCCGTGGCCCGGCAAGGGCGGCTTCTACGTCGACGACCGGGCCATCCGGCCAACCGAGTTCTTGAACATGACTTACGAACAAATTCAGGCGGTTTTAAATGCTGAACAGACTCGTCCTGCTGCCTAGCGCCCGGTTGGTGCCGCCGGAGATGCGTCCCGACTTCGGGCCGATTCCGTCCGGCATGGTGCCGGTCGATTCCCGGCCGGCACTGCATCGTATCGCCGAGCCCTATGCCGCCAAGGGCTTCTCGGTCGCCGTCGCCGTGCATGCGGGGGCTCCGCGAGTGCGCGACTATATGCTCGCCCACTCCGAGTTGAACACCCAGTGCGCGGATGTCGGCGAGACCTCTTTTATCGGGGAGACTGTGGCCAGGGCGCTCCATCAACTGCCCCCCCCCGCAGCCTGGTCATCCAGTTCGCCGACACCCTGATCGGCGACGAGATCGACGCCGAGGATTTCATCTGCTACCAGGATCGCGAGGATGTCTACCGGTGGACCACATTTGAAATGACGGCCGGGGGAGACATTTACGGCGTCACCGAGAAGAACACCGTGAAGGCCCGGATGGGGCCGATGGCTGCTTTTGTGGGCTTGTTCGGGTTTGGCCGGCCGGAGCAGTTTTCCTCGCTTCTGGCGCAATGCCTCGACAACCCCGACCCGGGCCTGGACCCGTTCTATTCGGCTGTGGTGGAATACTTCAACGGACTTCCCGCCGCGCGCCGCCGTTTGATCGCCGTGAAGGACTGGATGGATGTGGGCCACCTGGATACTTACTACGCCTCCAAACAAAAGTTCTTCCTGGGGAGCCGCTCTTTCAATTCGCTCAGCGTAGACCCCGGCCGGGGCGTCATCCGCAAGACCAGCGCCAATGCGGCCAAACTGCGGGACGAGATCGCCTGGTACTTAGGGTTGCCCTCTCAACTCCAACATCTTGCGCCTCGCGTCTTTGACTATTCCATGGAACCCGGAAACACCTTTGCCGATATCGAGTTTTATGGCTACCCGGCGCTGAACGACGTATATGTTTACGGCGAATGGGACCTCGGTGTCTGGTCGCAGGCGCTGCAAGCCATCGGACTGTCGCTCGATCGCATGGGGGAGCACGTGGATTCCGCGGCGACCCCCGATAGTTCGCGACAGGCCGTCCATGAGATGTATGTGCGGAAGACTGCCGAGCGGCTGTGGCCCCTGCTCGAAGATCCGCGTTTCGCCGTCTTGCGCGAGGATGAATTGGAGATCAACGGGCACGTCTGCGCCGGTCTGGCCCGTTCGCTGGACGCCATTCCGCGCATGATGGATCTACTGAACATGTACGACTGTCCACCCTTCACGGTGATTCACGGCGACCTGTGCCTCAGCAATATCCTCTACGATCGACGCGCCGGCTTTGTCCGCCTGATCGATCCCCGCGGCGCGTTCGGCCGGGCTGGGATATACGGCGACCCGCGGTACGAGCTTGCCAAATTGAGCCATAGCTTCGAAGGCGACTACGACTTCCTGGTCAACGGCCTGTTTGATCTGAGCGCGGAGCCCGGGCGCGTGTCGCTCACACCAGCGCTGCGGCGCAAACACCGGGCCATCAAGCAGTTTTTCCACGCGTGGCTGCTGCGGCGCAGCGGGGGCCGGTACCAGCAGGTCAAGTTCATTGAAGCGCTGCTGTTCCTGGCCATGGCCGGTCTCCATCAGGATCGGCCGCGTTCCCAGTTCGCCTTCCTGACGCGGGCCCTGGAGATCATGCAGGATACCGCCGGCGCAGCCTCCCGCGGCACAGTCTACGAAGGAGTTATTCATGGCGCCGCCGAGCACAATTATCGTTACGATGGCCGGTGACGGCGAGCGTTTCCGGCGCGAAGGATATCGCGTTCCGAAATTCCGGATCGAAGCGAAGGGCCGGAGCCTGTTCCATTGGGCCGTGGTCAGCCTTTCGAATTTCTGGTCTGATGATGCCCAGATGGTCTTCGTCTGCCGGCGGGAGCACGATCCGGCCACCTTCCTGGAACGCGAATGCGGCCGGCTGGGAATCCGCAATTACGACGTTCTGTTGCTCGATGCGGCCACCGATGGCCAGGCCACGACTGCCTTACGGGGCGGCGCGGCGGTGCGAGACCCGGCGAGACCGGTCCTGATTTACAACATCGACACGCACGTGACGCCCGGCGAATTGCGCCCCGAGGATGTCCGCGGCGACGGTTGGATTCCCTGTTTCCCTGGTGAGGGAACGGCATGGAGTTTCGCCGACGCCGGTCCGGATGGATTGGTGCGGCGGGTGGCCGAAAAGGTGCGCATTTCCTCATTGGCGACGATCGGGCTGTACTGGTTCAGCTCGTTTGCGCGCTTTGAACAGCTTTACGAGAATCGGTTTCGAACGGCTCGGTCCGGCGAGAAGTACATCGCGCCTATGTACAACACTCTCATCGCGGAAGGCGGGGCTGTCTATGTACAATCCATCCCCGCCGCCGCTGTGCGTCCCCTGGGTACGCCGGCGGAGGTCCGTGCGTTCGAGGCTGCCACTTACGAAATCGCGGTGACGCAATGAACGGGAAGCTGGCGGTCCTCATGCCGGTCTTCAACGGAGGAGCGTTGCTGGAGGAATCGATTCGCTCCTGCGCGGAGAGTGGGCTCGATCCGCAACGGTATGAGATTCTCCTGGTGGACAACTGTTCGACGGATGGCGCCGTAGACCGGTTGGCCGCCGCCAAGCCTGGCGCCGTACCGGTGCGGATCTTCCGCAACTCCGGAAATCTGGGAAGGATTGGCAACTGGAATCGCGCGGTGGAGATTGCGGAGGAGGAAGGATTCGCCTGGGCCACCTTCTTGTTCGTCGGCGATGTCTGGCTTCCCGGTGGGTCGTTGCCTCGAATCCTGGCACTGATGGAAGAGCATGGCGCGGACTTTGCCCTGAGCTCCAGACGATGGATCTGCGGTCGAACCGTTGCTACTATTCGCACCGCGTCGGCATTGCGGGTGCGAAACTGGTGATTCAGTCCCGCAACCTTCTTGATAAATTACTGGATCTTGGCGACGCGCCTGTTACCCCGCTGCAAAGCAACGTATATTCTCTCGGGGCTGAGGGCCTCCTGCGTTTCGATGAGTCCGATCCGGTGGCAACAGACGGGATCTCCACGATTCGGTTTCTGTATGAAACGAACGGCAAGACCGTCGTCGTGCCGGAACCGTTCATGGCTTGGCGACTCCATCCCGGCCGATTCCATGCCTCCCAAGACATCCTGGAGTTCAAGTCCGGCAATCTGCGGTGTCTTCAGGAAGCTCAAAAGCTTGTCGGACCCAAAGTAAATTGGAGCAGGGCCAAGGCGCATGCCACGGTCAGCCTGCTGCAGAACGTAGTGAGGTTCGAGCCGTGGCACCGCTGGCCGTCGCTGGTTCTAAGGTGTACGCGGATGTACCGGTCGAAGCCCGGCCGGATCAGTCCGTGGTGGGTGTTCCGGATCGTTTTTCGAAAGCTGGTCTTCCACGAGAGTCCCATGCAGATCGACAGATGAGGGACCGCGAAACAATAAGCTGACCAAATGTCTCGAACGTGCGGAACTCCTGATGTCGCCCCGCAATTTCTGCCTGGTGGGGAAAATGGGCTGAGCCATTGTTTTCGATGGCGAGAGCTTCGCAGGTGGGGCAGGCGGTGCCGCCTGCCCGCCCGCGCTGAATTTGGGACCGCGGCTCGAATAGGATCGAGCGAAGGCGAGCACCGCCTGCCCCACCTGCGGGCTCACTGCAAATTCCACGACATCAGGAGTTCTGAACGTGCGCAATCGCT
>PLRZ01000145.1:9770-34432 GCA_003164075.1 Bryobacterales bacterium | reverse complement strand
TTGCCGCCGTTGACGTCGGCCAGCAGCTTATCCAGTTCCGCGATGGTCTGCTTCGCCTCGTCGAATAGCGCCGGGTCCTTGAGCGCCTTGCCCACGGTGCCCTGGCCCGACTGCACGTCCGCCAGGATCGCGTCCACCCTCTGCAGCGGCGCGCGCACCTCCTGGTACAGCTTATCGTCGTAAATCAGTTTGCTCAACGTCCCGTTGCCCGTGCGGACGTCGGTGAGCAGTTTCTTGCCTTCCTCGGTGATGGCGTTGATGGTGTTGTAGAGTTCCTCGTCCTTCAACAGCTTGCCCAGGTTGCCCTTGCCCGCTTCCACTCCGGCCAGCAGATTGTCCACGCGGTTCACGCTGGTCTGGAAAGTGGTCAACAGCGTGGCCATTTGCTTGAGCAGTTCCGGAATGTCCTGCGACTCCAGCGGCTTCAACTCGGCGCCTGCCTTCACATGCTCCGGGCTCTGCCCCTGGGTAATGTTCAGAAACTTGTCGCCCAGCAGATTGGCCGCGCCGATGCCCACCACCGAGTCCACCGGTATTTGCGGCAGATACTCGGGCTGCACCAGCATGTTGAACCCCACGGCGCGCTTGGGATCGCGCGAACCGGTGAGCTCCAGGCCGTCCAGGTACCCGACGGTGATGCCGTTGAGCCGCACCGCCGTGCCGTCGCCCAAACCGGACGCATCGTCCATGTACGTCCGCAATAACACGTCGCGCCTGAAGATCCCGCCCTTCGTGCTGGTGAGCAGAAATACCATCACGAACAGGATCGCGAAGGCCGCGATCGCCACCACTCCCACGCGCAACTGCGACCAGCGTACCTTGGTGTGATCCGGCATCGTTTATTCTCGCGGCTTCACAAATTTGGAAATGTACACATCCTGCGAGGCTTCCAGGAGGTCCTGATCCCCTTCGAAAATCAAGCGCCCTTCCTTCATCACCATGAAAGTGGTTCGCGCGGCGTGACCACCCGCGCCGTTGGCGGGCTCCAGGCCGCCCTTCTTNNGTGATCGGGTCCAGCCCCGCCGTGGGCGAATCGTACAGCATCAGCGGCGGTTCCGTCACCACCGCGCGGGCGATGGCCGCGCGCCGCCGCATGCCGCCCGAGAGTTCGCTGGGGAACTTCGCCAGCGTACCGCCCAGTTCCACGAAATCCAGGGCCTCCACCACGCGCGGAAGCACCCGCTCGGGCGGACATTGTATGTCTCTCTGATTGAGCAGCGGATACGCCACGTTGTCTTCGATGCTCATGGAATCGAACAGCGCGCTTTCCTGGAACAGCATGCCGATGCGGCTGCGGATTCCGAACAGCTCCCGCTCGCGCATGCCGGTGATGTCGCGGCCGAAGACGAAGACCTTGCCGGAATCGGGCCGCACCAGCCCCAGCGCCGTCTTCAACAACACCGTCTTGCCGCTGCCGGCCGCTCCCAGAATCACTCGCGATTCTCCTTCGCGAGCCTCGAAGGTCAGATCGCACAGCGCTTCCGTGTCGTCGAAGAAGACGTTGACGTGCTCAAAGCGGAGAATCGACGGCTTACTCTCGGCGGGCTCCATCTATGCAGCCTGGCTGACGAAAATCTTGGTGATCACAAGATCCAGTATGAAAACCATCACCGTCGCCATTACCATGGCCTGGGTAGTGGCGCGCCCCACGCCTTGCGTGCCGCCGGTGGTGCGCAGTCCGTAGAAGCAGCCGATCAGCGCGATCACGATGGCGAATAGAAACGGCTTGAGCAACCCTTCGCACACGTCCATTCCGTTCAATGCCTGCCAAGCCGTGATCCAGTATTGCTTGGAGGGCAGCGCCAGCACGAAATGGCAAATCACCCAGCCGCCGAAGATGCCCACAAAGTCGCCGATGATCACGAGAAGTGGCAGCATGAAGCCGGTGGCGATCAGGCGCGGAGTTACCAGCTTCTGCAGCGGATCGGTGCCCAGCGCGCGCATGGCGTCGATCTGTTCGGTCACCTTCATGGAGCCGAGTTCGCTGGCGATACCGGACGCATTGCGGCCGGCCACCATCACCGCCGTCAGCACCGGCCCCAGTTCGCGCACCAGCGTGATGGAGACCAGTTGGCCCGTCTTCCCCACCTGGCCGTAAGTGGCCAGTGCATGGTACATCTGCAGCGCCATCACCGCGCCACTGAAGAATCCCACGATCACCACGATCAGCAGGCTGCCCACNNATGTTCCGGAAGGCCCGGCCGGCCAACAAGGAAAATTCCTGAATCGATAGGACAGGCTCTTTCAGAAAATCCAGCAAGTGAGATTCGGTCCCCGCCCTCCGATGCTACCATAACTAGGAAGAAAGCCATCCATGAAGGGCCTCACCGACATCCCCGGGATTCGTGTCGGCCACGTTTCGGACTATCGGGCGATCACCGGGTGCACCGCGATTCTCTGCCCGCAGGGCGCGGTCGGCGGCGTCGATATCCGCGGGTCCGCCACCGGCACGGAAGAGACGCCGGTCCTCGATCCCGGCCACGTCACCCCGCAAGTACATGGCATTCTGCTGGCGGGCGGCAGCGCGTTCGGGCTGGAAGCGGCGTCCGGCGTACGGCGCTATTTGGAACATCAGGGCGTGGGCTACAACACGGGCGCGGCCAAGGTT
Source organism: Bryobacterales bacterium (assembly GCA_003164075.1). The sequence continues at coordinate 31,824 of PLRZ01000145.1, read as the reverse complement.
CCGATTGTGCCCGCGGCCATTCTCTACGACTTGGCTATCGGACAAGCCGGCGTCCGGCCCACCGCCGCCATGGGCGAAGCGGCCGCCGCGGCAGCCACTGCCGACGCCGTGAAGGAAGGCTCGGTGGGCGCGGGCACGGGCGCCACGGTCGGCAAAATCCTGGGGATGCGGCAGGCCATGAAATCGGGCGTGGGCGCCTTCACCGTCACACTGCCGGGCGGCGTGATGGTATCCAGCCTGGCCGTGGTCAACGCGTTCGGCGATGTGCGCGACCCGGCCACCGGCAAGATTCTGGCCGGCGCGCGTACCACCCCCGAGGGCACGGACTTCATCGACACCCAGGAGCAAATGAAGCGCGGAGCCGCCGGGGGCTTCGCGGTCCGCAATACCACCCTGGTGGTGGTGGCCACCGACGCGCGGCTCACCAAAGTGCAAGCCACCAAGCTGGCACAGCAGGGCGGCCTCGGCATGGCGCGCACCATCTACCCGGTGAACACCATGTTCGATGGCGATATCGTCTTCGCGCTCTCGTTGGGCGACCGGCAGGCCGACGTCAACACCCTTGGGGTGGCTGCGGCCGAGGCGGTGGCGGAGTCGATTGTGCGCGCCGTCAAGTTGGCGAAGACTCTCGGCGGCGTGCCCGGTTTGGGGTAAGAGCCGGCTGGCGTGCTTTCAGGAGACAATCGTATGAAACTCGGGTCTATCGTTGCTCTCTTCCTCACGGCTTTCCTGGCGTCTTGGACCCCGGGCTTTGCGCAACCCGCCGATTCTAATGTCACATTCGAGGCCGCTTCGGTGAAGCCGGCTGGTCCTCCGGTTCCCGGAGAGACGGGCGGCATGCGCGGTGGCCCTGGAACCGGCGACCCCGGCCGAATAACGTTTTCGCGGGCGACGCTGTCCGATCTGCTGGCCCGCGCACATGACGTATGGCCCGACCAGATCTCGGGTCCAGCATGGCTCACCGATCGCTCGGAATACGCGTATCGCATCGACGCCACGCTGCCTCCGAATACCACCATGGAGCAGTTCCGGTTGATGTTCCGGAATCTGCTGGCGGAGCGATTCCACGTAAGACTCCACCACGAAACCAGGACCCGCCCCGGTTACGAACTGGTGGTGGCCAGCGGCGGGCCGAAGCTGAAGGAGTGGACTCCCGCTACCAATGCGGCGGCGGGCAAACCCAGCGTCGACGGGACTGGATTTCTGAGACTGCCTCCGGGCGCGACCGTGGGCTTTATCATGCCCGGGGGTGGAGGCGCGGCCCCGATTCGGATGACCTATCGAGAGACCATGGCTATGTTCTGCCGGGCGCTGGGGGCCGACATCAATATTTCGAATGGAGCGCCTATCGCCAGCCCGCAAGCTCGCGTAGTCGATAAGACGGGGCTGACGGGGACCTATGAGTTCACGCTCGAATTCGCGGGGTCGATCGGATCGTCCGGAATGATGCCATCCGCGCCGGCGGGCGGCGAGCCTGGCGCGCCTCTTGCAAGCGATCCCGCCGCGGATATTTTTACCGCTGTCGAGAAGCAGCTCGGCCTCAAGCTGGTGAAGGTCAGAGACATACCGGTCGAAATGCTGATCGTCGACAGCGCCGGCAAAGTCCCCACTGAAAACTGACCGAATTTTGCCGGCTGGCAAGAACCGCTTGCTGGCGCGCGCGGCTCGGTAACAGTCACGCCTGATTCCACGGAACTTGTTACCGAGCCGCGACCGCAAGGGAGCGGTTTCTTAAGTTTCGCGACAGAAACTAGTTAGCGGACATCTCGGTGAGCTTCGGTGGGGCAGGCTTCAGCCTGCGGCGGACTTCAGTCCGCCCGTCGCAGGTTTCNNAAGTCTGCCCCACAGCTCAGGAATCAAGAATTTCCCGTTCTGTCAGAAGAAACTGAACAGCATTGGTTCGTCGCGCCCCTTCTTAGTTCTTACTTCTCCGCGCTCCGCACCACCTGCACCGGCCCCAAAAGCCCCGAGGGCAACAAAGGCGAGCCGGCCTGGTAGAACTGCTGCGCCGTATATGTATACTTCTTCGCGACATCGGGCTGTTGATCGCCGATCAGACGGTTGACCCACAGGTTAGTCACCTTGATCTGCAGTGTATTCGCCCCCGGTTTCAACGCCGAGGTCGCGTCTACCCGGAATGGCGTCTTCCACAGAATGCCGAGAGGTTTGCCGTTGACCGAGACCTCGGCGAGGTTCTTCACGTCGCCTAAGTCGAGCCACAACTTAGCGCCGGTCTTGAACCAGTCCGCCGGCGCCTGAATGGTCTTCGTGTAAGTGCCCGTGCCGGAGAAGTACTTCACTCCGGCGTCGGAACTCTCGCTCCACGAAGAAAGCTCGTTCAAGCCGATCTTCTCCGGCGCCCCACGGTTGGCTTGGAAGGCCACTTCCCAGGGGCCGGCCACCGTGGTCAGCATGCTTTCCACCGGCTTGGACACAGTGCGCGACGGCGCGGCCGCCGCTTTTCGGAATACTACGAAGACCGCATCGTTCGGCTCCAGGTTCAGCGAAACGGTAGTGCGCCCGCCGGCAGTGGTATAGGAAGCCGGCTCGGTCGCCCCCGTGTCCGCATGCCATAGTTCCGGCGCTTTGCCGGTCACGCGGAAAGTGGCTTCCAGCGTCTCCACCCGATGGTTGGTATTGTCCACCCAGTAAATCTCGCCATCGGCCAGTTTGCGATGTACGAAGAACAGGCTGGTGTCCTGCTGCGGCTTGGTATATTCGAAGTCCGGCGCGGCTTTCAAATCCGCCAGCGCCTCGCCAATCGTCCCGCTGCCGTACACCTTTCCTTTGCCGATGCCCGGTCCCCAGAGCTGGTCGGCGAGCGTCTTGAACTCCGCCTGGTCGTCGGCCTGGCTGGGCGAATCGGTCGGCTTGGGGCCCACTACCACGGCGCCGGCGCTCACCAGATCGCGGATCTTGCGCAGCACCGCCACCGGCATGTGCCGGCTGTTGGGGTCGAGCGCCAACACCCGGTAACTCATGCCGGTTGTAGTTGTGATTTTCCCGTTGGTCACCGCCAGGCGGTTCTTGAGCGCGTCGGCATTGACGTAATCGAAATTGTAGCCGGCCGGGATCGCGGGCGGCGTGGCGCCGAACAGGGCGGTGATGTTGGAATCCTCGCCGTAGTAATAGACAATGTCGGCAACGAACTTACCCTGTTGGAGCATGTAGGAGCTGCGGGCCAGGTAAGTGGTCCAGGGCTTCGCCAGTTCCGCCCAAGTCTCGTGGCGCGTGAACCACTGCCCAAACGGTCCCAAGCCCAGGCCCGGAAACTTGTCGTTCACCGGCTGGTGAACCGAGGTATGGATGACGAAGCGGTTCAGGCCCATGGCCAGTTCCCGATCCGCCGTGGGCTTGAGCGTCTCCGGAGAGAAGGTCCACGCGCCAGCCCCCGCGGTGAGGGATTCGGCGGCCACCAGGTTCTGCCCGTAGATGTGGGCCACCGACGCGGATTCGCGCACGTCGGCATCGTACTGCGCGCTGCTTCTGCCGGCCTGCGCCGTCCACATGGCGCTCATCGGCACGGCGGCGCTGCGTTTGACCTCCATGCCGTCCCCAATGAAGGCCCGGCCGGATTCGTGCGATTCGCTGTAGCGCGCCATCCCGCGTTCTTTCAGAATGGCGGTGAGCTGGTCGTAATGGTACTCGGCGGTCATTTCACCCAGGGTCTTGCGGAAGTCCCACAGGAAACGGTCGCTCGCCTCGGCGCTCTCCACCACCCGGCCCGTCAGCACCGGCAGCCAGGGACGCATGTCGTAACCGCGGCGCTTGTTGAACTCGGCGATCATGTCGTTGGTCCAGTTGGCGACACCGGCCTCCCAACTATCGGTGATCACGTATTGCAGGCCCCGCTTACCCATCAGCGGGCCCACCGTGTCCTTGTACTGATTCAGGTAATTGTCGAAGTACGCTTTGACGTACCGGGGGTTCATCTTGTCCACTTCAAGTCCGGTGGCCTCCGGGGAAGCCGGCGAATTGTGGGCTCCTGTCAGGGAATAGCCGAAGCGGACCACCACCCACCGTCCCGCCGGCGGCGTCCAATCCAGCGTGCCGTCGGCGTGCATCTTTGAGGTGAGATCGATAACGTCCGCCTTGCGCACGGCATCCGCCGCCGGTACGGCCGGAGTGGCCATGGCGTAGATACCCGTGGCCGCCGAGAACGCTGCCTTTTCCTGGAACCGGTTGACGGGCATGGCCGTGTGCAGAACCAACTCGGCGATCTGCGTTCCGGCGGGAGCCACCGGTTGAGCTGCGCGGCCTTGCGCCCCNNTGCGGAACTGCTGGCCGTCGTCGCTCGATTCCAGTGCCTGATTGTCGCCGCCACGGCCGCCGAAGCCCCTTCCGCCGCCTCCACCGGCAATGAAGGTGAGCCCGGAGACGCTTTGGGGACGCGGAAACTCGATCCGGACCCAAGCCTTCTGATCCACCGGAGCGGCCGGCAGCAGGGTGGTCTTCGAAAGGTCGCCGCCGGCCAGCGCCGCTATGTCGAACGTGCCGCCGCTGGAAGTCACTTTGGCCTGCAGTTCGGTGAGCGTGCGGTCGCTCTCAGGGTCGCGATATGCCACTACCACGCTGTCCGCGTAGAAATCCTGGGGCGGCGCGGCANNCCCCCTTCCACGCGGGTCTCGCTCCACACGTACTTCTTCATGGCCTGCGCGGGAGGCACCCACGGGCCGCCACTCTCGCTCCATCCCGGCGAACCGGCGATGGCCATCTCCAGCCCCAACTGGTCGGCCAGCGTAGCGGCGTATTTGAAGGCGTCTTTCCATTCCGGCGTCATGAACACCAGGCGCTTTTCCACGATTTGAGGCGTATTCAGACCCGCGTCAAAGTTTTGAAAGCCTCCAATTCCAACCCGCTTCATCCATTCCAGGTCGGCCTTGATGCCTTCCTTTGTGATGTTGCCGCTCATCCAGTGCCACCAGACGCGCGGCTTTGCGCTATCCGGCGGGTTTTGGAAACCTCGCAGGAGCGCATCGCCCGAGTTCTGCGCGGAGACAATCCATGCCCCCAACATTGCCGCTGCCAACGCAGCCCAACCGAGTCTGCTTCTTCGCATGAGTGCTCGCCTCTTCAAAGATGGCTTTGCATGTGGACCACGCCACCGGCCATGCCCGCAGCTTCGAAGGCTGCGATAGAGCGGGCCGCTTCACACGCCCGGTCCTGCACGGCGCCAAAACCGAACTTCAGCATTATAGTAGCGCCGGGAAGCCATTACCGGATTCACCTTTTGAAAGGGAAAATGTTTTGCAATGCGACACAGACGCACCCGGAAATGGCGGCCCGGATCGGTAAAAACCTTTCAAAAATACGCAATTGAGAGAATAGCGGTTTTTGTTCTTGAAATCTAAACTTGACCGTGATAGCATCCTCCCGGCGAAAAGTAATGAGGCTTCGCCAAACCTGGTGCGGCCAAGCTGATGATCCGATCGAGAAAAATACAAAAGAGGATTTATTCGGCTTGAAATGTGAATGAGCTTGCACTAGCATCGCTGCGGCAGTTGTAACGGGGTCTCCGATTCCAGCGAGTCGTCTTCTCGGGGAATGGACTCCACCCGGCTCGCGGGTGGAGGACGGGGTTCAGAACAGCGGCGTAGGCGCGGTCGGGGCGATGGCAGTCGGCCGAAAGGCGGATGCTTGCCTGCCGATCGTGTTCACGGGTGGGGGCGACTGTTCCACGTACAGGAAAGTCGGGAGGTTAATCGTGCGGAAACTTCTAACGTTTACGGGCATACTCCTTTTGTTGCTGGCCGTGTTGCCGGCCGCAAACGCCCAAAGTGTCACGGGACAGGTTACGGGCACCGTGGTGGATCCGGCTGACGCGGTCGTGCCGGGAGCTGCAATCGAGTTGATCCACGACCTGTCTCACACGGTCCATAAATTCACCACGGAAACGAACGGGACGTTCATTTTTACCGGCCTCGTCCCGGGAACCTATACCCTTCGCGTCGACAAATCGGGCTTTAAGGCCTACGACCAAAACCAAGTTACGGTCTCGATGCAGGAACGCGTCGACCTGCACGAGATTCACTTGCAAGTGGGCGAATTAAGCTCCAAAGTGGAAGTCACGGCCGACGCCGTCCACGTGGCCACCGAAAGTGCCGACCGTTCGATCGATATCGACCTGACGCAGATCGACGATACGCCGACGCGCGGCCGGAACCCGGTGAACATCATCATGACGCTGCCCGGTGTGCAGACGGTCGCATCGAACGACTATCGCGGCTGGAACGGCGGCGCGATTCCCGGAGTCAATGGCGGCCAACAGGGCCAGGTTATCCTCAACTATGACGGGGCGCCCAGCCAGGACTCGGGCAACCTCAACCCAGGCTATATCTCCCCCAGCATGGACGCGATCGGCGACGTCAAGATCATGGCCACCAATTACACCGCCGAGTACGGCGGGCGTACGGCCGGCCAGTTGACCCTGGTCACCAAGAACGGTACGGCGCAGTTCCACGGCACCGGTTACTGGTATTATCGCGACGAATCGCTCAACGCCAACTATTTCTACTACAACCTGACCAACGTGGTCAGACCCCGGTACCGCTACCAGAACCCGGGCGGCACCATCGGCGGCCCGCTGATCATTCCGGGCACCAGCTTTAACAAGTCGCGGCAAAAGCTGTTCTTCTTCTTCTCCTACGACAAGCTGTTCAACAGTACCACCAGCATTGCCAGCTACACCATGCCTTCCCTGCTGGAACGGAGCGGCAATTTCTCGCAGACCGTGACCACAACTGGCACGCTGGTCCCGATCACCGATCCCACTACGCAGGCGCCGTTCCCCGGCAACATCATCCCCGCCTCTCGCATCAGCGCGCAGGGCCAGGCGATGCTGAATCTGTTCCCGAACCCGTCTCCACTGGGCTTGGGCCTGGATCCGACGGGCAACCGCCAGTACAACTTCCAATTTGCGGCCATGCAGTTGAGGCCGCTGGACGACAAGATTCTGCGGGTCGATTACAACCCGTCCTCGAAGATAACCACCTACGCGCGCCTCTTGCAGGACTCCCAGGCGCAGAACGGCTACAACACCACGGTTGGACCTCCCGGCGGCGCCTGGGGGCAATTCCCGGACAGCTACCACGTGCAGTCCGCGGGCGCTCTGGGCACCCTGATCTACACTGCGCGTCCGACCCTGATCGACGAAATCAGTTGGGGCATCAACCGCGGCAAGCAGGGCGTCAATCCGCTGACCAGCACCAGCTCGGACACTGCCGTCGGCGGCGCCAAGACCTACGCGCAGAGCCTGCTGCCGCTCACAGACTCCAGCGGTAACGCACTGACCCTGCCGCGTATTAACCAAGGCAGTAACACCCTTAACCTGTTGCCGGGGGTGAACTTCGGTTTCCCCTCGACCGGCTTCAGCGCTCAATCCTCCGGCCAAGGCATTACCAACGCCCCGACGTTCTCCAATGACCCCCGCTGGCCCTTCTCCGGCACGGACCAATTGCAGACCTTGCAGGACAAGGTGTCCTGGGTGACCGGTTCGCACACGTTCAAGGCCGGTTTCTACTACGAGCGAATGGCGCGGAACGTGAGCGTGTACTCGGTGTACAACGAATCCGGAACGTACTATTTCGGCAGCGACAAGTCTAGCCCGCTGGACACCGGCTACCCGTACTCCAACGCGCTACTCGGCAGCATCTTCGCCTACGGCGACGACAGCGCGAAGCTGACCAACCACGCGCACTACTCTCAGTTCGAGTGGTACGTGCAGGACACTTTTAAGGCGACCCGGCGTTTGACTTTCGACTACGGCCTACGCTTCTACCGCGTGGGCGACCTGAACTCGGAGCGTAACCACCTGGGCCTGTTCCAAGCGGCCGCCTACAACGCGTCCCAGGCCGGCCAGTTGCTCTACCCGTCGTGTTCGATCCAGACCTCCTCCACCTGCCCGACGGCCGACAAGATCGCTGTCAACCCCTCGACCGGTGCGACCTTCTCGTATGTGCGGCAGGGCACGTTCGACACCTCGTCCTATGCGTCCAACGGCTTCCCGTGGACCGGCATCCAGTATTACAACACTCACTTCTTTAACGTGTCTCCGATTCGACTCGGCCCGCGCCTGGGCTTCGCCTGGGACGTGTTCGGCGACGGCAAGACCGCTATGCGCGGCGGTTTTGGCATTATCGTAGGCCGCAACTGGGACGTGGACTATATCGGCGCCCTGAGCGCGGGCCAAGGCCCCTTGATGGTGCCGCCCTACTTCCTCTCGCCGACCACCGTCTACACCAACTTCCAGAGCTTGGCCGGTTCCGGGTCGTATTACACGCCGCAGAACCTCATTGGCGGCACTCCCAATGAGATTCCGGAGTCGACCTACAACTGGAGCTTCGGCGTTCAGCACGAAATCGGGTGGGGCATGATTGCGGACGTTTCGTACGTGGGCAATTCGCTGAAGAACGGCTTCGCCGAAGATTACGACAGCAACGCCGTCGCACCGTTGACCACCTGGAAGCCTTCGGGCTGCGCCAATCCGATTGTGGTGAGCGGCATTTCGGCTGGTTGCCCCCAGTCGCAATTCATCGACCCGACCACCAACCCGGCTAACCCCGGCTACTACTCCACCAATCTGATCCGGAACATGGTCGGCTACAAGACCGTCGGCAATGTCATCGACTATACCGAAAATATCAGCAACAGCTACAACTCGCTGCAGACGCAGTTGAACCGGCGCATGGGGAAGTTCCAGTGGAACCTCAATTACACCTTCTCCCGGACCATCGTCTTCAACAACGCCAGCAACACCACGGTCCTTCAGTTTGTGAATCAGGAACTGACGAAAAACGTGGCCAACCGGCGGCACGCCATCAACTTCAACATGGGTTACGATTTGCCGCAGGTGAGCCCGAGGCTCCACAGCGATTTCGCGAAAGGGTTTTCGAAGATCGTTCTGGACGGCTGGCACATCAACGGCAACGGCGCCATTTACGCCGGCACGCCGTACACCGTAAGCTGCAGCGCCACCGGTGCGCCGTCGCAGTACTGGACCGGGACGCCGACCGCATACCTGCCGTTCCGCTGCGAAATGGGGTCACAGCCCTTCCTGCCCGCCGGCCAATACCCGTCATCCACGCTCACTACGCGTCTGCAGGTGCCGCTGAACGCCGCCAACTTCACGCTGCCGCCGGCCAACTCGCTGGGCATCGGCAATACGCCGCCGACGCTGTTCTACGGCCCGTGGTTGTGGAACCTGGATTTCTCTTTGGCCAAGATGACCCAGATTAAGGAGAGGGCAACTCTCGAATTTCGCGTCGAGGCATTCAACACGCTGAACCACTTCAATCCGAGCAACCCGAACACTTCGCTCACCTATAACTTCGCCACCGGGGCTCAGACCAATTCGGCTTTTGGCAGCATTACCAGCCAGCAGGTCGATCCTCGCCACCTGGTCCTTTCGGCGCGCATCCGTTTCTAGAAGCGCGAAGAGTCCACCAACAAAATCGGGGCAGGCCGCAATCGCGAGCCTGCCCCGTAGTTTTTTCGCCGCCCCTTCGATTCTTCGGTAGAAGTTCGGAACTCCTGATGTCGCCCCGCAATTNNGAGCACCGCCTGCCCCACCGGCGGGCTCACTGCAAATTCCACGACGTCAGGAGTTCTGAAGTTCGGCAGGTGGAATTTCTCGATATCCTTAAGGAGCTTGTGCGCGCCTTCAAGCTGGTCAGGAGCTTCGGCGGCGCGGCCGATTGGGAGTGAAAACTGGAGCTGAGCTTCGAAAACGGCGCGTTGCTGCTGCTGATCGCATCCGTGGTCGCGATGCTCACCCGCCGGCTGCGCCTGCCCTACAGCGCCGGCCTGGTAGCAGCGGGTCTGTTGCTGGCGGTGCTCCCGTTCGCCCCCACCGTCCAGCTCACCAAGGAACTCCTTTTCAGAGCGCTCCTGCCTCCCCTCATCTTCGAAGCTGCGTTCCACCTGGATTGGAAACAACTGCGCCGCGACCTGCCCGTGGTGCTGGTGCTGGCCAGCCTGGGAGTCGCCTTCTCCGCCGCCATCACAGCCGCCGGCATGCATTACCTGGCTCGTTGGGACTGGCTCAGTTGTGCCGTTTTCGGGATCCTCATCGCCGCCACAGACCCGGTATCGGTGATCGCCACCTTCCGGGAAGCCGGAGCCCGCGGGCGCCTGCTCGTGCTGGTGGAAGCCGAAGCTCTTTTTAACGACGGTACCGCGGCCGTCGCCTTTGGAGTGGCCATAACCTTTGCCGTGGGCCACGCACCCACCGCGCTCCAAACGCTGTCTGCCCTGGCTGCCACCATGCTGGGCGGCCTGATGAGCGGCGCCGTGGTGGCCAGCCTGGCGCTGCTGCTCGCCGGCCGCACCGAGGATCACCTGGTGGAAATCGCCTTCACTACGGTGGCCGCCTGGGGTTCCTTCCTGCTGGCCGAGCATCTACGCCTGTCCGGTGTGCTGGCCACCCTCACCGCCGGACTGCTGATGGCCAATTACCGCTCCCTGGGTGAGATCTCGCCGCGCGGCAGGGAAGCCGTGGAGGCGTTCTGGGAATACGCCNNCGTTCATTGCCAATTCACTGGTCTTCTTGCTGATCGGGATGCATGGCGCCCACGTCAATCTGTTGGCCGTGTGGATCTCGGCCGTGGTCGCCATTGTCTTTGTGACGCTAGGCCGGGCGGCGGCCATTTATCCCTGCTGCCTGCTGTTCGCGTGGTCCGGTTTGCGTGTCAAGCCGCGCCATCAACACGTGTTGTTCTGGGGAGGCTTGCGCGGCGCGCTGGCACTGGCGTTGGCTTTAGGGCTCCCTCCGGAAATTCCTCTGCGCGACCACATCGTCACCGTCAGCTTCGCGGTGGTAGCTTTCTCGGTCTTTGTGCAAGGTTTGACGATGACGCCGCTGCTCCGCCGCATGGGCGAAATCGCGGTCGCCGGTCAGCCCGGCAAGCGGTAACGAACGCCGGCATGAGTGTCACCGTGTCCGTGATGCAAAAGCTGCACTCGCACGCACTTTACTTGCACCGCACTGCGGTTATTGCGTTGCACGCTTCGCGGGAATGCTGTAATCCGCAACGATACCTACAGGCTGCCTTCTTCTAATGTTGAGATATCCGGCAACTGACTCTCAGCAGGGAACTTGGCACATGCGTTGCAGAAGCTTGGGTCATGTACAAAACCAAGGCCTCTCCGATCAAAGGCTGCGACGTCCAGTTACATGGTTGGGACTCGCAGGCGGAATCGTGGCATGGACCCATTCCATTGTCACCCGGCCGGCGCGGAGCTCGTCTTGCTTTGACAAGAGTGAGGAATGCCCGGGGCGCCTTTCAGGGAAAGCTCCGGTGTTCCGTGCCCGGACTGCCCTGCATCGAATTTGGCACGGCAGTTTACGATTTGGGAGATACCGGTTTGGCCATCGTTGATTTGGACGGGGCAGACCGCGGTCCGGTCGGGATTCTGGCCGTCATCCCCCGCAACCGGCGGACCCTTTTGAGAAATGACTTCGCGTTCGAATTGATGACCGTCATCAGTTTCCTTGGCTCGCCGGTTAACAGTGGTTCCGAACTCGCCATCCACGACTACATCGAAGAGACCCTGCGGACAGAGCCATCGGCCACCCAGGTTTTTGCCGTGGAAACCGCTGAAGTGGGTTCCGATATCGGCATTGTGCTGTCGACGTATTTCGAGAACCTGGCGGCGGCGATGCTGGAGCGGATGGCCACCAGGGAATCGCAAGATGACGCGGTGTCCGCGGCGGCGGGATGCAAAGCCTGCGCGCTTCCCGCACGGTTGGCTGCTGTTTAAAACCTTGCATGTACCAAACACGACTCATGGTCCGATCGATGCATCCAAGAACAAACCTTCACATCTCGACCACCGTGGTGTTCACCAGCGGGCGGTCTGTCGCACCGAGCCACGATATGGCCGGTAAACTTCTCGAATCCGACGAGAATTATGGCGTGCCGGTTCCCCGAATTAACAGCCCGGGTACTGTCGCGAATATCCAGGGGGCTGCCTTGGAGGCCGGTTCGATCGTGATTGACAATTGCCTTTCGAGACTCTTTGTCGCTGCTTACCTGCTTACAGGCAGCGTAAAACAAGCTGAATGGGCGATATCGGAGAGCATTCGGCAGTTGGATATCCATGCCACCCGAAGTGGATGCCTGCCCTGGAAGACAATCGCCGCGGCGATCGTGCGGGGCGATCCGGGTTCGGAGCAAGCTCCTGACGAAGCGTCATCCGTGCTTCCTGTCGAACTGCTGCGCGTACTCCGGCTTTCACCCCGCCTTCGCCAGTGTTTTGTATTGCGCTTCCTGATGGCGATGCCCCGGCAATATTGTGCCGACCTGCTGCGCATCGATGCCGAAGAAGTCGATGCAAATTCCTGCCTGGCCGCCCGGGAATTGGCCGGCATCGCGGCATGAAATGACAAACTGACGCGCCGCGGTTTCACGGGCGGTCGAGTCTCCGAACTCCTGATGTCGGCCCGCAAGTGCGGCTGGCCCGGGGAAATAAGGTGAGCCAGACTTCAGAGGCACTTGCAAAATTCGAAGAAACCGCTTGCTTGCGCGCGCGGCTCGGAAAGGTCACATTGAAAGGCAACCTCTTACCGAGCCGGGCCCAGAGGGCACCCCGCGAGGGAGCGGGTTCGCCACCGAATTCTGCAATTTTCCCTGGCCCCACCTCCGGGCTATCGCAAATTCCACGACATCAGGAGTCCGGAGTCTCGTCGCCGCAGCAGAAAGTCGAGGAGCCGCTAGTGCATCGCCGCCCCGCCGCGCGAATGCCGCGGCCGCTTCATCACCAACAGCAGCGGAAGCACCAGCAGGAACACCACCCCCATGGCCACAAATGTGTCCACGAACGACAGCATCGACGCCTGCCGCTCGATCAGCCCCCATATCGACACGTACGCCTGCCGCGCCGCCGTCACGGGGTCCGACCCATGCGCCACCATGTTGGCCTGCAGGCCCGTCGACATGGCGCGCGCCGCCGGACTGAAGGCCGTTACGTGCGCCCCCAACTGGTTGGTATGATACTGCTGCCGGCGGAATAAATACGTGGTGGCGGCGGCGATTCCGAAGCTGCCCCCCAGGTTGCGCATCAGGTTGAACATGCTGGTGGCGTTGCCCATTTCTTCCTTGGGAATGGGATCCATGGTGGCCGTGGTCAGCGGCACGAACAGCATCGCCAGCGCCGCACCCTGGATGAACTGCGGCCAGAAGATGTCCCAGTATCCCGCCTCCAGGTTCAGCCGCGACAACGCATACAGTGACCACGCGGCGCCCACCAATCCGCACGCCAACACCTTGCGCGGGTCGAACTTGCCCATCACCGTGCCCACCACCGGCATCATCAGGAACGAACCCAGTCCGCGCGGCGCCATGGCGATGCCCGCATTCAACGCCGGATAGCCCAGCAGCGTCTGCAGAAAAACCGGCACCAGCAGCAGGCTGCCGTAGAGTACGAAGCCCACTACGGTCATGAGGAATACGCCGGCGGCGTAGGTCCGCCCCTTGAAGACGCGCAGTTGCACCACCGGATCGCTCGTCCGCAATTCGCGCACGATAAAAGCCGCTATCCCCACCGAGGCCACTACCGCCAGTATCGTGATCAGGTGCGACGAGAACCAGTCGTCTTCCTGTCCCTTGTCGAGGACAATCTGCAGCGCTGCCACGCCCAGCGCCAGCAATCCGATGCCCCAATAGTCGATCCCGCGGTTGGACCGCTTGATGTACGGCGGATCGAAAATAAACCACCGCGTCATCAGCACCGAGGCCAGTCCCACCGGCAGGTTTATGTAAAAGACCCAGCGCCAACTGTAATTGTCCGTCAGCCATCCGCCGATTACCGGACCGAGCATGGGCGCCACCACGATTCCCAGCCCCCAAAACGCCATGGCCTTGCCGCGGTCCTGCGGCGGAAAGGCTTCCAGCATGACGGCTTGCGAGAGCGGCTGCAGAGCGCCGCCGGTGGCTCCCTGGAGGATGCGGAACAGGATCAGCATGGAAAGATTCGGCGCCAGTCCGCAAAGAAACGACGCCGCCGTGAAACCGAATACCGCCCCCAGCAGCATGCGTTTGCGGCCAAAGAAGTTGGCCAGCCAGCCGGTCATCGGAAGAATAATGGCGTTGGCCACCAGGTAGGATGTCAGCGCCCAGGCAGCTTCGTCCACGCTCACCGAGAGGCTGCCGGCGATGTGCGGCAGCGAGACATTCACCACGGTGGTGTCCAGCACTTCCATGAAGGTGGCGAACATCACCGCTATGGCGACAATCCACGGGTTTACGATGGGTGGTTGCTTTTCCTGTACTGACAGCGCGCGATTCCCCTAGGCAATATGATGCAACATTCCGCACCGGGGACGCGACCCGGCGGGCTGCCACCGTTTCCGAAATGCCACCGTTTCCGAGCCGCGACGGCAACGGAGCGGTCTTACCCGGTACCGGCGACCAGCTTTGCCTTCCGTTCTTCCAGAACGGCTATCTGGCCTTTCAAGCGTTTCAGTTCCCGGTTGATGCGCGCGAGCTCCGTCTTCGCCTGCCGGTCTTTCAGGTAGTTGCCGCCATGCGTCTTCTTGACGAACGCTTCCACCTCCCGCCGGAGCAGCCGCAGTCACGGGTTGCCGTACATGGAGTGTTCCCGGTATTGGAGCTTGCCGGCACTGATGGCATCGACGATTTCTTTCCATGTCAGCCCGAACTCCTCTTGCGCCGTTTTGTGGCTCAGGGTCGCTCCCTTGGTCTGCCACTCGTGATCCGGATCGTCCATAGTTTTGCCTCCTTTCCGGCTAACGCCGGCTCTTGAAACCAGGGCCCTTCCAGCCGATCGCCTCGGAAACCCGGGAATGAGGACGGCTCTCGGGGATGTCCGGAAGGCCGGCGAGAAAGATCGCTTCCATCCGGTGATTCACGTAGGACTCGAAAACGAATTCGTTCCAGTAATCCCTAGCGGTACCTTCGCAGGAATGAGGGTTGCGGCACGGACGACGAACGTCCAGAACCCTGTTAAACCATTAGTTCGCTCATTTATGAGCCTTGTGAGTACTAGATGAAAGAACTAACGAAATCGGCACAACCGGAGCACGACCACTATCGGAGTGGCTTATTATCGCGTCATCGGCCGATTTATTCAAAACTCTGAGCAGGTCGCTTTGGCGGCTATTTGGTGCCGCGTGCTGGCGGCAGTACCGCGATAACTGCGGAAATCCGCCCTTATGTGCCGGTTTGCATTCCAAAAACGACGGTCGACGTCCTGTTCTTTCATCTAGTTGATAATCACGACCAGACCAATGTTTACAGCTCTGTTCCGGAGAAAATCGCCTTGGTCTTGCGAAGGTAGGGCTAGCCGGCCCGTATTTCATGTGCCGCTCGTAGTCGTCGATGCATGCCGTGCCCGGGAGCGCGCGGCTGAAGTACGCCCGCCAATCGTGCACCCCCGGCTGCAGCACGATGTATGGTGTCGTGAAGACGACATGTTCCTGGCGGCCTTGGATTGGCGGCGGAAGTACGCGGACATACCAGAGTTCGCCCTTCTTGCCGCCATAACCGGCCGGAACGATGGCCCGGCACACGGCGCCCGTGACGATGTCCTCAAGAACGGCCGACTCGCCTTCTCTGCCCCGGTGGATGTAAAGGCCCATTCGCGACTCCTGCATCAGCCGGACAAGGCGCACCATCGCGGTGTCAATGCCGCAGGCGGAAGCGAACTCCAAAATGGTAGTGCCGATGGTCTCGCCCGCCGGCCCCGCACAAGCGTCGAAGAATGCCCAGCAGGTGAAATAGGATCCGGTCAACGGGCTTATCGGCGGTCCGCTCGGCATCAGGGAATCCTCGGCTTTTGACACGATGTCCACGAATGGCGCCATCTCCTTGAGGGCCGTCATCCGTTCCGACATGACGGACACCTGGTTCAGGGTGTGTACGTAGGCGGCGTGAGCCGGATCCAAGCCGGCCAGCGCCTTCTGGGCCATGACTGTCCGGTGCAGCTCTTCCGCCGTGGCGCAGCCGCCGAGGACATTCTCGATTGTGACGGTCATACTCCGCGTGCGCCGCCTCATGCTGGCAATCGCTTTCGCGGCGATGGGTCTGCCGCTCAATGCCTCGTGGTGCTTCGTCTTGTCCATCTTCGCGTCCCTTGCCCTGTCACTATGGCCTTCCCCGCCGCCCGTGGACCGAGCGGATGAGAATTCGGCTGAGGATATTTTGGCACACAGCGGCTTTCCTGGCCGTAGGAGAATGGAGGGGAGAATCGAGGCAGCACGAAAACGCCCATGGAAATAGCCGACATCCTGCCTCAGTTCGAAAAAAACACAGGCAAATTCCCGATAGCCGCCGTCGAAGCGGCCGTCGCTCAGAGGGAAGAGATCGCCCCCGAGCTTCTGCGCATCCTGGCGGAAACCGTGGACCGGACCGCGGAACTTGACGCGGAGGGCGATTACATGGCCCATCTATACGCCATGTTCTTGCTGGCGCAGTTCCGCGAAACGCGGGCTTACCCGCTGGTGCTCCACTTGGCATTGCTTCCGGGCGACCTGCAGTATTCTCTCTGTGCAGACTTCATCACCGACGACCTCGGCCGGGTTCTGGCGTCAGTCTGTGGCGGCGATCTCGTAGGAATTCAGTTCCTGATCGAATAAGGACGCCGACGAATGGGCCCGGGGTGCGGCGCTGGACAGTCTCGTGACACTGGTAGCCACGGGACAAAAGAGCCGCGAAGAGATCGTGGATTATTTCGCCCGTCTGTTTCGCGGCAAGCTGCCGCGGCACTGGTCCCATGTCTGGGATAAGCTGGTCTCCTGCAGCTCCGATCTGTACCCGGAAGAACTCCTCAACGATATGGAGCAGGCTTACGAGGAGGATTTGGTCGACTCCAGCTACATTCGCTTTGAGGACGTCAAGAGTGACCTGGCAATGGGCAAGGCTCAGGTTCTCGCCAGACTTGCGGACGATCCGAATCGGCGCCTAGTGGAGGATACCGTGAAGGAGATGGTTGGTGGACGTGTTTTCACGACGACCGGCCAAAGTCCGCAATCCAGCCGTCTTCTCCGATCATGAAGACCAAACCCAAAGTTGGCAGGAACGAACCGTGTCCGTGCGGCAGCGGCAAGAAGTACAAGAAATGCTGCGGCGCGTGAGCGTCGACCTTATCGGGTACGACAGGCCACGTACGTGAGGCCAAATACTGCGGGTGCTTACACGTTTTCGGGAACGCTCAAACGCTACTCTCCACTGACTGCTTTCCCGGCTGTTGTTTTAGACACGCGCCGCAGGCGCACCAAGGGAGCCGAAAGCCAATCGCCAACAGATCTCCCCTGCGAAATCCACTCGTCGCGGCCGGCTGCCGGCCCTATTGAGCCCCGTTTGGTAAATGCTAACTGTCCAAAAGATAAGCATTCCGCGCTCCTCGTATTACCTTTGGCATCTTGAAGCCGCAAGCTCCGGCTGCAATCATCGAAGGGACAGAGGACAGAGGCATATGAATCATATTTTGGATCTTTGGAGCAACGAGCAGGGCCAGGACCTCATCGAATACACGCTGCTCATTTCTTTCGTCGCTTTGGCGGCAGCCGGCCTGTTCCTCGGCGCCGGCGGCGAAACCAAGGACATCTGGGTCGTCGCCAATAACCAACTCGCGCAGGCGAACGGAAAAGTGTCACCCTCATAGCTGCCCGCGCCGCTCCCGGGGGAGGGNNCCGCCACCACTGGCTCAACGCGGTCAACGCGGGCGCGATATGGACACCGGCAAACCCGAAGTCGTATACTCCTGGAATCCTGTTGCAAGAGAACGGCGATTTCGCGCACACACTCCGGGATTGTCTTGAAAACGGTACACCCAGCCGGTGGGAAGCGTTCATACATCTGGCGCAACCGGTCGT
The DNA here is from genome assembly GCA_003164075.1 of Bryobacterales bacterium. The sequence continues at coordinate 13,994 of PLRZ01000145.1, read as the reverse complement.
CGCGGCAGCCGTCGTCCAGACGCTTGCACGCTGGGGCCACCTTGACCGGCAGGGAGTTGGCGATCTGATTCAGGATGTCTTTCTCAAAATATGCGCCAACGACTTTCGGGTATTGCGGAACATTCCGTTCGAAGCGCTCACGGACGAGCAGGGGCAGTACGTCAACCAGGCGCTCGCCCTGGATGAACGCCATCGCGAGCGCTCTTCCCGTGAGGATCGCACGGCATATCGAACGATAGTGGCCCGCGGTCCGCACCCCGAGTGCGATTATCGCGACACATACTGTCGCTTCGGATCGTGCGGACCCGTGCCGATTTCGACGAGAAGGCCGCGCGAGGCAATCGACTTCAACCGTGTCAGAGTGGCTCGCTGGGAAAGTCCGATATGCTTCGCCACGGCCGCCGTCGACCGCGCAACCCCGTCGCCGAACAAAGCGAGGATGCGCCGGTCCGTCTCGTCCGTATGAGGTTGCCTGACCCGCGCGCTGGAAATGGTCACGCGAAAATGGACCCCGATTTCTTCCAGTTTGGGGGCCTCCATGCCAGCCTCCTGGCAAGCGGCGGTCATGCGCTGAATCCCGCTGCCCCATTGCTCAATCAGGTGGAGTTCGTGGAAGACGCGCCCGATCACGCGATTCCGCAACTTGGAGACGCCTTGCATAATGTCCTCAATCGTCAGGCCGAACGGCAGAAGGCCGGGATTCTCGATCTCGATCCGGTCGTCAAACAGAGCAATGCGGATGGGCGCTCCTTGCTGGGCGTAGTCCGCATGCACAATGGCATTCATGATCGCCTCCCGGATCGCCACCAGAGGAACCGACCAGCGCTCCTCCCTGCGGACCCCCTCAATGATCGATTCGTGCGTCAGGTGCTTTTGTGCGAATCGAATGGCCTCTTCCGCGGCGCGCGGCAGGAATGAGCGGATCTCCACCGAATCGAGGAGGCGCGTTCGATTCGTTCCGGCAAAGCGGCCTGCCTGGATCCAGGCATCCGGAAACCGGGCGAACCGGTCCTTGCCGAAAAGAAGCAACCCTCCCACGGTCGGCACCTGGCGGCCCTGATGTTCGGTGGTGATGCGCAGGGTCTTCCATGCCTGGGCGTTCAGTTGTCTATAAGGCGCGAGCAACTCGGAAGCTACTCGGAAGTCGATGGCTTCCGAGTTCAGGCCTGGAACGGCCTGCTCGTCAAACGAGGTTCTCCACTTGAGACGCTTCAACTCTTCGATCTGCAGTTCCGCGGCCTTTCGAACGGTCGAACCCACCCGGATAAAGACGCCGTTTTCCGGCCCCAGCCGTTCCAGATAGTGCGGCCGCGTGTTGCTGGGGTAGACCTGCACCGTCAGCACGTTCAGCTTCCGCCACGGCACCACCTCGATATCGGGAATGAGGCGTGGACGAATCGAATCGGAGACCAGGTTTGCAAGTTTCTCTTCCGCTCGAAGCACGTCCGGCACGCCGCGCACTCTCTTCGACCCGTCCTCGACACCGATGGCGACGATGCCGCCGGCAGTGTTCGCGAATGCCACCAGGCACTTGAGAATGCCCTCCGGGGACGACAAGTCGCGCTTGAATTCGAGGGTTTTACCCTCGTTGCGCTTCAACAGTTCGACCAGGCTCACAACTCCGCATTCTACTCGGAAGCGCTCCGCACCGCAACGCTTCCGAGCTTGTCCGGGCGCGTCAACAAGGTACGGCCCGGTACGCCGCCGCCTCCAATTGTTTCACGTCCGATCGGGAGGAATGCGGGGTAGGCGCTGCGAAACAACGACCTGGCCCGACTCCGCGGCATCCGTGCGGGCCGGGACAAGTCTCCGAACTCATTTGGCAGCTATTGGAAAATGGGCCGGCAGGCGAGCACCGCCTGCCCCACCTCCGGGCTCATCGCAAAACTCCACGACGTCAGGAGGTCAGGTCTCGACGCTGCAAGACGCGAGTGCCCGCGCCACGGCCGAAGCGCCTTACGCCAGCGGGTCGCGCGCGGCCGCGGCGAATTCCGCATTCTCCCGCCAACCGTACCGAAACCCGTTCTCCGCGATTCCCCGCAACTCCGCTTCGCTGAACCCGAACCGCTCCGCCGCCAGACGATATTCCCCCACCAGCGTGCATCCGAACATCGCCGGGTCGTCGGTATTCAGCACGATCGGCACGCCGGCATCGAACAATCGCCGCACCGGGTGCTCGTCGATACTCTTCACCACCCCCGTCACCAGATTGCTCGTGATGCAAATCTCCAGCGGGATGCCGCGCTCGCGCAGATGGCGCATCAACGCCTCGTCCCGCGCCGCCGCGATGCCGTGGCCGATGCGCTCGGCGCCCAACTTCAGCGCCGCCCGGATCGATTCCGGCCCCGCGCTCTCGCCCGCATGCGCCGTCAGGTGCAACCCCGCCTCGCGGGCGAACGCGAAGACATCCGTAAACCACTCCGCCGGACCGCGCGTCTCGCTGCCGCCAATGCCGAATGCCACCACGCCGCGATCCACCCGTTCCGCCGCCAGCTTCGCCACCTCCATCGCCGGCTCCTCGCCGAACTGGCGGATGGCGTCGAGAATCCAGCGCACTTCCACCGGCGACCCGGCGGCGGCGGCGCCGATGGCGTCGAAAATCGGCGCGAACTCCTGCTCTTTCCACAGCACTACGCCGGCCGACACGATAATCTCGGCGTAGCGCACGTTTTGCGCGGCCAGCCGCTCCAGCAGCCTCCGCGTAATCAGCGCGTAGTCTTCCGGCGTGCGCAGCCGCTTGCCGATCACCGCAAACGCCTTCAAAAAGGCGTCGAAATCGGCATAACGGTACAGCCGGCGGAACTCTTCCACCGGGGTAAACGGGTCGAGTTCATGGAGCGTTTCCGGCTCTACCGAGCCTTCCAGGTGCAAATGTAGCTCGGCCTTGGGCATTTGCGCGATGAAATCGTCCATACTTGTCTATTAGGTTCTCATGACCGTTGAAGAAATCGAAGCAATTGCCGGCGGATATCACGGCGACGCCTTTCGCATCCTGGGCCCACACAGCGTCCGCAGACAAGGTGGGCAAGCCCGCTGGGAGGTCCGCGCCTTCCTCCCGCAAGTGGAATCGGCGGAGGTGGTAACCTCCGGCGAACGCATGGAGATGGCCCGCCAACATCCGCAGGGCTTCTTTTGCGCCTCGTTGGCGGGCGATCCGCAAGCGTATCTGATTCGCGCGCGCCTGCGTGACGGCAGCGAGATCGAAATCGACGACCCGTATCGCTTCGGGCCGCAACTCTCCGATTCCGACCTCTACCTGCACACCGAGGGCACGCTCCACGAGGCCTGGCTCACCCTGGGCGCGCACGTCGTCGAGTGCGAGGGCGTGACCGGCGTGCGTTTCGCCGTGTGGGCGCCCAACGCCATCACCGTCACGGTGGCCGGCGAGTTCAACGATTGGGACATTCGCCGCCACCCCATGCGATGGCGCAACGGCGGCGTATGGGAGCTGTTCATCCCCGGACTGGGCGAGGGCGCGTCTTATAAGTACAACGTGCGCTCCCGCTTCGCCGGATACCAGCAGCTCAAGGCCGACCCCTTTGCCTTCTATTGCGAGACGCCGCCCAAATCCGCGTCGGTAGTGTGGAAGATCGACAAGTACCAGTGGAACGACGCCGCCTGGATGGAAGCGCGGGCCCAGGCCGATATCCTCAAATCGCCAGTCTCCATTTACGAAGTGCATCTGGAGTCCTGGCTGCGCGCCCCGCATGGCGAGATGCTTACCTACCGCGACCTGGCGGTCAAGCTGGTGGAGTACGTCAAGCAGATGGGCTATACCCACATTGAGCTGCTGCCCGTCATGGAGTATCCGTTCTCCGGCTCGTGGGGCTACCAGGTGATCGGCTACTACGCGCCCACCTCGCGCTTCGGCACGCCCGAGGATTTCCAGCACTTCGTCGACACCTGCCATCAAGCCGGAATCGGCGTGATTGTCGACTGGGTGCCGGCGCATTTCCCCAAGGACGCGCACGGGCTGGCATTCTTCGATGGCACCGCGCTCTATGAGCACGCCGACGCGCGCAAAGGCGAGCAGCGCGACTGGGGCACGCTGGTCTTTAATTATGGCCGCAACGAAGTGCGCTCGTTTCTGATTTCCAACGCGCTCTTCTGGCTCCAGCAGTATCATATCGACGGCTTGCGGGTGGACGCGGTGGCCTCCATGCTCTACCTGGATTACTCGCGCAAGGCCGGCGAGTGGATTCCCAACCAGTACGGCGGCAACGA
>PLRZ01000145.1:6341-9733 GCA_003164075.1 Bryobacterales bacterium | reverse complement strand
TGCACGACATGCTGGCCTACTTCGAGAACGACCCCATTTATCGCAAGTATCACCACAACAACATCACCTTCAGCCTGCTCTACGCCTTCACGGAGAATTTCGTGCTGCCCGTTTCGCATGACGAGGTGGTGCACGGCAAGGGGTCGCTGATTAATAAGATGCCCGGCGACGAGTGGCGGCAATTCGCCAATGTGCGGAGTTTCCTGGCCTTCATGTGGACCCACCCCGGCAAGAAACTGCTGTTCATGGGGCAGGAAATCGGCCAGCGCGAGGAGTGGAACCACAATACCGGCATTCGCTGGGAACTGCTGGAGTTCGAGCCGCACCGCAAACTGCAGGCCCTGGCCCGCGAATTGAATCGACTGTACCGCGAGAATCCCGCTCTTTACCAGGTGGACTTTCACTATAGCGGCTTCGAGTGGGTGGACTTTCACGATTGGGAAAACTCCATCATTTCCTTCCTGCGGCGCGCCGAAGATCCCGCGGATTTCCTGCTGGTCTGCTGCAACTTCACACCCGTGGCGCGCAAGTTATACGAAGTCGGCGTGCCCGAAGAAGGCTTCTATCAGGAGATACTGAATACCGACTCGGAGTTATTCGGAGGGAGTAACTTGGGCAACGGCGGGCTGGTTTCTTCGCGGCCGATAGCCAAGCACAATCGCCCCAACAGCATCGCGATCACGCTGCCGCCGCTGGCGGTGGTGGTCTTCCGCAAGCGGTGAGAGCTTTCGCCGGCAGTGGCTGGTACATTTTGCCGGCGTGGCCTTGGTTCTCGAAGATCCAGGTGGCCGTCACCGTCATCTGATGACGAATCGGCCAGGAGGACATGATTTCCTACGGCCAGGCAACTGAACAGAAGCGCCATGAGAGCGGCTGAGCGCCGTGCGGAAGCTGCGAGTTGGAACGTGAATCCAGCGCGCGTCAATCCAACTGGCGCGATTCTACCCTCCGTCCCCTTCCCCGCGTCCGGGACGCGTCCGTTGTTATCATGACATCTGTATTCCGGGTCTTCTATGATGGGCGAAATCCTCGACGGCAAGTACCGCATCGACCGCCAACTGGGCGCGGGCGGTATGGGAAATGTTTATCTAGCCACGCACCTCGGCACCACACGCGTGGTGGCGGTGAAGGTGATCGCTCCCAAGTGGGCCGCGGACCCGCATTTCCTGGCACGATTTCAGCGGGAAGCGCAGGCTTGCGGACGTCTGCGGCATGTGAATATCGTCAACGTCACCGATTTCGGAATCGCCGCTTCCGGCAGGGGCCAAATCCCATATCTCGTCATGGAACTGCTCGACGGGCAGACGCTCTCGGACTTCCAGCAGACCCAGCCGCGGCCCCCGCTGCCTCTGGTTGCGGACCTTCTGGACCAGATTGCCCTGGCGTTGGAAGAAGCGCACCGGAATGGAATCGTCCACCGCGATCTGAAACCTGAGAACATCTGGCTGGAACCGAACGGCCGTGGCGGGCACACGGTCAAGGTGCTGGATTTCGGAGTGGCCAAGATGAAGCTGCCCGGCGATCCCCAATCGCAANNGTGCTGGATATGCGCCCGGAGCCCCAACGGGGCCAGGTCACCGGCGAGGAGGCGGAGACTATTGCCATGGCGCAGCTTCCGTCCGATCCGTCGTCCGGATCCTTTGGCAGTGACGGCGGCCATACCATGCCGGGAAGCCTGGTCGGAACCCCCGTGTATATGTCGCCGGAGCAGGCGTTGGGACTGGATGTCGATTTTCGCTCCGACATTTATAGCCTGGCGGTTGTTGCTTATTCCCTGGTCTGCGGCGAACTCCCCTTTACCGGAAAGGCCGGCGAACTGATGGAATTTCACCGGAGCGGCAGTCCCCGGCCGCCGGCCAGCGTCGCGAAAGTGCCGCGCGACGTATCGGACACGGTTCTCGCCGGACTGGCACGCGATCCTGCCGCCCGTCCCCCGTCGGCAATCGAGTTCGCGCGGCGGTTTCATAACGCTGTCGACGCCGAGTTTTTCGCGTTGCGAAGATCCCGGGCGTTTCTGCTGCAGCACTTCGCCACGTTCGCGTTTTTGACGGCGCCCATCTACACCGTTCTGCTGGCGGTTATCGCTTTGGCGGGGTCTTTGGCCCGTAAGGTATTCCCGGCCTCGATGGTGCGGACCGCGCTGGTCCCGCTTGCGGCAGCCGTCCTGCTGATCTTTTCCGACAACGTGCTTCGGGCAACGGCGGCGCTCGTCGCTCTGGACGAGAGGGCCCGGATCAGGAGATTCATTTCCTGGCGGGTCTTCTGGAGGCTGGTGAAAGCGATGCCGGCCCTGGCCCGCACACAAGCCCGATCGTTGTCCTTATTTGGACCCGGTTGGTTGATCGGCGACTGCCTGTGGCCGGTACTCTGCGTGGCCGAAAACCTATCCGGAAAGGCAGCCGTCCTGCGTTCGCGCAGCCTGATGGCCGGTTTGAACTCCGCCGGACGCGCCCTCGCGATTCGCCACGTGGCGCTTGCGGTGCTTGCGATTGCCGACTTGGTCAAATCCATGAGCTTCCGCTGGGGAACCGGGCATGTCGAGAACTCCAACAACGCAGTATGGTTCCCGATCTTCACCGTATTCGCGGCGGCCCCGCTGTTTTTGTACGACCGCACTGCCGCGCAAAAGGAAGGTCCGCTGCTACAACTGAACCGCACCCCGGAGATCCGGATCACCGCCCGGCCGCTTTCCGTCAGTTCGATGGTGTGGTTGGCGATCGTCGCGATTTATTTGATGTACCAGCCGCTCAAGCTCTGGATCTCCGGCGCCAAATGAAGATGCCGGACAAGCGCTGGGCCAGTGCCTGCGCTACGTCTCCGTCTTACACGACATGGGCCCACCTCCCGGGAATTCGCAAACGCCGTCCATCGTTCCGGACGATGCCAAGCCTTTGCCGTTGACCCCGGCACACGCGGCGCAATAACATGGGTCCATGCCGGTAACGGAACNNAATCACCGTGGAAGAGTACCTCTCGACGGACTACAGTCCTGACTGCGACTTCGTCGATGGCGTGCTGGAGGATCGTCACGTGGGAGAGAAGGACCATAGCAAGCTGCAGATCGTCCTCGGAGCGTGGTTCTACGCGCGGCGAAAAGAGTTGGGGATCGAAGCCTTTTCCGAACAACGCGTTCAGATCTCGCCCTCCCGCTATCGCCTTCCGGACATTTGCGTGACGCTCGGCGAACCGGAAGGGCAGATTTTCAACACTCCACCTTTCCTTTGCATTGAAATCCTCTCGCCCGAAGATCACATGGGCCGGATGCTAGCCAAAGTCGCTGACTATCTCAATTTCGGCGTTCCTTACGTCTGGGTGATCGACCCCCGTAGGCGGAAGGGCACGCTATACACCTCGACCGATTCTTCCTCGCCCGAGGACGGCATCCTGCGCAC
>PLRZ01000145.1:5166-6334 GCA_003164075.1 Bryobacterales bacterium | reverse complement strand
CGCGCCGGGCGCAAGGTGCTCGTGCTGGAACGCCGCGCACTGGTGGGCGGGTGCGCCGTCACCGAAGAGATCTGGCCGGGCTATCGCGTCTCCACCGCGGCCTACCTCACCAGCCTGATGCAGGAGCGCATCGTGCGCGAACTGGACCTCGCGCGCTTTGGCTACCAGGTGGATGCCAAAGATCCCGCCTTCTTCTCGGCTTTCCCCGATGGGCGCCACTTCTTCATGTGGCAGGACCGCACCAGGACGCTCGCCGAGATCGCCAAATTCTCGCGCCATGACGCCGAAGTCTACCCCGCGTACGAAGACCAGCTCGAACGTATCTCGCAGGTAGTGGAGCGCCTGCTGCTCACCACGCCGCCGCAGTTTCCACCCAACGGCCTCGGCGATTTCGTCGACTATCTGAAGCTGGCCGCGCGCCTTCGCGGCTTGAGCGCGAAAGATACCGTGGCGCTGGTCAAGATTTTCACCGAAAGCGCCGCCGACCTGCTGGACGAGTGGTTCGAATCCGAGCAGGTGAAAGTCACGCTGGCTACCGACGGCGTGATCGGCGCCAACGGCGGACCGCGCTCGCCGGGTACGGCTTACATTCTGCTGCACCACTCGATGGGCGGGGTGGCCGGGCATCGCGGACTGTGGGGCTTCGTTCGCGGCGGCATGGGCGCGGTATCGGAAGCCATCGCCGCCTCCGCGCGCTCGAGCGGCGCTACCATTCGAACCAATGCCGCGGTGTCGCAGGTGCTGGTGCGCGGCGGACGCGCCCGGGGCGTGGTGCTCGAAAACGGCGAGGAAATCGAAGCCGCCACGGTGGCCTCCAATCTCGACCCCAGGATCACCTTCCTGCGATTGATCGAAGAGAAGCATCTGGAGAGCGAATTCGTCGCCGCCATCCGGCGCTTCCGCATCGAAGGCACCAGTTGCAAAATCAACCTGGCATTGAACGGCCTGCCGGAGTTCACCGCGTGCCCCGGCGCTCCGGGTCCGCAGCACAAGGCCACCATGCACATCTGCCCCAGTGTGGAATATGTGGAGCGGGCCTGGGACGATGCCAAGTACGGACGCCCGTCGGAGCGCCCCCTGCTGGAACTGACGGTGCCGACCATGTACGACCCGTCGCTCGCGCCGCCGGGCAAACACATCATGGGGATCTTCCTGCAGTACGCGCCGT
>PLRZ01000145.1:0-5048 GCA_003164075.1 Bryobacterales bacterium | reverse complement strand
GGCGGCGTGATGGGGGCTCCGGGGTATAACTGCGCGCGGGAAATGCTGAAGCATGGGTGGCGCCCGAATAAGCGTTGACTTAAGTCATCCTGCAACTTCCCCCTGTCACTTTCGATCCGGTCATCATCTTCAGAACTCCTGATGTCGTGGAATTTGCAGTGAGGCCACAGGCGGGGCAGGCGGTGCTCGCCNNCATTTTCCCCGCCAGTTTGAAATTGCGGGGCGACATCGGGAGTTCTGAACTTTTGAGGAATTCTAGTGCCCATAGCGCCAGGAGTCCGCTTCGGCGCAGAGCGGATAATGGGTTTCGGCGGCTTCTGACGCGAAGCGTTGCGCCAATGGGGCGCGCGCGTTATTGGCCGGGCGCGGAGGGATCAACGCCGAAGCAATAGCCGTCGTTCGAACTGGAGGGACTGAAGGAGTATTCGCCAGTAGGCAGATCCCTGACGGTTAAGGCATAGGTGATTAAGCTGGACTCGTCGTTCTTCTCGATATCGACCGGCCATGTCATGAGGCCGCCCCGACGGCCGGTTTGGGACCGGGTCCGCCGGCTGCCGTTGACAGTCGCCAAAGGGAACAGGCTGTAGCTGGCGGGATCGACTCCTATGGGCAGGCGGAGGATGAACACCAGACTGGAGGCCTCACTTAAACGAACGCGCGATTGGGGGGCCGGCATCTCCCAGTATTGCTTGGAGCCGCTTTCATGCGCGACGGCTTGATTGCGTTCGAGCGGGGTCAGAACTTTGCCGTTCCAAGAGTAGACCATCCCGATCTCCTCCGGTTGCGAGAGACCGCGCGGGGGCGCCGAAGGCGGCGCGCTGCCAGAGGGTCGCGTCAACGTGGGAGCGCGGGCCGGCTGGGCTGCGCTGGCCGGAGGTTGCGCCGATATTGCCGGCGGCGGAGTCGAAGGCGCCGGCGAAAGCGGAGGCAGGGTTGCGTCCCCGAACGTCACCGCCGACACGGCGGGCCGGGGATAATGCTGTAGCTGATTGTCTACCAGGAAGTGGACGTGGCTGGCGTCGATGGACCACCACCGGCCGGTGACGTGTGTGCCGTCCTTGAGAATCAGCGTGTCGGCTTGCACGGTGAGCGCCAGGCAGAAGAGCAGGACTGAGGCGCGAGTTGTCATTGGCGGCCCCGCTTACAATCGATGAACGCGGGTTGCGTCAGCCTGATGGTGAAGGGGGTCTCCGGAACGTTCTTCAGGTCCGTCCCGGCGTTGGCAGCATATTCATGATTGAGGCTGGCCTTCCGGGAGCCGGTGCTGTCCGTGGTGCGAACGGCGATCTCCGCGCCGGCTGGCGCAGGTTCGGGCGCGAGGACTGCCGCTTTGGGTGGAGGCGGCGCAGGCAAGGAAACACCGAACTGGATGGCCTGAACGTCATGGATATCGATTGTCTGCGACTGATCCCCAACCTTGATGTGAAGCTCCTGGATGTTGCCGGACTCCACCAACCCGGAGATCTGGCGGCCATCCTTCAGAGTGACGACATCGGCGAAGAGCCCACCGCTGGCCAGCAGGCCGAACTGCCAGAAGATCAGCAGAAGAATTCTTCTCATATCCACCTCCTAAACGATGAACTTGCGTCCCATACATCATGATACTGAGAGTCTGAGGTGCGCGCCGGGCGTCGTAATCCGGCCCTGCCACAGCGGCGCAGCTTTCACGCCGCCCTTCGATACACATACACGCCAGCCGCGTTGATCAGCGCCACCGCTCCGCCCACTTTGATACCGAACAGAACGGGGCGGGCGACGTCCACGACAGGCACTACGTCGAGCGCCACCGCGAGCGCCGTGACACCGCCCGCGGCCACCACCGCCAGACGCAGCCACCACGGCGCCCGTTCCCGCCACACCACCGCGAACATCGTCAGGTAATACATGCCGCAGCAGGCCATTCCCGCGCCCACCAGGATCTGGTTGGCCTCCTGTTCGCCCACCTGCAGCAGGCTGGCGGCGCCCAACACCACGCAGGCCGCCACGGTCAGCGCCAGCGATCGCACGGGGGTGCGGAAGCGCGGATGCAACTGGCTGAACCACGCCGGCAACAGGCCGTCCCAACCGGCCACCATGGGCAAGCGCGACACCTGCGCCACGCATGCTACGGCTTGCGTGAAGTAGGCGAATAGCAGCGCCAGAATGGCCGCGCTGCTGAGCGCCGCGACCAGCGACGACGAGGCGAGCGACGCGCCCAGAAGCTGGGCGATGGGCGCGATCAGGTCGATGCGCTGCCGCGGCGTGTATGCCAGCAGGGCGCCCGTCCCCACGATGTAGAGCACCGCTATCCCCGGGCCGGCGATCCACACCGAGCGGGCGATATTACGCTCCGGCGTGCGGCATTCGCCCGCGAAGATGGCCACCTGCTCAAAGCCGCTGAGGGCGTTGAATGCGATCTTGCTGAACAGGTTGACGGTGACCATCGACACCGCCGGCAGGGCCAGCGCGAAGGGCGCCTGCGCCATGGGTTGGCCGCTCCACAAGCGGTGGAACAGCAATCCCGCGATCAGCAGATAGAGGCCCAGCACCAATGCGCCTCCGGCATCGGTAACCCAGCGCGCCAGGTGCAGGCCGCGAACGTTGACCACGTAAACCAGGGCGAAGAAGACCACGCTCGACGCCAGGATCAGCGGCTTGGAACCGCTCATCCAGGCGGCGCGGGGGCCGAAAATGTAGGACAAGCTGTTGGCCACCACCGATCCGCTGGCGGCATAGATGAGGATGAGGAAGAACGAGTAATTCCAGGCCGTCTGGAATCCCGCGAAGGGCGAAATCCCCAGCTTGGCCCATTGATAGATGCCACCCTCGAGCGGCAGGCGGCGGCTGAGAAAAATTGTGACTTGAACCGTAAAATGGCAGCAACTGCCACTTTATGCTTCCCAGCTGCTGCATCTTCTGCGTCCTTTCCTGAGGGCCGGCGGTCTAATTTCGCCGTCAGGATGGGGGCTGCTTCTGCGTGTCCCGCGCTCGGAACACTCTCAATCGGTGTTTGCACGGTAGTGCCCTGCATCTCCGGAATGTGCGTCTATTCAAGTCGAGTTGGCGAAACTGCTCAGGGTTGCCGGTAAAGCTGGGCGACCAGGGAGGATCTATTGCTCAGAACGCCGGGTTCGGGACCACCGGCCCGGCCAAAGTCCGAGATGACGACTTTACGGACAGGTGGATTTCCGAATCCCTGGCGGCGGTTCGTCTCCGCTGTTGCTGCAACCATCGAATGCCCATAAAGGAGTTACGAAATTCCACCTCGGCGCCACTTGAGTTTTTACGAACCCATGTGTTATAATTTGCCCCAAATGATGGCCCCGGCGAATATTCAGAAACTGCTGCATGACGATCAGTTAGAGCACCAAAAATTCGTCACCGCGTTTAACTTGGCCGCGGAAAACTGGTCGAAAGCGACCGAGAATAAGAAGAACGCGAAGAGACGTTTGGAAGAGGCGTTTGAAAAGCTGCTTAAAGGTTGCGCCAGTGCGCGGAAAGCCAGGCCGGATTTGGCGAAGTATCAAACTGTCGGACAGCTTATTTCAATCGAAAAAAAGGGTGAGGTTCACGATCTATGGGGGCAATTCACTTCCAGGTTGGACAGCTACGTGAGGTCGAAGCTTACCCGCTGGAACCAGGCGAGAGACACACTCCAGTGCCTTGAAAAATGGGATAAATTTGTCAAAAAGGTTACGAAAGACGCCTCAGGCCATGGGCTCTTTGGTACCGGTTGGGCTTCGCTGAAGAAACAGTGCGACCTTACCGCAAAAATCCACGAAGACTTCTTCGCGGCAGTCCTCAAGAGCGCCAAGTCCAACAAGCCCAGTCACGAACTCCTTGAGAAAAAATACCGCGAGGTCAAGCTCGCGGGCACGTATCTCCACAACATCGAGACGGAGGATGTTTAAAGCGTACTGAGCCGGCTACTGCCCGGCGAAGTCCGGCCATCAAACGCAAATTTAGACGGCCATAATCAAATCGGCTGCCCCGATGGCTAGTGAAATATCCGGACACCCCGTGTTGGCTTTAGGAGAGAGAGCGCCAGCAAAGACAAACCAGTGGCACACGCTGTGGATATAAACGCGCTATTACTTGACCGCGATCCGGATAAATAAGGGACGCCCTCACGATTCGCAACGCGGCGCGACGATTACCATGCTGTGCTTCGATGATCAGACGTTGGAACGGATTAGTCCCCGCAAGCCGGCTTCTGAGCGGTAACCGACATCCACTTGGCCGTGTAACGCCCGTTACTGACATTCGCTGGGCACAGCGGCTTATGGATGCCCACGGAGGTCAACCCGAGAATGGAAGAACCCGCGCCATAGGATCGGCTGAGAAAAACAAATGCGAGTCCGACACAGTTGGCCAAGTCGTTCGCCGCATCCGAACTGGCCAAGGAGGAGCCCGATGTTGGACATCCTGGCCGAAATGGGCTCGATACCGCGTGAGATGAACCAAGCAATCATCGACGTGTATAGGATATGTAGTCCTGCAGTGCACGGAGATCCGGTGTCCGCCGAGCAAGTTAATTTCGTCCACGAGGTTGTGCCACGCCTACTGGCCACGCTGCGGCAGATACCGGCCCTCCGGCCCGACTGACCCCGAACCACGGGACTGCCTATCCCCGGGGCTTTCCGCGGCCGCGCCTACACGCACGCTGGGCACAAAGTCCGCTTCCGGCACGTTGGGTTCAGTTTGAATGATCGGCCCGGAAGTTGGTCCCAAACGGCCTTCGAGGAAGTGTTGCCGGATTTGTAACGATTAGTCGCCTTTTGTCCCGTGATTCGCGCTTGCGCTGCCGCGACCGCGTTGTGCCCAAGATGCAGGACGCGGTCTCTCCCAACGCCCAGGAAGCCGCCATCCGGGAAGTTGCGCCCAACCAAGCAGCCCCGAAACTGGACCGCCGCCGAATTCATCCCGGCGAGCGGGCTTATTTAACGCCTATGCGAAAGCGTGCAAGCGCCCCCTTTGGACCCTCACGCCTCGAGGTGCATTTTCTTACAGTCGGAGCACCGGTCAGCGGAGGGTGACGACGGTAGCGCCCCATCCTCCGGCTTCGGCGG
>PLRZ01000321.1 GCA_003164075.1 Bryobacterales bacterium | reverse complement strand
GCCGGCGGGTCCGAAGCCGACCTGCACCAGCGCGTGGTGGACACTGTGGAGACCTGCGATCGCGAAGCCGGCGAAGCCATCTTCGAGAACGCCGCGGACGGCCAACATCTGCGCTTCAACGAGAAGTTCCAGTGCAAGACGTGCGGGATGGTGTTCGCCGAGCCCGAACCCATCCTCTTCAGCTTCAATTCGCCCTTCGGCGCCTGCCCGCGCTGCCAGGGCTTCGGCAACACCATCGATTTCGACATGGACCGCGTCATCCCCGACCGCACCCTGTCGCTCGCCGATGGGGCCGTCGATCCCTGGACGAAGCCCAAGCACCGCTCCTGGCTGGCCAATTTCCAGAAGCACGCCAAGAGTTCCGTCCGCCTGCGCACGCCCTATTGCGAGTTGACCGAGGCCGAGCGCGAGACCGTCGACGCGTTCATCCGCCGCTTCTTCGACCACCTGGAAAGCAAGAAGTACAAGCTGCACGTGCGCGTCTTCCTGAGCCGCTATCGCGGCTATGCGCTCTGCCCCGATTGCAAGGGCGCGCGCCTGCGCAAGGAAGCGCTGTACGTGCGCGTGGGCGGCCGCAACCTGGCCGACGTGGTGCGCCTGAATATCGCCGAGGCGTACGAGTTCTTCAACGCCCTGGCGCTCAGCCCGGAAGAGACCGCCATCGCCGACAAGATCCTGGTGGAGATCCGCCAGCGTTTGCAGTTTCTCAACGACGTGGGGCTGGACTACCTCACGCTCGACCGGCTGGCGTCCACGCTCTCCGGCGGCGAAGCGCAGCGCATCCAACTGGCCACCAGTCTGGGTTCGCGCCTGGTGGGCGCCTGCTACGTGCTGGACGAGCCTTCCATCGGGCTGCACACGCGCGATACCGGGCGCATGATCCGCATCCTCGAAGAATTGCGCGACCTGGGCAACACCATCGTGGTGGTGGAGCACGACCCCGAGGTGATGCGCGCCGCCGACGGGGAGCAGATTCCACAGGGGGTATCACGCGGCGCCGCTCCGAGCCAGTTTAGCTGTGGCGCATGGGGTGAATGATTCGTAGACTTGTCGGGACCCCGGCCCAACTGCGAAACCTGCACTGACCGTGATGACACGGGCCCGGACCCGACGCCAGCCGTGGTACTGCCGCCGGGATCCGCTCCGAGCATCTTCGCTTTTAGTACACTTGTGCAAGAGGAGGCCCATCGATGCCGGCAGAGTTGGACATGGAGCTTAAAGACATAGATCTGGAGGACCAACGAACGGACGAAGCGGATGGGCAGGAGGTCCAGCCCTTTCGGTATGCCATCTCCAGCTATGGAGCGGACTACCCAGTTGATGGCCTTGTGAAGCGCATCCGGGAAGGGGCCATTTACATACCGAAGTTTCAACGCGAATTTGTCTGGGACATCAGGGACGCTTCGCGCTTTGTCGAGTCACTCCTTCTCGGGCTGCCCGTACCAAGCATATTTCTTTCGAAGGAGTGGGACACGGGCAAGCTCCTCGTGGTTGATGGACAGCAACGGCTCCTTTCATTGCGCTACTTCTACGACGAAGTTTGGAAGCCTGATGGGAGGCAGTTTTACCTCAAGGGGGTACAGCCGGACTTTGAGGGGAGAACCTATACCGGTCTGCGGGACGAAGACCGTCGTCGTTTGGACGACGCGATTCTGCACGCGATTGTATTCAAGCAGGACGAGCCGTCGGAAGACGAAAGCAGCGTGTATGAAGTTTTCCAGCGTCTCAACACCGGCGGAAAGAAGCTGACGCCACAGGAGGTCCGGAGTGCTGTTCATCATTCTGGGCGGATTCGGGATCTCTTAGGCGAACTTAACCAGTACGGGCACTGGAGAGACATATATGGGCCGGAGGACTCCAGAATGCGCGACCAGGAATTAGTTCTTCGTTTTTTGGCGCTTCTGCACGAAGGCTCTAACTACCAGCCGCCGATGGTGACCTTCTTGAACACGTACATGGGGAAGAAAAAGGAGTTCAGCGATCAAGAAGCGGCGATCATGAGCTCAGAATTCCGCGGCGCCATCGACTTGATCCATGAGTCGATAGGAAGCCGGGCCTTCCGCCCTGTCAGGGCGCTCAACGCCGCTGTCTATGATTCCGTTATGGTCGCAACTGCCGCGCGGTTGACAAATGGGCCTGTGGCAAACATCCAGGCGTTCCGCGATGCGTACAGCGAACTGCTCACTGACCAGCATTATCTCGACGCCTGTGGCCGGGGTACGGCAGGCGGGGAACGCGTGCGCACCCGACTGGACCTGGCAAAGGGTGCATTTGCTCCAGTGTCATGAGCCTGATTGAGATAACGCGGCAACGCCAGCGGCTGGACGAATTGTTTCAGAAAGCCAGAACCCTCCCTGACGCGGAGGTACAATCGCATTGGTCAAGATACCTGTGTGTCCTTGTGAGCGGGTTCCTGGAGAATTCCATTCGAATTACGTACACGGAATACGCGCGGAAGCGCGCCCACTCTTCGGTCGCCGACTTTGTAGAAAGCCGTCTGCGGCAGTTCCAGAACCCCAAGATGGGGACGATACTGGATCTGGCTGGCGGTTTCAGCCAGGAATGGAGACAGCGCCTTGAGAGAGACACGGATGGACGGCTCAGCGAATCGATCAACAGCATCGTGGGAAACCGGCACAAGATCGCTCACGGAGAATCAGTGGGCCTCACACTCCAAACGCTGGTTCAGTACTATGGCGACGCGCTGAAAGTCGTTGATTTGCTGCGACAACAGTGCGGGTTATAGGGACGCCTTCCTCCCCAGAGCGGGTATCGCCTACGGAAACAGTTTGCCCGCTACCGGCCACGGAAGTGCCCAGAGTCGGGCCGATGTGTCCGGCCACAGAGATCACTCCCGCTGAACGCCGCTCTTGGCATCCACGTCCAGATGGCTGGATTGTCATGTCGAACTTTGCCCCGGGGCCGGTAGTCCCGAACCCGGCGTTCCGATTGGTAGGGTCTCCCGCGCCTCGGAGCTGTATCACTCGACGAAGTCATCAGTTGCCCGCTCACGGATGTCAGGGTACTGAGAACCGCAGATTTGGCCTGTTCGAGATCCGGCAGGGCAAGGACCCGACTCGGCGTTCGCTTCCTTCGGGCTTTCGAGGCGATTCCGGGTAGGCGAGACGGGCCGGTGGCGGCTTGTGTCGCCACCCTCGGCCATCAATCGCCCGCCGAGCCAGTTCACAAGCATCTCGCACCAATATTCCCTTTCTTTTCAAATCGATCGCTCGCCGCACGAAGGTCCGCGTCCCGTCGCCGTGCT
>PLRZ01000511.1 GCA_003164075.1 Bryobacterales bacterium | reverse complement strand
TCTACAACCTGGAAGAGATCTTCGAGCGGCTCAACCGGCAGTTTTTCGACGGTCTGCTGGGGATGCCTCGTTTGGGCTGGAGCCGGGGAGTTTCGCGCAATATGCTGGGCCATTTCGACCCTTCGCACAATGCCATTATCATCAGCCGGATTTTCGATCAGCCGGGCCGCCCGGCGCTGGCGTTAGAATACGTGATGTTTCACGAAATGTTACATTTGCAATATCCGGTGGACCACAATGGGGCACGGAGGCGGGTGCATACGAAGGAATTTCGCGATGCGGAAAAGAAATTCCCGCAATTCAAAGAAGCCAAAGACATGTTAAAGCGGCTATAGCGGTCGACAGCAATGAACCCCTATAGCCGCCCCGGAAAACCGGAAAAGCCGAATTGCTTCAGGCACCCATTGAAAGGGTAGCCGGAACCAGGCTTCGCAACTCCAGGCGCATCAGGTCGAAATTCTTGACCAGACTCGTCACGTCAACCCCGCACAGCCCCCAACGGTATAGGAATAGGCGGAAATAAACCATGCCCATTTCGCAAGCAAACATCAACTGTTGCTGAACCAGCACGCCAGCCAAATCGGGCCGATCCTGCCGGGACTGCAACATGAGGATCTTGATGGCCGAACAAACCCTTTGAAAATCGCCATTCAGACAGCGCAGATAACCACGGAAAATCTGGCACCGTTGAATGCGGAGTTTGGTAGCCATTCGGGGAGTGAAACCAGGCTGAGAGCGAAGGAACTCAAAATCGCCGCCGTCCAATAAACGCATCATCGGACGATAACGTTCAATCGAAAGTTCATCGATCCATTCAGCGGTCAACGGCAGACTGCTACCGTTGAACGCCATCCTGCGGACGAGCAGAAATAGCGCAATAGCTAACGCCAGGAATGTCACAATCGAAATGGCAAGCACGTATTCCATGACACCCACACTTTCTCCGTCAGGTTAAGAATAATGCTATTTCCAATGAAATGCAACAGAGTAACGGGCATATCGGTACTACTTTAACTAAAGATAGCACCTAATTTACCAAAGGATATCACTCTTATTTTCGGGAAACTTTGAGGAGGGTGGCGTTCAGGAGGTCGAGTTGTTGCAGGATGCGCTCTTCGGAATCGGGGCGTAACTGGGGCCCGCGGACCTGGACTTCTTCGCCCTTGGCACTGAGCAGCAGCCACCAGGCTATGGCGCAGGTTGAGGAAATCGCGGTGGCAACCACGTTGATGCTGAAGGTCACGTGGTATCCCAGCAAGGTGCGCCAGAGCAGGACTAGCGCATCGCTTAAAAAGAAGACCGAGTAAATCACCGTATGCACCACGACGTTCCGGCTGAGCGGTACGGGATATTTGGTTAAGAACCATACAATCAATAAGATAAAGATCACCAGCGCGAGGTCCACACCACGTTCGGCGCCGACCTCATACATCAGCAGCCTGGAAGGTTCGGGCAGGCTTGGACCCAGTTTCGGCAACAGGGTCAACACGGAAATGGTTCCCGAAATCAACACCGCCCCATACATGGCCCACCGGCCAAGGGTGTATAAGCCCTTATACCGCTCCAGCACCAGGCTGTAGAGTTCAACCACCACTAAAATATAGAGCAGTAAGAAGATCGGTTCGGAAAAAATATATACATAGAAATACAAGTCGGACCTGACCCCGTCGCCACCGTGCAGGCCCTTGAGGTTGGTGAGAATTAGAAAACCCGTCATGTAGGGGATGCGCAGAACAAAATACGCAAAGAAGATTCGATAGCGGCGAGAAAGACCCGAGGTGAGAAGTTTGAGAACCGTCAGAGCGGTTCCCAGGATGGCGACAACCTGGAAAATGGAAACAAGCAGCGCGGCGCTCAGCATTATATTAACGGTCTCAGAACCGATTCTAACACTTGGCGCCGCACTGAATTACGGCCGTCCCCTAATGTACAAACGGGCAGGGGTTGCACGCCGGTAGCGGCACTTCGATCCGGGCCGTGCGAGCTGTTGCCAAGAACGCAAACGCCATCAACGCCAGAACTACGAGCTTTTTCATGGGGCCGATCCTTTCTACTGTTAACTTCCTATAGTAAGCTGAGTACTATACTAGGCGTGACTGTACCGTAGTAGGGGGTTGTACCTTAAGTTTTTCCAAAAGCAGAACAGGATCGGCCCGCGAGCGGGGCCGCAATAGCTCCGCACATCACCGTTTACAAGTTGACAGACCCTTGATATACAATTGAATATCTAGGGCCTTAGCCCTAACAGTGGTCCGGTACGTAGTCCCGGCATCCTGGAAACGGGGGCGTTCGCAGTTTGGCGGAGTATCTGGCAAATTCGCAATCGGCTCGGACCCCGGGAGCCATATTGTGGCGCAAGACCCTGTCCCAGGTGCCCACTGTCTTTGGCCGTCTTGCCTTCCTGGCGTCTCTTCGGGATGCCGCCACCGGCCGGTACAGTCACGAAGCCCTGCTGCGGATCCTGGGACCGGAAGACACGGATCGCGCCCTCTGTAATAGCCACCACCAGGTTTTCTCTGAGTGGTTGCGGTTTAGTCTGGCGGAGCAGAAATCCGACCTGGATGAATACTTCAGCACCACCGGGATCTCTCGGCAGGCGCTCGAGTACCGCCATCTGATGCCACCGACGGCACGCGACGTGGAGCGCCAGTTATACCTTACTGATTTGGAGACTTTGCTGGAATTGTTGAAATACGAGCATGGCGGCGCTTTCTCGATTCCAGGAGCATAGCCACTCCGGTCACCTGACCCACCACGTCGATATCCGAATAATCGAAAAGCACCGGCGGTTGTTGTGCGGCCGGATGCGGCTGCCACAGCAAGTGTCCGGCGACATCCGTGCACCAGCCGACGCGATATCCGTCGCGATGTTCGAGGAAATAAATGGGCCGGTCGAGTTCACTGGTCCACCCGTCGACCGCTATTTTCCGNNATGAAGCCATAATTGAGGTGCCGCTGCTCCGCCCCGCTCAGGAAACTCAGTGGCATTTTCCCCCAACGGCGAATCAAATAGCTCAGAAACGTGGTCTTGCTCAGGTCGATTTCGCGCTCGAGCGGCGGCGGAACCGCCGAATTGTCGGCCGGGAAATGCACGGCATGGGTCTCCTCGAGCGGGACCTGCAAGGCGTCGGACGGCAACATCTCTAGGGGAACTCCGAACCAGCGGAGCACCTCCTTCCAGTCCAACTTGTATATGGCGCACAGCGTATAAAGACGATAGATGGTGGGCAGCGTCCCTTTATTCTCGATATCGGCAAGACGGCTGAGCGCCACGGCGAACTCCTCGCTGTTGCGGCGCATGGCGATCTTCTGGCTGGCTTCCGCCACATCGCGGTACGTCAATTTCAACCGTTCGCGGGCCTGTCTGAGCTTCTCCCCGGGACGCTCCATGTTATGATCCTCGCTGTGCGGTGCCGCCTTCCGAGGGCGATCGCCGGCGAATCGCAGCCGAACGGAATTATAGCCCGCAGTGCTCGGGACAGCAAGGGAAATGTGCTGGTTTTGTTCTGAAATCGGAACAGAGATCAAAAGAGCGGAGAAACACCGTGGTGAGAGTGATCGTGGGAATCTCGGGGGCCAGCGGCGCCATCTACGGCCTTCGCCTGCTGGAACGCTTGGCCAGCCAGAGAAATGTGGAGATTCACCTCATTTTATCGAAATCCGGCGAGAAGACGCTGTTTCTGGAAACGGGCAAGCTGGCGGCTGACGCGCGCGCCCTGGCGCACTTCTGGCATCCATTCGAGGATATCGGCTCGCGCCTGGCGAGCGGGTCGAGCGCCGCGGACGCCATGGTGGTGGCGCCCTGTTCCATCCACACTATGTCGGCCATCGCCAACGGAATCAGTTCTAACCTGCTGGTGCGCGCGGCCGATGTCATGCTGAAGGAAAAGCGCAAGCTGATTCTATTAGTGCGGGAAAGTCCATTTCATTTGGGACACTTGAGGAATATGACCGCGCTGGCGGAAATGGGCGCAATCATAGCCCCGCCGATCCCCGCCTTTTACAATCATCCGGAGACTGTGATGGACATTGTGGATCACAGCGTGGACCGGGTATTAGATCTGCTGGGCTTGCCCGACCGCGCAGTACGGCGCTGGGAGGGAGTTTCGAAATGAAGAGTAAGACTAAGACACCGGCCTTGATTGCGTTCCAGGGCGCGCGCGGGGCCTTCAGTGAAGAGGCGGCGCGCAAACTGGTGGGGCCGCAAACTCGCGTTCTGCCCTGCGAACGTTTCGAAGATGTCTTCCGGAGTCTGAAATCCGGGGCGGTTTTGGGCGCGGTGATTCCGATTGAAAACACCCTGGCGGGATCGGTGCATGAAAACTACGACCACCTGGTGAACTTCGAATTACCGATTGTGGCCGAAACCAGCGTGCGTATTGTTCACAACCTGATCGTGAGAAAAGGCGTCGCATTTTCGAAAATACGGCGCGCTTATTCCCATCCGGTGGCCCTCAACCAGTGTCTCGATTTCTTTGCAAAGAATCCACAAATTGAGCGAGTTCCTTTTTATGACACCGCCGGCAGCGTGAAAATGATTGTCGATGAGGAACTCGGTGATGCGGCGGCGATTGCTTCGTCGGTGGCGGCGGAAATATATGGCGCGCGGATTTTACGCCGGTCGATAGAAAGCGACCGGCAGAATTTCACGCGTTTCTTTTTATTGCGCACGGAAACCTATGCGCGCCGGCACGTAATTTCTCCGGCCGCGCATACCACCTGGAAAACGTCGCTGGTATTTAGCACGCACAACGTCCCCGGCGCTCTGTTTCGCGCCCTGAGTGCGTTCGCTTTGCGGGATCTGAGCCTCACCAAAATCGAATCGCGCCCGCTGCGTGGGAAGCCGTGGGAATACCTGTTCTACGTGGATTTTCTGGGCCGCGTGGATACTCCCAACGCACAGAACGCTCTGAATCATCTGCGGGAACTGGCGGACTTCCTGAGGGTGCTGGGCTGTTACCCGAAAGGGGCCTAGTGGGGCAAAATACGCTCCCTAACGGTCGCGGCTCTGTAACTAATTGCGAACACTCGGGCAGTCGTTACAGAGCCGGGCCCAGAGGGCACCCCGTTAGGGAGCGTTCACCGGTGACAGACCTTTCCCAGATCGGTTACGCACCCGACTGGTGGCGGGTGCTTAAACAGTTTCGGGNNCGCGAGGGAGCGGTCGTTCAGAGACGTGCCTCCCGAAACCGTTTACGCACCCGACCGGTGGCACGAAAGCGCGCCGGGCAGTAAGCTGGTCTTATATATGGGTAACGCTTGATGGCCAGCCGGGCAATCCTTCTCCCCAGCCTCCTCATGGCGCTGGTAGCGAGCGCCTCCGGTCCGGCGGCGATCGCCATCGACTATCCCCAGGACGGGTCGATCTTTCCGCCCGAAATCACACCTCCCACATTCCTCTGGCACGATGGCAGCAGAGGCGTCACCTCCTGGCGGATCGACGTCTCTTTCGGCGCCGGCACGTCCCCCATTCACGCCATCTCCAAGGGCGAGCG
>PLRZ01000349.1 GCA_003164075.1 Bryobacterales bacterium | reverse complement strand
AGAAGCCCGCCGCGCCCGAAGGCTATATCCTGAGCGAGCTGGAAGTTTTCGGCAAAGGCGGTCCCGTGCCCCAGGCTGCCGCGGCGCCCGCGCCCACCGCCAGCCGTATGGATCTGGCCGGCGGCGGCTGGAAGATCCAGCGCGATTCGCTGGTGAAAGCCGATGGAGCCGCGCTTTCCCGGCCCGGTTTCGCGGATTCCTCCTGGATGGTGGCCACCGTGCCGGGCACCGCGCTGGTCAGCTACCTGAACGACGGCGCCATCCCCGACCCCAACTTCGGCGCCAACCAGGACATGATTTCCGACTCCTTTTTCCAGGCCGACTTCTGGTACCGCAACGAGTTCACCGTTCCGGCCGCATTTTCCGGTAAAGACGTCTGGCTGAACTTCGACGGCGTCAACTGGAAGGCCGAAGTCTACCTCAACGGCGAGAAACTGGGACGCATCGAAGGCGCCTTCATCCGCGGCCGCTACGACGTGACTTCGAAGCTGCGCGCCGGTCAGAAAAACGCGCTGGCGGTGCGCATCGTTCAGAACGCCACTCCCGGCAGCATCAAGGAAAGAACCTACCAGTCCACCGATAAGAACGGCGGTGCGCTGGGGGCCGACAATCCCACCTTCCACTCCTCGGTAGGCTGGGACTGGATCCCCACCATTCGCGGCCGGGACGACGGACTGTGGAACAAAGTCTTCCTCACGGCGACCGGTCCGGTGACCATCGAAGATCCCTTCGTGCATGCCACGCTGCCTCTGCCCGACACCTCGCGCGCCGATGTGTCCATCGAAGTGACCCTGCGGAATCATTCCGCGGCGCCCGTCTCCGGCATTCTGCACGGGCGATTTGGCGAGCAGGCTTTCGACCTGCCGGTGACCATCGAAGCCGGCAAAGATAAGGCGGTCAAGCGCAATGTGATCGTGCTCAGCCCCAAGTTGTGGTGGCCGGCCGGTTACGGACAGCCGAATCTCTACGACGTGAACCTCCAGTTCGACATCGACACGAAAAGCGTGTCCGACCGGAAGACCTTCCAATCCGGCATCCGCCAGTTCGCTTACAGCGAAGAAGGCGGAGCGCTGCGCATGTGGATCAACGGCCGCCGCTTCATTCCCAAGGGCGGCAACTGGGGCTTCGGCGAATCCATGCTGCGCTACCGCGCGCGCGAATACAACGCCGCGGTACGCTACCACGCGGAAATGAATTTCAACATGATCCGCGATTGGGTGGGGCAGATCGGCGACGACGAATTCTACGATGCCTGCGACCGCTATGGGGTTGTCGTATGGCAGGATTTCTGGCTGGCCAACCCGTGGGACGGTCCCGACCCCGACGACGATGCCATGTTCCTGCGCAACGTGAAGGACTATGTGCTGCGCATTCGCAACCATCCCTCCATCGGCCTGTATGTGGGTCGCAACGAGGGCTTCCCGCCCAAAGTGATCGACGACGGAATTCGCGCCACGCTGGATGGGTTCCATCCCGGCATGCATTACATTCCCAGCTCCGCCGATGGCGTGGTAAGCGGCCACGGTCCTTACACCGTGCAACCTACTAAGTTCTACTTCGAGCAGCGCGCCACTCCGCAATTCCACAGCGAAATGGGCATGCCCAATATCGTCAGCATGGATAGTCTGAAGCTCATGATGCCGGCGGCCGATTTCTGGCCGCAGGGCGCCGATTGGGGCAAGCACGATTTCACCGCCGCCGGCGCGCAGAACGCCAATAACTTCCGCGCCCGCATGACTAAGCTCTACGGCCCCACCGATAACCTTCAGGATTGGCTGGAGCTGGCGCAATTCGTGAACTACGAAGGCTACCGCGGCATGTATGAGGCCCAGAGCAAGAATCGCATGGGATTGCTGATCTGGATGAGCCATCCGTGCTGGCCCTCCATGGTGTGGCAGACTTACGATTATTACTTCGAGCCGACGGCCGGATACTTCGGCGCGAAGAAAGCGTCGGAACCGTTGCACATCCAGTGGAATCCCCTCAGCGACAGCGTCGAAGTGGTGAATTACAGCGGCGGATCGCCATCCGGCCTGACGGCGCACGTGCAAGTGGTCAACCTGGATGGCGCCGTGAAATGGGAGAAATCCGCGACGCTGGCGAGCAAGGAAGACAGCGTGCAATCGCCCATCAAGATGGAGTATCCCGCCGGACTAAGTGCCACTCACTTCATCCGCCTGGAGCTGAAGCAGGGCGACAAACTTGTCTCCGATAACTTCTACTTACGCGGCGTCGAAGAGGAGAACTACCAGGCCATCCGCAAGCTACCGCAGGCCAGTGTCCATGCCACTACCACGTCGGAACGGCGCGGCGACCGGTGGCTGCTGACTACGGACCTCGAGAATACCTCGTCGACGCCCGCGCTAATGGTGCGCCTGAAGGCCGTCCGCGAGCAGACCGGCGACCGGATTCTGCCGGCCATCTATAGCGACGGTTACATCGCCCTGATGCCCGGCGAGAAACGGCGGATTACTACCGATCTGTATGAGGCGGACACGCGGGGCGAGAAGGCGCGCATCGTGGTGGAAGGTTTCAACATGGCGCCTCAATAGGGCGGGGCCGGACCGCCGGCGGGTCCGCGAGCGCGGTTTGATTACGCGTTGCGCCTTCCGTTATAATCGCAGGCAACCATGCACTGGAAAGCGAAGGGCTGGGCGCAAAAGCTTTTGAGCATTGTTCCCGGCGGCAAGCAACTGAACGATCGGCTCCAAATGGTCGGCGGGCTGCGTCATTTCGGAGACAATATCACCGCCAAAGTCTTCGATTGGAAACAGACTTGCCAATATTTGTCGGATGTTCAGTTTGCCATCCCCGGGGCCACGATTGTGGAGATTGGCACGGGTTGGTATCCGGTGCTGCCGATCTGTTTCAGCTTCGCCGGCGCCCAATGCATCAAGACCTACGACATTCAGCGTCACCTCAACGCCAAGCTGACCCGGCGCGCTCTGGCCGAGATCGAGCCGCATCTGAGTACGATTGCACCATTCTGCGCTTCCTCCCCGGAGGAGGTTCGCACAAAGTACCAACAACTGCTGCAGGCGCCGGGCATTGACGAACTGTTGCGCCTGGCGCGGATCGAATACTCGGCGCCCGGCGATGCCCGGCAGACCGGACTGCCTCCCAACAGCGTGGACCTGGTGTATTCGAACAGTGTCTTCGAGCACGTGCCCAGGCAGGCAATCCTCGAGATCCTGCAGGAGAGCCAGCGTATTCTCAAGCCCGGCGGATTGGCGTTGCACAACATCGGATGCAACGATCACTACGCTTTCTTCGATCGCTCGATCTCCTTCGTGAACTTCCTGCGGTTCAGCGAAGCGGAGTGGCGCCTCTGGAACAATTCCCTTCAGTACCAGAATCGATTGCGCGCGCCGCAGTTCCTGGATCTCGCCGCCGAGGCCGGTCTCAAAGTGATTTACAAACGAACGAATGTCAGACCGGGAAGCCGCGAGGCTCTGGCCCAATTTGAGGTGGCTCCCGAATTCCGGGGCTTTTCGCGGGACGATCTGGCCACCACCACTCTGGATTTTATTTCTCAAAAAGTTGCCTGACCCGGTACCGGGCTCCCTCGAATGCCTTGTCAGGCAAGGATCGACTCCGATATCATTGTTGGCATGTCGCTGACCCGCCGTGAATACCTTCAGACCGTTGCGGGCGCGATCGCCGGAGGAGTTAGCATCCTCGACGCCGAAGGGACCGTGCAACCCGGCATTCCCGGACGCTACCGCGGAAGAGTGGCCGGCGTCACGCATTCGAAATGCATCCTCAACGGCAAGTTTCAGGCGAAACCGATCGGCGATATGCTCGATCGGGGCATGTGCGAACTGACCGGGGCGCCCAACCCGGCGGAGGCATGGCGGCAGTTCTTTGAGCCGGCGGATGTCGTCGGCATTAAAGTAAACCCGGTGGGGCAGCCCCATGTTTGTTCCAGCGCGGAACTGCTGCACTCCATCGTTCACGCCTTGCGGGGCGCCGGCATCAAACCCGGCAACATCAAGGTATTTGAACGGTACCGGGAGAATATCGTGAAATCCCCGTACATAAAATGGCTGCCGCAAGGGGTACAGTTGGCGTATGCGGCTCCCGCTTACGATCCGGTTCAGCAGGATATCGCGGGTTACGATCCCGAGTGCTACGCGGAATTGCCGTTTACGCTGCCAGGCTACGATGTCGGAGACAAGGCAGCCTGCCGCTCATACGCGGCGAAGTTCATTTCGCGGGATATCACCAAACTGATTAACTTACCCGTGCTCAAGAGCCACAATGCGGCTGGAGTAACTTTGGCCTTGAAGAACCTTTCGCACGGACTGGTAAACAATGTCTCCCGGTCGCATGACGGCCCCGAACTGCGCTTGACGGAGTTTATCCCGGCGGTTGTCGGTATTCCGGTGATTCGACAGAAGACCGTATTGAACATCCTGGATGGCACGAAGGGCCTGTTTCACGGAGGTCCCGGCATTACCGCTTACATGGCCAAACATTTCGTCTGGGACCACAACACCATCTACTTCGCCACCGATCCCGTGGCGCTGGACGTTATCGGCCGGAAAGCCATCGAGGAGCAGCGGATGAAGAATCAACTCTGGCCGCTCGGTGAGTCGCGGAGCGACGATATCTGGCGGTCGCCCCACCGGCAGCCGCAGCATATAGAGAGCGCTGGAAAGGCCGGTCTGGGAGAATGGGATCTAAGTAAGATCGACTTCAAATCGATCCAACTCGGGTAAGTGGCGCCGACGCTGCGAAATTTCGGGTGGCCTCGCTCCATGACGAGAGATCCTGGGGTGGGGCAGGCGGTGCTCGCCTGCACTCTATCCTGCTTGGGCAGGGGCTGGTGCAGCGCGGGCGGACTGGCAGGCGAGCACCGCCTGCCCCACCTCCGGGCTCATCACAAGTTCCACGACCCCATCACGCGTTCCGGAACTTCCCGGCGCCTTGGACCTTCAGAACTCCTGATGTCGGCC
>PLRZ01000489.1 GCA_003164075.1 Bryobacterales bacterium | reverse complement strand
TCCACGCTCTGTCCGGCGACGTGATCGTAAGCGGCGCCCATATCCTGACATTATCTGCTACAACGTCTACATGCGAGTTCTTTTCATAGGCGGCACCGGAATTATCAGCACCGCATCCACCCGGCTGGCCGCCCAGCGCGGCATCGATCTCACCCTCCTGACCCGCGGCCGGCACGCGGCCGGCGTGCCGCAAGGCGTCCACACCTTCACCGCCGATATCGACGACCCCTCCGCCACGGCGCAGGCCCTGGGCAGCGCCACGTTCGACGCCGTAGTCGACTGGATCGCCTTCACCCCGGCCCACGTGGAGCGCGATCTGGCGCTGTTCCGCGGGCGCACCCGGCAATACATTTTCATCAGTTCGGCCAGCGCCTACCAGAAACCGCCGGGCCATTACCTGATTACCGAATCGACGCCGCTGTCGAACCCTTCCTGGCAGTATTCCCGCGACAAGATCGCCTGCGAGGACTTTCTCATGAAGGCGTATCGCGAAGAGGGATTCCCGGTCGCCATCGTGCGGCCCTCGCTGACTTATGGCGAAACGCAGATTCCCCTGGCCGTAAATAGCTGGCCCAAGAGCTACACCATTGTCGACCGCATGCGCCGCGGGAAGAAAGTGATTGTGCCCGGCGACGGCGCCTCGCTATGGGTCATCACCCATAACACCGACTTCGCCAAGGGACTGGTAGGACTGCTGGGCCACCGCCAGTCCATCGGCAACGCCTTCCACATCACTAGCGACGAAGTCATGTGCTGGGACCAGTTTTACCGGCTCACGGCAGAGGCCGCCGGCGCGGAGGCCCAACTGGTCCACATACCCTCCGATTTCCTCGCCGCCTGTTATCCCGAGAAGTTAGGCAGCCTGGTAGGGGATAAGTCGGTCAGCGTGGTCTTCGATAACTCCAAGATCAAGCGATTCGTGCCAGAATACTGTGCGACTGTGCCGTTCAGCGAAGGCATCCGGCGGACCATCGCATGGTTCGACGCCGACCCCACCCGCCAGGTGATCGACGCGGAGGCCAATGTCCGCTGGGACAAGCTGATCGCCGCATGGGAGCGCGCGACGACTGAAGTGGTGCGCGAATTCCCGGCGTAGCTGGTGGGGCAGGCTTCAGCCTGCGGCGGGCTTCAGCCCGCCCGGCTTGGAGATACTCGACCACTGGTATTCCTCTGCGGATCGGGCCAGTCCGGCTCGCACCGGATTTTGGAGAACATACTTCTCGATTCGCCGGAATTCTTCTGCACTGCGAACGAGACGATCATAGCTCTCGTCTTGCCAGAGAGGCCGGCCCATTTGCCCCAGCAGCTTGTTACTCTCCCGCGCCGAGGCACCCTTCAGTCTGCGAAGCAGGCCCGGCACATCCACCTGGGGAGTGACCAGCAGGTGAACATGATTGGGCATCACCACCCATGCGTGCAAAAGGTAATCGTCAGCGGCGCCCTTTGCGATCGAATCGGCCACCACTTGGGCGATGGCTGGCATTCGCAGATATGCGGGGCCTGCACGCTGCTCGTCTAACAGCCGGTCCATGCAAACAAATGCCTTTCCGGAACTCGGACACCCACCGGGAAACGCCCTGCCCGTTGGCAGGCTGCCGTGCAGGCGGAACGTGACAAAAAGAGGTACTCCAAGAGCATACTGGTGCGGAAGACGCCGGTACGACAACTGCATGTATCGGTAGTGCAAAGGGAGAGAGAGAACTCTCATCGCGGCATGGGCGGGCTGAAGAGAAAGCTTGCGCGCGCGGCTCGGAAAGGTCACATTGAAAGGCAACCACTTACCGAGCCGCGACCGCGAGGGAGCGGGTTCGCCACCGAATTCTGCAATTCTCTATGAAGTCCGCTGCAGGCTGAAAGCCAGGAAAGCCGGCTGAAGCCCAATGCCCCACGCCGTGAGCCGCTGGTATATTGGGTCCGGAGCCCCATGTCCCCTGAAGCCAGCCTTACCGGCAAAGTCATCTTAGTCACCGGCGCTGCCAGGCGTATCGGCCGCGGCATTGCCCTGCGCCTCGCCCGCGAAGGCGCGCGCGTGGCCATCCACTATGGACGCTCCGAAAAGGACGCCCTCCGCACCGCCGGCGAGTGCGGCGGCGCCGAACTCTTCCGCGCCAACCTCGAAAGCGTCACCGAGATCGGCCGCATGTTCTCGGACGTGGAGCAGCGCCTCGGCCGCCTCGACGGCCTGGTCAACAACGCCGCCCGCTTTACCCGCTTCAACCCCCTCGACATCACCGAGCGGGACTGGGATTTCATTCATTCCGTCAACCTCAAAGCGGTCTTCTTCTGTTGCCAGAACGGCGCCCGTCTGATGCGCAAGTCGGGCGGCGGGCGTATCGTCAATATCAGTTCGCTGGGCGGACTCCGGCCGTGGGCCGAACATGCCCATTACTGCGCCTCCAAGGCCGGTGTCATCATGCTTACCCGCGCGCTGGCCAACGCCTTCGCGCCGGAAATCACTGTAAATTCCGTGGCTCCCGGCGTGATTCCCTTCGACGATATCGACGAGCGCGGCAAGCGACTAATCGCGCGTACGCCCGCCCAACGCGGCGGCACGCCGGACGAAATCGCCGAAGCAGTGGCGTATTTCTTGAAGGCTTCCAACTTCGTCACCGGCCAGATTCTGGCCGTCGATGGAGGCCTCAGTCAACGATGAGCAAACCGGTTCCTTCCGAGCCGCGCGCGTAAGCAAGCGGTTCCACCGAGCCTACCCCCAAAAGGGGCATGTCGAGTATTCCCACAAAATAGGCCAAGAATGTCCTAATATCCCTCAAACCTTTCGGGGTATACTGAGATTTCAAGGGGCTAGCATGAAGAAATACGGCAAGTTCGCTGCATTAATCACCGTTGTGGTCGGCACCATGGGCTGGCTGGCTTTCACCGGCGGCAAGCAGTCCGAAGCCTACTATAAGACCGTCAATGAGGTGCAGCAGATGGGGCCGAAAGCCTACGGGCAGCGCCTCCGCCTCGAGGGGAACGTGGCGGCCGGGTCCATCAAGCGCGAGGGCAATCATACGCAGTTCGTGCTGGAGTACCAGAACACCAGCATGAAGGTGATTTACACCGGGACCGATCCCCTGCCCGATACCCTCAAGGACGGCGCCCAGGCGCTGGCCGACGGCAGGCTCGACCGGGACCAGATATTTCGCGCCGGTACCGTGCAAGCCAAATGCGCTTCCAAGTACGAGTCCAAACCGGGACTGGCGCCCGGGCAAGCCGCTCCCAACATCAACGCGGGCAAGAGCTCGATCTAGTTTCTAGAGGGGTGATATGGAGAATCTGGGTTCGCTGGCCATCCTGCTGGCCTTCTGTGTATCCATCTATGCCGCCACGGCGTCTGTCGTCGGCCGCATCAAACGCAAGCCTTTTCTTATAGTTAGCGGTGGCCGTGCAGTTTATTCGGTATGGCTGCTGGTGACTCTGGCGTCGGGCATCCTGGTGTACTCCCTGCTCACCGGCGATTTCCGCTTTTCCTACGTGGCCGAACACAGCAACCGCACCATGCCCATCCTTTATAAGTTTGCGGCCTGGTGGGGCGGCCAGGAAGGGTCGCTGCTGTTCTGGAGCTTCCTCCTCTCCACCTACGCCTCCGTGGTGGTCTTCACCAACCGCCGCCGCCATCGCGACATCATGCCATGGGTGGTCGGCGTACTAGCCTCAGTCCAAACCTTCTTCCTCATCCTCAATAACTTCATCGCCAACCCCTTCCGCATGCTGGCCGTAGACAAGCTCATCACCTCGGTTCCCGATGGCCAGGGTCTCAGTCCGCTGCTGCAATATCCCGCCATGGCTATCCACCCGCCCATGCTGTACCTGGGTTACGTGGGATTCTCGGTGCCGTTCGC
>PLRZ01000296.1 GCA_003164075.1 Bryobacterales bacterium | reverse complement strand
GTTGGATCACCCGGACACGCGGGTCCGCCTGCGCCAGGACGCGTACGGCGGCGGCAGTCTGGTCGGCCGAATCGTCATCGACGAAGATCACTTCGTAGTCGATGCCCCGAAGCGCGCCGGCCAGGGCTCGAACGGTACAGGCTACATTCTCCCGTTCGTTAAACGTGGGAACTACGACGGTGAGTTCGGGCATGAATGTTCATCTCGGGCTAAATCGAGTGGCCGTCGACTATCCAATCAGTTTACCGTGAGCTCTCCGCGACGGTGCGACGATGGCCGAGTGAGGGCTGCTTGACCGGCGCTTGAACGGATTGGGGCAATGAGGCTGGGCCGTGTGTGGGGCGGCCAATGCAGGCCGGCTTTCTGCCGACTCGTTCGGGACACGAACACTTGCCGTCGGGCCGAAGAGCCGCCTGGAAAGACGTCCCCAGGCAAGATTGCCGCCCCACAAGCCCTTGTCACGCTACTTCCCCCCGATCCGGCCAAGCATCCGGCGGCGGGTGTTGCCAAGCCGAATCGGCAACTGGCCGCCCTGCGATGGCGAGTGTCCGCCCGCGCTGAACCAGGCCCGCTGCCTGAACAGAATCGAGGGCAGGCGAGCACCGCCGGCCCCACCTCCGGAGGCTCACCGCAAAATTCCACCGTGCGCTAGCGGTGGCGGCCGGTTAGCGCAGCGGGCTGCCCGAGGTATGACCCCCGGCAACTTACGGGGTCACCGCCGTCCGCGGCTAAGCCTCGCGTATTGCGCGAGTCTCCGAGCCTTTTGCGCCAGGCCGCCTCCGCCCTTGATTACCAAGTCCGGAAGGCATCGGGATTCAGCGGCAAATTGGTTGAGTTCGCGCTCCACGTCAGCTTCAGCCAGCAGGAGCGTTTCGCCATAGTCAAACGATCCGCTCCACTCAAGATAGGAGATCTCATACCGGGGATTGATCCGCTCGGTTGCGCCGATCCTGGCTACAATGGCCGATTTCAGGCTGTGAAGATTATGGGGTTTGTACACGAACTCCACCCGGCTGCCGCGAATCCCGACCAGCCACCGGTGATGATAGAACCCGGCGTATGTGGGGTTCTCAATTCCCAGGCACTGCTCCAGAATCCGACTGGGAACTTCGACGTATCCGGCCTTCGCCACCCGGACCAATTCCGAGCAGACCCAAACCGGATCGCGGATATCCTCCAGCAAATGGGAGCACGTGACGTAGTCGAAATACTTGTCAGGGTATGGCCACCGCATGCGGCCGCACACATCTCCCCGATGCCACGTGTCGCGCGTGAACCGGGGTTCGATGACGTCCTCCAGAAGCTTGGCGGCTGAGCGATTTCGCTCGTCGAAGGCAATGGCGTCGATCACGTGGGTAGCTCGCGGGAAGGGCGCGCACCCGCCGCCCACGTCCAGCACCTTCGCGGAGTCGGGGAGAGCCGCAGAGATTCGCATTGCGTTTTCCCGGTTCAAATTGATTTCCTCCTTTCCGATGAGCGATGGCCGGGCTGTTTTCCACTTAGCGCGCTTTTCGCTGCGCTGACGCTTTCAGCCGAGCCTCTTCTTTCAGGTAGTTATCCTTCGAGACACTGAACATCGGACGGACAACGTTGTCAAAACGCGCGCCTTCGGTATCGCCGGGAACGCGCGGTGCCGGCGCTGATTTCCTCATGGACTATTTCACTCGATTCAGGGATTCAGTCGATACGCGTTCGGCACTACGGCGGTGAGTTCGGGCGGGAATGTTTCATCTCGGGTTAAGTCGAGTGGCGGCGTCGACCATTCTATCAGTTTACCGTGATCTCCCCGCGATGCCCGGCAGGCGTCCGGCGGATTCGACGTTCGGATCCACGAATCGAGCGAAGGGCGGGCCGAGCCCCATGTGCTATGATAAACCGTTGAATGGCCGACGCCCGCCCTCCCATGCGTAATCGAATTGCCTGCGCCAATGCATTCGGGCCGGGGCAATCCGCCGTCGAATACGCCAGTCCCCTGTCGAAGCGTAAATTTGCAGAAAGTATTCTGAACCAGCCTGTCAGTTTGTTGGGGTTAACTTATCTCGCGGCCGGGTTAGGGAATTCCGGCGTATGAAACGTAAGGCTGTGGCGGCGCTGGCCGCCAATCTAGCGGTATTTCTGCTGTTACTTGCGATCACGGTTGTACTGCAAATCAAAACTCACGCTTATCAGCGCGACCTCTCGACGTATGGGGATGAGGCGCCGCATTATCTCAACTCTCTGGTGATTCGCGATTACCTGGTCAAGGGCTTGGGTACGAATCCCATGGTGTTCGCCTTACGTTACTACGCGGCTTACCCTAAAATTGCGCTCTTTGTTTGGCCGCCCCTCTTTCATGCGGTATTGGGTTTGTTTATGGTGATCGCCGGCACTGGCGTCGGCCGGGCGATGGTCTTCATCGCGTTGTGTTCGGCTGGCGTCGCTTTTACTCTATTCCGCATTCTCAGGCGGGCCGGCGAGACATGGCCGGTGGCGCTGGCTCCGCCGGTTTTATTGACACTGCTTTCCATCACGCAGCATTTAAGCGCGGTGATGATGCTGGATTGCGCCCTCGCGCTTGTTACTCTGCTATTTGTTATACGGACTGCCGCTTTTTTAGAGAAGCCGGATTTTAAAAATGCGCTATGGTTTGCCTTTGCGGCGGCGGCGGGCTGTCTCATTAAAGGCAACGGCGTCGCGAATCTGGCCGCCTTGCCCTTCGCGATTGTAATATTGCGGCGCTGGGACATTCTGCGCCGGTGGCAGTTATACGCGGCGGCGGCGATTATTGCCGTGTTGAGTGTGATCCCGCTGGCGATCGCCTTCGCCTGGCTCCGGGAGAACTCCATCTTCACCCCGCTGACCGGTGCACTCATTGCGCGCGCCTTGCGGATTTATCTGGGAGAGCAACTGGGTTGGCTGGGCCTGGTGGGCCTCGGGGCGGGGTTGCTCGGGCTGGCGCTTGGCGGCGTGCGGTGGCTCCCGAACCGGGGGGAACCGGCGGCGTTGCGCACATTGGCCGTGGTGATGCTCGGGTGCGTTCTCACGATCGTTGGCTTCCACCTGGCGAGCTTGCATTCGGTACCCGACTCGCGCTACCTCTATCCGGCCGTCCCGTGCATGTTCTTCTTCCTCCCCGAGATTGGGCGTTGGCTGGCGCGGCGGACGGGGCGAGCCTGGGCCGCGCCCGTCGCGCTGTGGGTTATCGTGGCCGCGTTCCTGGCCGTCGATTTCCACGTCGATGCCGAACGGCCCGCGGGGTACCGGCGGCTGGTGGCCGATTTACGCCGTCTCAACCCGGGGCCGCTTCGCGTTCTGGTGTTCGCCAACGACCGGGGCGAAGGCGCTTTCGTCGTCGAAGTGGCCGATTCCGATCCCGGCCGCCGCGACTGCGTGATCCGCTCCACCAAGCTGATGATGATCAGCGACTGGCATTCCTACCACTATAAGATGCTCGACACCGATCCCGTGGAGTTGACCGGCAGGATCGAACGTCTGGGCATTCAGTACCTGGTGCTGGATCACGAGATGGTCCGGCTGGACGAACTCAACCGGTTGATCCGCGGCGTTCTGGCCATCGGACCCGGAAGGGTCCGCCCGGTGCTCGATTTCCCGGCCGACGCGGATCATACCGACCACCTGGAAGTCTTCCAGTTCCTGCAGTCGGCGAATCCTCCGGCCGAGCGGCTCGAACTGACTTTCCCGTTCGCCAAGGCGATCGTCGGCGACCGCAAGATTTACCAGTAGTTTTGGCGGGTTGAGTACAATGTGGTCACCGGCCTACGAGACAGTCATGTCAACATCCGCCCTTACGCCGCCCCGAATGCTGGCGCCAAGGCCTTATCCGCGCACGCTTTCGCTGGTGATTCCCGCCTACAACGAAGAGGAGGTTCTCCCCCTGCTACGCGAGGAGATCCGGCGCTTTGCCGCGGCGCTCCCGTGTGCCCTCGAAGTAGTCATCGTGAACGACGGCAGCCGCGACCGCACCATCGAACTGCTGGCCGCTTGGGCGCAAGACGATCCGGCGGTAATGGTGCTCGATCTGTCGCGCAACTTCGGCCATCAGGTGGCCGCGACCGCGGGACTCGATGCTGCCACCGGCGATGCCGTTGTGCTGATTGACGCCGATTTGCAGGATCCTCTGGACGTGGTCCACGAGATGATCAAGCGCTACGTGGAAGGCTACGACGTGGTCTACGGACAACGCGTCGGCCGCGAGGGCGAGGGCATCTTCAAGCGGGCCAGCGCATGGCTCTTCTACCGGCTGATGCGAGGGATGGTCTATAAGGACTTGCCGCCCGACACGGGCGATTTCCGGCTGGTTTCCCGCAAGGCGCTGGACTCGTTGATCGCCATGCGCGAGCAGCACCGCTTCCTGCGCGGAATGGCCTGCTGGGTCGGCTACCCGCAGATCTCGCAGCCTTACAAGCGGGCCGCGCGCGCCGCCGGCACAACCAAATACCCGCTGCGCAAGATGCTGCTGCTTGCCTGGACCGCCGCGACGTCGTTTTCCGCCCTGCCGCTGCGCTTGAGCCTGCTGCTTGGATTTGCCGTTGGGCTGCTGGGGATCGAAGAGGCCGTGCGCGCGGTGGCCGTCTTTCTGCGCGGCGGAACGGTGCCCGGCTGGACGTCGCTGATGCTGGTCAATTGCGCCATCGGCAGCGCGCTGCTGATCGCGCTGAGCGTGGTCGGCGACTATATCGGCAAAATTTTCGAGCAGGTCAAACAGCGGCCGATCTACATCGTGGCACGCCGGTTCTCTTCCGCCGAAGGGCAGCCTCCGGCCGCCGCGTGCAAAGAACGTTCCGGCGCGTAAGGCCGGCGCTGGCCGGTCCAAAGTGTCCCCATTCTCCGCCCGAAACGGCTCGTTTTTCGTCTCAAGCGACACTTTGAAGCAGGCCAGCATACGCATGGTAAACTGAATCGGTATCGCCTTCACCGCCCTGGGACCGCGGCTTCCGTGCCAGGCATGAGGATCGCGACAAAATATGGGCTTAGCGGTGGTCTTGGCATATATCGCGATGTACTTGCTGTCGCCCGGCGACATGCTCCCAGTGCTGATCCCGTTTCGTCCAACTCTGGTACTGGCGCTGGCCAGCTTGCCACTGGCAGGGCTGGCGCGTTTGCAGAGGCCCGAGCTGAACAAGCTTCGGGTCCAATTCGTCCTCGTGAGTCTGTTTTTCGGTTGGGCACTTTGCTCCTGGTTCCCCCACGGCGGAATCGGCCGCAACCTCACAACCCTCCTCGAACTGTCGCCGAATATCATGGTGTACTTCGTGGGGGCGTTTGTCCTCGGCAGTCCGGTCCGTTTGAGCTTCTTACGCGCCACGCTGGTGCTGGTCGCGGTTTTCATCCTGTTCAATGCGCTGTGGGAGATGCCTCTCGCCGACGCCAGCGGCGCGAGCTCGCCTTACGTCCTGGCACAGCATTCGGACATTAGCCACTACGACCTGCGGATTCGCGGATTGGGTGCGCTGGGCGACCCGAACGAGCTCGGGCAGTTCCTGTTGATGATCCTGCCGATGCTCTTCGTCGCCAAGAGGGATAGCGGCCTCGGCATCGGGTGGGTACCCGCCATCCTCATCGCCATTCTGTTCCTGACCGGCGTGTACTATACCGGCTCGCGGGGCGCGGAAATGGGAGTGGCGGCACTCATCGGGCTGTTCCTGATCAGGAAGTTCCGGACCGCCGGCGCGGTGCTTTCCACAGTTCTCGGGGGGAGCTTGTTGCTTGTTGTAAACGCCTTCCGCACCAGGACGATCAGCATGACGGGGGGGATGGATCGTCTGGCCATCTGGTCCGACGGAATGGCCTATTTCAAGGGTTCTCCTCTGTGGGGCATCGGCTACGACGAATTTCCACACCTCCGGCGCATGACGGCGCACAATTCCTATTTGCTGTGCGCCGCCGAACTGGGAATAGTGGGCTTTTTCCTGTGGATGAGCATCATTGTGGTGACCCTGATCCAGCTCGGCCGCGTTCCCGATGTGGTGGGTAAATCGAATCCGGTCCTGGCCCGGTGGGCTGTGGCTGTGAGATTATCGCTGGCGGTATATTTGTTTACGAGTTTTTTCCTCTCGCGCACTTACCAGCTTCCTCTATACCTGCTGTTCGGGGTCTCGGGCTCCATTATCGCAGCGGCCGGGGGTGACGAAGCCATCCCCTTGTGGCGTACCGGCTGGCCGTTATGGTCGATGGGGTTCTGTGTGGGCGTCCTTACTTTGATCTACGTCATGCTGCGCCTGCGCATGGCGTAGCACCGTGCCCGGGGCGCCCCGTGAGCGAACTTACTCTGCGAGGGAGTTGCCACGCCCAATTGATTTCTGTCGCGCCTTGCGGGGTGCCCTCTGGGCCCGGCTCGGAAAACGCTGCGATGATTTCACGGGACTTGTTGCCGGGCCGCGCGCGCCGGCAAGCGGTCCTTGCCACATGAAGTAAGTTCAGAACTCCTGATGTCGTGGAATTTGGGATGAGCCCGAAGGTGGGGCAGGGGGTGCTCGCCTTCGCTCGATCCTATTCGAGCAGCAGGCCTAACTACTTTCTGTCATGAAACTGCCTTCAAGTGGCAAGGACCGCTTGCTTGCGCGCGCGGCTCGGAAAACGCAGCGATGATTCCACGGGACTTGTTACCGAGCCGCGACCGCCAGGGAGCGGTCTTGCCGTTACGAGCCGGAGTTTCATGACAGAAACTAACTAATGC
>PLRZ01000675.1 GCA_003164075.1 Bryobacterales bacterium | reverse complement strand
CCACGACGTCAGGAGTTCTGGAATTGCGCCGGTGTCGGCAATGACCACCTTCACCGAATTAGAAGCCCAACCGTTCCAGGATTGCTACTTCGCGGCGCAGGTTGTCGACGGCATAGTCATCGATCGGCATCGTCGCCCCAGGAGCCTCTTACCGAACGCGATCGCGGGCCGCTCCACCGCATAAAAACTGCCGGCCGCACAGACAAACACCGCCGCCAGATTCCACGGCCCGCGCTGCCACATGCCAACGGGGTGCGGAGGCAGAAAGAGTTGCTGCCAGATGTACAGGCTGTACGACATCCGGCCCACCCAGGCGAGCAGCGGCAGTTCCAGAACCCGTCCCGCCCAGCTTCGCGGCTTCGACACGGTGGCGGCCGGCAACACCGCCATCAGAGCGGCCACCATCGTCTGGTAGCCCGCCGGAGTCCAAACCTGGCAGCACACCGCGAGAGCGGCAGCCCCAACAGCCAGCCCAGTTCCGCCGATGCGCTGGAGCATCGCGCGTACCCGCCGCTCATCCCAAATCAGAGCAACCGCGCAGCCGAACAGCAGGATATCCAGACAGTAATCGGTGCGCGCCGGCGAGCCACGCAGCGCTGGATTCAGCCGTCCGACCCAATCGTAGCGGGCATCGGCCACGCGCCAGCCCGCCACCGCCAGAGCCAGCGTCGGCGCCAGCCAGCGCGCCCGGCGCAGCCCTGCCATCCACAACAGCACCGGCCAGATCAGGTAGAAGTGTTCCTCCACCGCCAGCGACCAGAAATGGCCGGTGTACCAGCCCTGCGCCACCGGCGCGGTCAGGTAATTGCGATAGAAGAACAGGCTGGCTGCCAGTTGTCCGCCGTCCATCGGGATAAGGTGCAGTCCGAAACCGAGCAGCGAAACCACCGCCAGATACACCAGAATGGGCGGCAGAATGCGAAACGCGCGGCGCACATAGAAACTTCCCGGATCGATCCGGCCGGCCCCGCGCCATTCTTCCATCAGGCGGCGCGTGATCAGAAATCCGCTGAGAGCGAAGAAGACCGAGACGCCCATCGCGCCATAGGGAGCCACCGCCGCATTGGGCCACCCCGCGTGGCAGCATAGGACCGCGACGATGGCCACCGCGCGCCAGCCATCCAGCGTGGGCAGGCGATTCCGCTCTACCGCCAAAGCCGATTGACCACTCGAATGAGAATCGAGCCGCTCACCGCGAATACTGCGAGCATGATCCAAAACAACTCCATCCTGCCGTAGAGAAAGTTGCCCACCGTGAACAGGCCGGACCAGATAGTGATACACCCTGTGAACCAACCCAGCAGCGACATCGGAAAATTCCAGGCCTCGCTATCGGCCGCTTCTTGCGCCGCAGTGAGACCGGCGATGGCTTCCACGTGCTTCCAGCCCGGCCCCGGCGGCCGCACCTTGCGGTAGAAGTTCAAGAGCGCGGCTTCATCCGTCCGCGGACCCAGATAAGCCGTCGCCACCCACAGGACCGTCGTGCAGGCGATGGTGATCAGCAACGCCTGGTATGTCCCCGGAGCCGCGCCCAGCTTTTTCAAAATCAGAAACAGGATCGATATGCCGAACGAGCTCACCATGGCGACGATCTCGCACCACGCCGTCACCCGCCACCAGAACCAGCGCACCAGGTAGAGCAGGCCCGTGCCCGCGCCGATCTGCAGAATCACGTCGAAGCTGTCTTTGGCCGTATCGAGCGCGAATACCAGTGACGAGGACGCCAGGAAAAGGATCACCGTGGCCACTCGCCCGGCCTTCACATAATGCTTGTCGGGCATGCCGGGCTTCACGAACCGGCGGTAGAAATCGTGCACCAGGTAAGACGCGCCCCAATTCAGATGCGTCAGAATGGTGGACGAATTGGCGGCGATCAATCCACCCAGCATCAGCCCCATCCAGCCCGCCGGCAGGAAGCGCAACATGGCCGGGAAGGCGATGTCGTGCCCCAGCAGTTTCGGATCGAGATGCGGGAAGGCCTTTTGGATATCGCTCAACTGCGGGTACACAATCAACGACGCCAGCGCCGTCAGAATCCACGGCCACGGCCGCAATATGTAATGCGCCAGGTTGAAGAACAGCGTGCTGCCCAACGCGTCCTTCTCCGATTTCGACGCCAGCATGCGCTGCGCGATATAGCTGCCGCCGCCCGGCTCCGCGCCCGGATACCACGAGGCCCACCATTGCACGGTGATGGGGATGATGAAGACCGCCATCGCCAGGTCCCAGTTATTCTTGAAGTCGGGCAGCATGTTGAGGTAGTTCACGCCGTGCGGCCCGTGCATGTGCGAAAGCTTGGTCATCAGGCCGCTCAGGCCGCCCACCTGCGGCAATTCCACCGCGAAGTACGCCGCCGCAATCACCGCCGACATTTTGATGAAGAACTGCACCATGTCGATCACCAGCACGCCCCACAATCCGGAATGCGTGGCGAAGATCACGTTCAGCAGCCCCACGAACAGCAGCGTCTGCCAGCGCTCGAAGCCGAACAGGATGGCGGCGATCTTACAGGCCGCCAGGTTCACCGTCGCCATGATGACGCAATTGAACAGCAGTCCCAGGTACACCGAGCGGAACCCGCGCACCGCGCCGGCAGCCTTGCCGGAGTAGCGCAGTTCGTAAAACTCAAGGTCGGTAAGCACGCCCGAACGGCGCCACATGCGCGCGTAAAAGAAGACCGTGGACACACCGGTGAGCGTGAACGCCCACCATCGCCAGTTGCCGGCCACGCCTTCGGTGCGCACGAAATTGGCCACCAGGTTGGGCGTGTCGCTCGAAAAAGTGGTGGCCACCATGGAGAGGCCGGCCAGCCACCAGGGCACCGAACGGCCGGAAGCGAAGAATTCCGCCGTGCTCTTCCCCGAACGCTTCCCCAGGAACAGCGCGGGCGCGAAACAGATGACTACCGCGAGAATTGCCACTACCCAATCGAGCGTCTGCAGTTGCATAAGTGAATCCAGAGTTTACTTCGTTTCAGGGCGCAGCGCGCCGGCGCCCGGCACGGCGTCGATCAGGTGGCGGCTCTCGTCGAACCCGGCGCGCCCTTCGTAATAGCGCTCGATCAGTCCGCGGCGCACGTTGGCGGCGTCCTGCCTGCGGCAGAGCACCACGATGCAACCGCCGAATCCCGCACCGGTGAGGCGCGCGCCCACGGCGCCCGATTCCATGGCGGCTTCCACCAGCCGGTCCAAGGCCGGGCAGCTTACGCGCAGCCGGTCGCGCAGGCTGGCGTGCGATTCCAGCAGCAATCGTCCAAAAGCGTCGCAGTCGGCGCGCTCCATCGCTTCCACCGCGGCGCACACCCGTAGCGCTTCGCTGGTGGTGTGCAGGAAACTGTCGCGCTGCGGCCCCGCGTCCAGCCTGGATGCCGCCTGCCCGGCGATCTCCAACGCGTCCCGGTAGGAGCTCAATCCCAGCCGCGCCAGTGCCGTGTCGCCGGCCNNCGGACCCGAGCGAGGCCGCGTGATCCATGCCGCCGCCGCGCGTGCCCACGAACTGCTCGCCGTCCGGCAGAATCGCCATCAATTCGTCGAAGGAGGCGCGGCAGCCGTTGGCATCGAGCAGCGCCAATGCGAACGCTACCAGTAGCGCCGACGACGAAGACAGCCCCGCGGCCGCCGGTAAGTCCGACACCACGGTAGCGTCCACGCCGCGCAGCACTCCCCACTTGCGGCCAACCGCCAGGGCCGCGGCCCGCAGGTAGTTCTCCCAATCGCCGGCCGCCACTGGGGTGAGGTCTTCGCGCCACTCAAATTCGCGCCGGCCGTAGGAAACGCTTTCGGCGGCGATTCGGTGGTCCGCGCGGGGCCGGTACGCCACCTGCACCCGCCGCCCGAGCGCCATGGGAAGGACCGCCAGGCCGTGATAGTCGATATGTTCACCAATCAGGTTCACGCGGCCGGGCGCCCACACGGTTCGCTCTTGCGTTTCCTCGCGCACCCGATCACGATACCACTATGAGCGCTCGCTTCCTGTGGACTCTGTCGCCGACACTCCGTCGCCGGCTCCGTTAGTGGTGAATAAGGAGGGATCGCTGGCGATTGTCGATCCTGCGTCGAACCTGGTGGTGGCCACCATCCGCACCGGCGACTCGCCGCATGAGACGGTGGCGGAAACTCTCCCGGCAACACCATTTCCGTCATCGACCTGGGTGTCTTGCGCAGCCCGCACGGCCTGGCCTTCGCCGGCGGCAAATTGTACTTCACGGCCGAGACTAATAAGATTATCGGAACTTATGACCCCGGCGCAAATCGGGTGGATTGGCTCCTCGGCGCCGGTCAGAACGCCACTCATATGATCGAGGTCGGCAAGGGTCTGAATGTGATCTTCCCGGCTAACGTCAGAACTCCTGATGTCGCCCCGCAATTTCAAACGGGCGGGGAAAAATGGGCTGAGCCATTCCTTTCGATGGCGAGAGCTTCGCGGGCGGGCAGGCGAGCACCGCCTGCCCCACCCGCGGGCTCCCTGCAAATTCCACGACATCGGGAGTTCTGAACGTCGGGTCCGACAGCATCGACCTCTTCGAAAAGCGCGTAATCCGGACATTCCGCTTGCAGACCAAACGCTCCAACCGCCTGAAATTCACGCTGGATGGCCGCCTGGCGCCGATTACCGGCCTGGACGCCGGGACCCTTTTGGTGCTC
Source organism: Bryobacterales bacterium (assembly GCA_003164075.1). The sequence continues at coordinate 3,514 of PLRZ01000675.1, read as the reverse complement.
CAACGCACCACTCGCAAGGAACTGAAACGAATCGATCCGGGGCATCGATTCGATTTGACGACACTGGATTTACGGACCCGAATCCACACTGGCGCCGGTCCCGGCGGCATGGCGTGGGCCGTTCGTTAGCCCCAGCGAGTCATACCGAAGGTCAAACCGGCAGTTAATCTTTGTCACATCCTCGGGGGGGGGGCGTAACATTCTCCATGTCACAGTCGTCCTATAGTCACGAGCCGAGAAAAGTAGCAGCAGAGGCCGATGCGCCCGACCCCCAGGCTCGAAACCTGTAACTGTTCGCAAGGAGAACCTAACCGTGAAACTCAAGACCCTCGTCTTAGCCGCAGTACTGGCTATCTTTACCATGTCATTAGCTATTGCCAAGACTTATGACGTCGCCTTTGCTTCCACTACCAAAGCAGGCAGCATCCAACTGAAGGCCGGACAGTACCGGATGTCCGTGAGCGGCAACAAAGTAACATTTACCGCCGTAGACACACAGAAGTCCGTCAGCACCGACGTGAAGGTCGAGACGACCGACACGAAGTTCAATGATACGCGCGTCGATACCACCAACGAAGGCGGCACTCCCGTGGTGAAGGACATTGAGCTCGGCGGCTCCAAAGTCAAGATCGATTTCTAATCGTTTCCGCAATCCGACGGGCCGGCAAAATGTGCCGGCCCGTTTTCAATTCCCCTTCCCCCGAATCGTGCGCCGTGGCCTACAATAGCTACCATGCGTACGCCTGAGATTCCGGCCAATGGCCGTCGCGGCTTTCTGCGCCGCGTGCTCACCGCGACCGGCTTAGCCGTCGCCGTCCCCCAATCGGCTCTTCCCCAGGGCCGTCCGAACAGCAGCGCTTCCCCGCCCCCTTTGTTGCCCGCCTACGCGCGCGCGCAGACGCACAGATCGCTCAAACAATCCAGCTTCGACCGTACCGGCGGCAATCGNNTGGTGTTGCGCGCCTGGTGGGACGATAATCCCAAGCCCAGCATCGAAGCGCCCATCGGCGATTTCTTCGGCCTCAATTTGGGTTCGTATTTCAACTATCAGTCGGAATACCTGGCCTGCTCGCCCGGAAAATCGCTCAATTGCTATTTCGCCATGCCCTACCGCCGTTCGGCGCGCCTCAACGTCACCAATGAAGGCAAGCGCGACGTGGGTTCGTTCTACTCCAATATCGATTACATGACCGTCCCCAGTCTTCCCGAAGACTCCCTGTATTTCCACGCACAATATCGCCAGGCCGCGCCCTGCGTTCCGGTCACCGGCGACGCCGCCAAGCTCAATCTCGACGGCCGCAACAACTATGTCTATACCGAAACCCGCGGCCGCGGGCACTTGATGGGTGTGACTCTCGGGGTTCTCGAGAACGCCAACGGCTGGTGGGGTGAAGGCGACGACATGATTTTCGTCGACGACGAATCCAAACCTCTGATCAACGGCACCGGGTCGGAGGATTACTTTCTGGGGAGTTGGGACTTCGGGGGCCGCGATGGCGCGCAGCCATTCGGGTATGCCATGTACGGCGCGCCTCTCATCGTCAACGCCGAGCGGACCGGCGGCCGTTACTGCTGCTACCGCTGGCACGGCGACAACCCCGTAACCTTCGAACGCTACCTCAAACACACCATGGAGCACGGCCACGCCAACGACCGCGGCGACAATTTCTTCTCGTGCGCCTACTGGTATCAATCCGCGCCGTTTACCGATTTCCCCGCGCTTCCGCCCGTGGAGCAGCGGACCCCGGTGGTGAAGACCGCATGAAACTGACCCGTCGCGAAGCCGCCGGCGCGCTCACCGGCGCCCTGGGTCTGGCCCAGGTGAAAGCCCAGCAGGCGCCCTCCGCCACACCCCGCGAGGCCCATGCCGTATGGGCCGGAGCCGGCGACGCCGGCACCACCGCGGAATCCGTCCGCGCCTTTGTCGCTCAACTCAAACGCGCCAACATCCACAAGGTGGTGATGGGCTGCAAGGAGGGCGGGGGCAACGTGGTCTGGCACAGCAAGCGGTTCCCGCAGCTCATTTCTCCGCGCTACAAAGATTTCGACCTGGTGGAGAATCTCGTCCGCGAAGCCCACGACCAGGGCATCGAGGTCCACATCTGGCTGATCGATTTCTATGAGGGGCAGAACGGCGCGGCTTTCCGCGAACATCCCGAGTGGGCGCAACTGAATGCCGAGGGTAAGCCCACTAACAGCGAAAAGCTTCTGAATAGCGAGAAGCTTCCTATCGGCCCCTACGGGAACATCTGGATGTGCCCCGCGCAGCGGCCCGGATACACGGACCAATGGCTGCTGCCGCTAATCGAGGAGTTAGTCTCCACTTATGCCATCGACGGCATCCATCACGATTACGTCCGCTACTGCGGCGACGTGGCGCCCGACAGTTACTGCTTCTGCGATTATTGCCTGAAGAATATTCCGCGCCACGCCCTGCTGCACTGGGAGAGTGGTCTGGGAGAGCGCCAGCACGTGGAGATCGTGCGGCCTCGGCTGGAAGCTAATTGGGAAGCCACGCCGGACATGCTGCCGGCCGGTTGGGAGCGGATGGAGCGGCGTGAAAAGTCCGATTTCATCCTCAACGGCCGCACCATCGCCGGCGGTCCGCCCGATATGCGCTACTTCTTCTACGAGTACCGCATCGACCAGATCACGCGCTTTGTGCGCGAGGCCCACGAACGCTCCAGGCGGATCAATCCGAAGATCCAGATGACCGCCGCGGTCTTCAAGAATCCCATTCAGAGCGGCCGTTACCTGGGCCAGAAATGGTCCGATTGGAACCCGTGGATCGATATCTACATGCCCATGAGTTATCGCAGTCACTTTCTGGGCGACTTCGACACTTACTGTTCCCATCTAACTGAGATTACCGCGCGCCAGATGGAATGGACACAGCATGAACGACCGCTTTACGCCGGTATTTTTACTTCGGATTTATACAAAGAGGAGTCCGGGACCCGCACTTACCCGCCGGCTAAGTTGGTCCGCGCGATTGAAGCGGCCCGCGCCGCCAAGCCCGACGGCATCGTGATTTTCTCCGCCGGCTCACTGAAGAGCCAGGGTCTGTGGCAGCAGTTGGAGGATGTTTTTAGAGAAGCGTGAGGAGGTTTTCTCTGTGCTCTCTGTTCCCTCTGTGGCCTCAAAATTACCGGGACGGCGCCGCGCCGCAATATCAATTGAAGACATTGTTTTTGGTTTTTCTCTGTGTCTCTGTGCCTCCGTGGTGAATGTTGCGCCGCTACCCCCGCCCTTTCTTCTTCCCCGGCAGGCCGGCCGGGTTCTCATGCGTGCGCTCGCGAAAATTCCCGCGCATGCTGGCCGCCAGCGAGACCGCCGATTCACCGAAGCGATCGCGCATCCGGTCGGCGGCCGCCAGCGCCTGTTTCCAGCGCTCGTGGCGCTCTTCGCCCATGAGATCCAGTTGCTCCTCGCCTGAAACCCATCCGGAAACGTGCACCCCCAGCAATCGCACCTTGGCGCCCGGCTTCCAATTCTGCTGGAACAGGGCGCGGAT
>PLRZ01000167.1 GCA_003164075.1 Bryobacterales bacterium | reverse complement strand
CGATGAAAATGCTCGAAGGCGTATAGTGGCGGGCACCCGCTCGGCTGGCGAGAGCTTCGCGGGTGGGGCAGGCGGAGCCGCCAGTAGATCCTGCAAGTACGGGTCAGAACTCCTGATGTCGCCCCGCAATTTCAGCCTGGCGGGGAAAATGGGCTGAGCGATTCCTTTCGATGGCGAGAGCTTCGCGGGTGGGGCAGGCGGTGCTTTGCTTCGCTCGATCCTATTCGAGCAGCGGCCCCAAATGCAGCGCGGGCGGCAGGCGAGCACCGCCTGCCCCACCTGTGGGCTCAACGCAAATTCCACGACATCAGGAGCTCTGACGGTGTGGGAGTTAACTGTTCGTACCAGCCGGCGGGCCCGCTTTGTGCGCGTCCAGGCCCCGCCTGGCATGATCGTGCAACTCCCCGATATTCGACCCGGTGAGCGCCGTGGCCACCGCGCCGCCGATCAGCAAGGGTAGCGTCAAGGCGCCAAAGAGAATGGTCGAGAACGTGGTGGCATCGTTATCTCCCAACTCGAACAGCTTCATGGCCATGAAGCAGGCGAAATTAAACAAACCGATATTGCCGGGCGCGTTGGGTACAACCGTGGCCAGCCGCACAATGGTGAGAACCCCGGCCGCCACCCAGAACGAGTAGTCCAGGACATACGCCCGCATCATGGCGTACACCGTGAGATACTGCAACAGCAGGTACAGCAGGCTAACGAGAGCGGTCCGGACCAAGGTCCGCCGGTTGCCCATCAGGTGCAGGCCTTCCACCACGTGGCGCAGCACGGCGGCCCACCGGCTCTCGCGGATCACCGTGTGGGCATGCTGTTTGTGCATCACGACCAAAACCAGTACAACGGCTCCGGCGACAACCAGCACGCCTATGAGCACGACCGCGACGGTGAGATCCTCAGGGATCTTTTTCACAAAGACCGCCGTGATCATAAATGCCGCCAGCAGCCAGAAGCCGTCAATCAGCCACTCGACCGCGGCCGAGGCGAAGACCACTGAAAGATTCAGGCCGCTCCAGTGGGCCAGCAGGTAGCAGCGAATCAGTTCGCCCGCGCGCAACGGCAGCACTTCGTTGGCGAAAAGGCCGACGTAGACGGATTGTACCGTGCGCCACAGGCGCAGTTTCGCCACCGGCTCCAGCAATATGTTCCAACGCCAGGCGTGTACTACGTAGACCAGGAGATCGCACAGCACAGCCGCTGTCACCCACCACCAGTTCAGCGAGCGGATGTCTTGTCCCAGATTGCGTAATGAGTGCCCGTGCAGCACCCATGCCAGACAGACGGCCGAAAGGCAATAGCCCATGGCCTGCGGGACCCAGGTTGGCAATTTGCGGCGCGGGGCGGCAGCAGTCATTCGGACCAGTCGTCTCCGGTGCTCACAAGTTCATCATAGCGTGGCGCGACGTTACACTAGTTAGTGATGAGACCACTTCGTCGTGTCGGAGTTCTGGGCGCCGGGACCATGGGGTCGCGCATTGCCGCCCACTTTGCCAACGCCGGGTTCGCGGTGGACCTGCTGGACATCGTGATTCCCGGCCAGCCCAAACGCCATGCCGCCGCCCTGGCAGGCATCGAAATCGCCGCCCAACAGCGGCCCGTGAGCTTCTTTACCGATTCCGCCATGAAGCTGATCGCGCCCGGCAACTTCGAGGACGATCTGGGCCGCCTCCGCGAATGCGAGTGGATTGTCGAGGCCGTCGCCGAGAATCCGGAGATCAAACGCGGTCTTCTGGCGCGTGTCGCCGCGGTCCGCAGGCCCGGCACCATTCTCTCCACCAACACCAGCGGCATTCCCCTGGCCAGCCTCATGGAGGGCTTCGACGCGGAACTGGGCCGCCATTTTCTGGGCACGCACTTTTTCAATCCGCCGCGCTACCTGCATCTGGTGGAGGTGATTCGCTGGGCCGGCACCGCCCCCGAAGTGGCCGACTGGGTGTCCAGCTTCTGCGACCTGCACCTGGGCAAGGGCGTGGTGGCGTGCAAGGACACCCCCAACTTCATCGCCAACCGCATTGGCTGCTTCTTCGGCGCCACGGTCCACAAACTGGCCGCCGAGGGCGATTACACCGCGGAGGAAGTGGACTCTCTCACCGGTCCGCTGATCGGCCTGCCGCGCAGCGCCAGTTTCCGGTTGGTGGACATTATCGGGCTCGACGTTTGGGTGCACGTGCTGCGCAATCTCCACGATCTGGCGCCCAACGATCCGGGGCACGATCGCTACTCCGTGCCGGAATTTATGTCCGCCATGATAGAGCGCGGATGGCTCGGCGAAAAGCGCGGGCAAGGCTTCTATAAACGAGTGGGCAAGGGCGCCGACAAAGAGATTCACGCCATCGATCTGAAAAGCCTGGAGTACCATCCGGCGCACAAGGTACGGTTCCCCGCCGCCGAGGCCGTCCGCGGAGTGGAAGACCTGGGCGAGCGTCTGCGCACTCTGGTGTCGGGTGACGACCGCGTGAGTAAGTTCCTCTGGCCGCTCTTCCGCGACTTATTCATCTACTCCATGCAAATGGTGCCCGAGATCTCCGACCGCATCGTGGAGATCGATCGCGCCATGCGCTGGGGCTTCGCCTTCGAATTGGGACCGTTCGAACTGTGGGATGCCATGGGCCTGGAACCCACCGTGGAACGGATGCGCGGCGATGGCTGCCTGGTGCCGGAGCGGGTGGAGCGGATGCTGGCGTCGGGAGCGCAGTCGTTCTACGAAGCGGCCGACCGCGATGGCCATCCGGGCACGCGCTACTTCGACATTCAGCGCGGCGCGTGGCAGGAACTGGAGCCGCGGCCCGGCGTGTTGGTGCTGGACGATCTCAAGCGCGCCCGCGGAGTGGTGAAAAAGAATGCCGCCGCGTCGCTGGTGGACCTGGGCGATGGCGTGCTGTGCCTGGAATTCCACAGCAAGTTGAACATCCTGGGCGACGACACCGGGCAGATGATCCGCGCCGCGCTGGAAGAGACCAGCCGCGGATTCGGCGCCCTGGTGATCGCCAACCAGGGCGAGCATTTCAGCGCCGGGGCCAACTTGCAGGTCGTCCTGGAGGCTGCGCAGAGCGCCGCGTGGGACGAACTGGACGCCGCCGTGCGCCGTTTCCAGCAGGCCAACATGGCGTTGAAATACGCGCCCGTTCCGGTGGTGGCCGCGCCCTTCGGAATGGCCCTGGGCGGAGGCTGCGAAGTGGTGCTGCACGCCGCGCGCGCGCAGGCTTCGGCCGAAACTTACATGGGGCTGGTAGAGGTCGGGGTCGGCCTGATTCCCGCCGGCGGCGGCTCGAAGGAAATGCTGCTCCGCCTGGGGAATGCCAAAGCTGCGTTCGAACTGATCGGCTACGCCAAAATGTCGGGCAGCGCGGCCCACGCCCGCGCCCTGGGCCTGCTGCGGGCGTCCGACGGAATCAGCATGAACTCCGAGCGCCTGGTGGCCGACGCCAAGGCCGCCGCACTGGCCCTCGAGGCGAGCTACGCCCCCGGATTGCCGCGGCAGGACATCCCCGTGGAAGGCGAGGCCGGGTACGCCCTGCTGAAGATGGGCCTCTACCTGGCGCACCAGGGCGGCTACATCTCGGAATACGATACGGTAGTGGGCGAGAAACTGGCCCACGTGCTGAGCGGCGGCCAGTTGGTGGGGCCGCAGCCCGTCTCGGAGCAATATCTGCTGGACCTGGAGCGCGAGGCATTTCTGAGCCTGTGCGGCCAGCCGAAAACGCAACAACGCATCGAATACATGCTCCGGAACGGGAAGCCGCTACGGAATTAACGGAGACACCATGCCCGAAGCTGTCATTATCGATTGTCTGCGCACGCCCGTGGGAAAAGCTCCGCGCGGCGCGCTGCGGAACACGCGCCCCGACGACCTGGCCGCCGTCGTGATCCGCGCCCTGCTGGAGCGTTATCCGCAGGCCAAAGACGATGTAGAAGACGTGATTCTGGGATGCGCCATGCCCGAAGGCGAGGCCGGCAACAATATGGCGCGCGGGGCGCTGCTGCGCGCCGGTCTGCCCGACACGGTCCCGGGGATGACCGTCAATCGCTTCTGTAGTTCGGGATTGCAGGCCATCGCGCTGGCGGCGGAGCGCATCCGCGCCGGATTTGCCCACGTCATCATTGCCGGCGGCAGCGAATCCATGAGTATGACCCCGCGCGGCGGCCTGAAGCCGGCCCCGAATCCCTGGTTTGTGGACCGTTATCCCGAGATTTATCTGACCATGGGGCTGACGGCCGAGCGCGTGCAGCAGAAGTATGGCATCTCGCGCGAGGATGCCGACGAGTTCGCGCTGCGCAGTCATCGCAACGCCGTGGCGGCGCAGGAAGCCGGCCGGTTCCTGGACGAAATTGTGCCGGTGGAACTGGAAAAGAGCCTCTTTGAAGAGGATGAAGGCCCGCGCGCGGACACCACTCTGGACGCCCTGTCGAAACTGAAGCCGGTATTCCACGCCGGCGGAACGGTGACAGCCGGGAATTCGTCGCAGGCCAGCGATGGCGCGGCCGCGGCGCTGGTGATGTCGGACACCTGGGCGCGGCGTCTGGGGCTGAAGCCCAAGGCGCGCATGGTTTGCTTCGCGACCGCCGGAGTGCCGCCCGAGATCATGGGGATTGGTCCGGTGGTGGCGATTCCGAAGGCGCTGGCGTTGGCCGGCCTGACGCTGGACGAGATCGGCGTGATCGAGCTGAACGAGGCTTTCGCGGTGCAGGCGCTGGCGGTGATACGGACGGCGAAACTGGATGCGGAGCGCGTGAATCCCAACGGCGGAGCGATCGCGCTGGGCCATCCGCTGGGGTGTACCGGGGCGAAGCTGACGGCCACGATTCTGCGGGAGATGGAGCGTCGCGAGGCGCGCTACGGCATGGTGACGATGTGTATCGGCGGAGGGCAGGGCGCGGCGGGGATTTTCGAGCGGGTGTAAGTTGGGGTGCGGGCGAACGTTTCGTATAATCGAAAAGCGGGGGTGCGGGAATGATTGGCGAACATATCGAACGGCGTGAGGGAGTCTATTACATCGGCTCGACGCGGATTTCGCTGGATTCGATCGTGTACGCTTTTCGGGAGGGTTGCTCGCCCGAGAGTATCTGCGAGGACTTTGCGGGGCTGACCTTGGTGCAGGTCTATGGGGCGATTGCCTATTATCTGGATCGCCAGGCCGAAATCGACGGCTATCTGGCGCAACGCCGGGAGCAGTGGGCCGAGTTAGAGCGTCAGGGAACGCCGCCAGGCGCGGACCTGCAAGCCCGTCTGGAGCGCGCCCGCGGCAGCGTCTCGCTTCCGCGCCAATGAAGGTTCGTTATCAGGCGGACAACGATCTCCGAAGGGCAATCGTGCGCGGCGCCGTTCGCCGCGAACCACTGATGAACTTTCGCAGTGCGCAAGCCGCGGGGCTTGATGGAGTGGAAGATCCGGATGTGCTGGCGTTCGCCGCCGATGAGGGGCGGATTCTGGTATCCCACGATTTTCGGACCATGCCGAAGCATTTCCGGGATTTCATTCAGTTCCGGCGCAGTCCCGGGGTGCTGCTGATCAGGCAGGACCTGCCGGCCGGTCAGGCCGTGGAAAGCCTGCTGTTGATCTGGGAGGCTTCCGAAGCGGGTGAGTGGGTAAATCGAATCTGCCTCGTACCAAGTCTGGTGACAATTGCAATCGGTCTGTCGTCATAGGGCGGCCTGTCTCTGGGCGCGATTGCGCCTGCGTCGGCAGTTGAGTGGGTTGGGCGTCTTGCGGCCAAGTGGCGCCCCCTGATTGCCGGCCGCGGCCTGATCAATGCGCTGGAGAGCCGCCGAGAATCTGCTCATCGCGTATTCGTTCAATAGCTTTTTTCATGATGAGCTGGTCGTCCCACTCCTCCCGGAGTGACGCTAACAGTTCGTTCGCCCATGTCTTGTATGCTGGCATTTCCGGATGGCCTGAAAGCAAAGCGCTGAATGAAGCGGTCACAGACATTCTGTAGAAAACGAGCCCAAGTCTGCCACTGACCGGCTCAAAAGAATACATAGTTGAAGGCCCGTGGATATCGACAGCGGGCCGCCACTCTCCGGGCTGGCCAAATCGCGCGAAAGAACCGAGGCCGGTGCCCGCTCCCCGAGAGCTGATCTCAATTTCAACTCGGCAGAACGGGTTGTCTAACCGAATAGTTGATGTAGAGGCAGGGCCCTCAGAAGGCGGTTTTGTTGCGACCTTAGTTCTCGGTGGAAGCACCAACTCGTGTAGGGCGCCGAGACTGAGCTGCAAGTCTGCAAACTGATTTCCACGCAAGTATTTTGAGAAATCTTCGGCTCTTATGATAGTGCTGTCACCGGTCGGGTCCGACTTCGGGCTCGACATTTCACCGGCAGCAGTGTCCAGCCGTTCCATTCGCCAACTCGCAAAGAAGGTATACGCCATTCCCTCTAAGACCGCTCGCTGGAGCACATGATGAAACAGCGTCATGCCAAATTCGTCATACGGCATCAAAAAAAGGCTGGCATTCGTTGTTTGCAAGGCTGCGATCGACTCGTTGGCTCTCTTGAAAAGATGTACCGAACGGTGCGACTCTTCGTCTAGACTCAGAACACTGACGAGGCGCAAGGTATGGTTGTCGACTGATACTGGTAGGCTCGTAACGAACTCTTCTGAAACAGACGGAGGGCGCGAGAAAACAATCACGGCGACCGATGTGGTTAGTGCCCCAACCATCGATGCGATCAGGGTAGTTACAATCCTCTCGGAAACCCGGTTTTGGTACGCCAACCACCAGAGCGTCAGATTCAGAATTGCGGCGATCGCTAGGAGCCACATCTTCGAATACCCCCAATTCCATTTAGAGCGTCGAGACGTCATATGCTGCCACGATCTAGTTTAGTCGGTTCCAAAGCAGCTCGAACGCAATCGAGAGGCGGTTCAAATGGCCGTATAGTCCCCATCCCGGACCTTGGCCCATCATCCAACTCAAACCCGCTACAGATCCTCGGGACGTAGGCCGGTCTTCTTCGCAATCTGTCCGAGTAGTCCCGGCCCAATTTCCTCGCTGTCATGAAAGGCGAACGTGTAGTTGGGCCAGCCAAGCCGATGGAGCCGGCGATGGGACCCGTTTTGCCATGCGACCGTCCATCCGATTCGGGTAAGAGCCGCCAAAAGCCTCTTCGCCTTTACCGATGGCCAACGGCTCATGCGATGGAAAAGACCTTCTCGAACTGCGGTGGGACGTCCTCTCCATGATCGATGCAGTCGGCGGCAACCCGCAGAGCCAACGCTCGAACGGCCGCAACTGCCGCCTCGCGGGTCGGTCCGTAGGCCATCACCCCAGGCATGGATTCGACATCGGCCCACCAACGACCGTCATCCTCTTGTCCCAGGACGATGGGAATCGATTCTGGCGAGGGTGTTTCCATCGGGCGCGCGCTCCCCTAGCGATATTATAGTCTCCGGCGTGCCGCTCAGTCAGCAAACGCCGCTTGGCTGCATTGTCCCTGTCCCATAGTTGGGCCATGTTAACAGTTGGAGCCGTCGATAAGGCTTACTTTGCCAGGCGGCTGGCATGGATTCGATATCAGCCCACCAACGGTCGTCGTGCTCGGGGGAGTTGTCAAACCGGGGAAAACCGTTAGCGTTGACTGTTGCCTCAGCCGGCCTGTTGCAATTCAGGACGCTCGCTGGCGAGTTCCGCGTACATTGCGTCCGGCGCCAGATCGATCTCTCCCGGCCACGCCACCGCGCCGCAATCAATGAAAACCTGCCCGAAGAACTGCACGTCACGCAGGGGCGCCAGTACACCGGTCAGTTCTTCTTGCCGCAAACGTACACGCCCTGCCAGCCCGTCTTTGAATCGGACAAAGAGGCAGTAGTCAGGCTCCGGCTTCACTTCAACTATGTCCCAATACATTAACGATACCCCCCGCTCACTGCAGCGGCTCAACCTTTCTCGGTGGCGTGTTCTCGCGGCAGAGCCGCCAATCTTCCAATAGTTCTTCTCTATGTATCATCGCCCATTCCTGGACCAGGTTCAAAGCCCGGCGCGGCAGTTGACCCTGTAGGACAGTGAGGGCGCCGATGTCGATGGTGGCTTCAAACTCACCGTATCGGGCGTGAAAGTGTGGCGGGGCGTGGTTATTGAAGAACATTCGGATCAAGATTCCGTAGAACGTACTGATCGTCGGCATTCCGTGAGGCCGATTTTGCCATCCGACGCTGATGAATCCCCCCAAAGTCGGCACAGCGACCGCGGCCGGTCACGCGATCGCCGCGCACCGATCTCTACGCCGCGCTGTCAGACCTTACCACGGACACGTTCACGCTATGGCCCGAAGCGGCAGGCATGCGGTTCAAAAGGTCGCTTGATACTAGAGACCTGGTACCCGACGCCAGTTCGCGTAGGGCCGAAGCCCAAGGCGGATCGGCCCGGTGAAGGCCATTCCGAAGGTGCAGAATCCGGATTCCCACAGATCGCGCCACGAGGCACTGACCGCAGTAGTGCCAGCAAGCCAGCGCCAACCCGATCCCACCTCCCACGCCGATGAATCGCTGGCCCGGAGTGCGCACTCCACGCCAGAATGGATCCTCGGCTCGGCCCCAGCCGGATCAGGCAATCGTCTGGTAAACTCGTGGTGGGAAATGAGACTGGACCTCCAGTACGTGTTGGAGACACTCCGCGCCCACGAAAGCGATCTGCGGCGGCTAGGAGTGTCGCACGCCGCAGTGTTCGGTTCGGTGGCACGGGGCGAAGCCGGCGCGGAAAGCGACATCGACGTGCTGGTAGATCTGGACGAGAGCCGGCCCATGGGTATTTTCGAGTATGCCAGGGTCAAGCTCTTTATCGACCAACTGTTCGACGGTGCGAGTGACGTGGTGAATCGGCGGACACTGAAGCCGTTGCTCCGCGCCAACATTCTACACGACACGATTCATGCCTTCTAAGAATCCGGCTCAGCGGCTGTCCGACATTATTGAAAACGTCGATGCGATCAATGCGTTTATCGCTGACATGGACTTCCAGGATTTTCGCGCGGATAGGAAGACGGTTTACGCGGTAGTGCGAGCGCTGGAGATCATCTCGGAAGCGTCGCGGCGGCTACCTGACAGGCTGCTCGACCGGCATCCGGAGATCGACTGGACGGCAATCGCCGCCGCCGGGAATGTCTACCGGCATGAGTATGAAGCCGTGGATGAGGCGCTGATCTGGTACACGGTCCGACACGATCTGGCGGCATTGCGAGACGTAGCCAGCGAGGAATTCCTTGGCTTGCAGATTGATCTGCCACCGGACAACCGAACCACAGAAGGATGACTCCCCGTCGTTTGTGCGATGCTGCCAGTTGCCTCCATGCACAGGCGCTCCATGTGTGGAATGGTGGAAACCGTGGCAATGCATCCGAACCGGGACGAACCCCTTTTCGGCCCGATCCCGAACTGGGCGAGCGTCATCGGCAGGCCAGAGACGAGATAGAGGGCGTGATTCCGGGAGGTGCCATGCCCGAAGGAGAGGCCGGCAACAATATGGCGCGCGGGGCGCTGCTGCGCGCCGGTCTGCCCGACACGGTCCCGGGGATGACCGTCAATCGCTTCTGCAGTTCGGGAGGGTGTGGCTCTCATACTGGACA
>PLRZ01000385.1 GCA_003164075.1 Bryobacterales bacterium | reverse complement strand
CAGATCAGGTAGGAGGTGCGCATGATGTCACTCCACGGCTTCGAACTGGCCGAGCCCGAAGTGCGCCCCGTAACCAATGGCAAACGGCGTCCGCACCTCTGCTTCGAAGGTCAGGCGGAGCGAGTAGGCTGGACGGACCGGCTCGTCCTTGCGATTGCGCCGGTACTCAGTCACATGAAACGGTTCCGGCATATCCACATGTTCGACGCGCGCGACTGGCGTCTCAAGCCCATGGTTTCGGCATTCCCGCCGCACTTCTTCCTCAATGAACGTATCCCAATCGCGCCCTTTACGCCAATGTCGCGGAGGCACGAATGGCGTTGAACTCCTGACAGTCGTTGTCGTTCGAAATTGGTCGGGTGATTGTGATCCACCTTGCCACGTCACGACGCACCGGACCGACGGCCGTCCATCTCGCTGGTACAACTCACGAACGCCTCGCACCGCATCGAGCTCATCCTCTTCAAAGGCGCGGAGGGGACTCAGGATCAAGATTCGATCGATCCGCCCCTTTCCGTTGCCCTGCGGAAGTATGTAAACGTGGCCGTGATCGAGCCGCTTCTCACCGTCGGCCGTTTTTCCACTAAACAACGGCGACACCTTCGACTCGTCGTTGCCTTGCCGTTTCTTGTGAGCGCCCATCAGCCTTACGCGGACCTGTTCTGCGACCTCGATCGCCGTTGTGATGAGCGGCAGCACAATCCCGTCCAGCTTGAGCAGAACAGCCTGCACCGAGGATGCCCTCGGACGAAACCTGGCCGGCGGATTCACCGCGATGGCATTCTTCGGGAGGCAATAGCGAACATGGCGCAGGAGCGGCGGCGCACTCGCGCGCTCCTTCATCAGATTCGCTGTCGAATAGGTGAGGGCGTCCATCCACGGCTGCTTGCCTTTGTACTCACCTGGGGATACCACGCAGGCGACTTTCTCGATCTCTCCGTTCACGCTGGTCCCATCTGCCACCGTGGCGTCTACCGGCGCGTCCAAAGCTCCATTCCAAAGTGCCGCCTCCACCCAAGACTCCGACCGGCCGAGGAAGTTCAGGTTTTGCAGCAAACTCTCAAGAGTGGCTCGGTCTTGCGCGGGAAGATCAAGGTCCGGCCAGGACAGGAAACAGGCGTGCGGCCGGTCGAACACCAAGAACGGATCGAATACAAGATTCTTCTCCGTTGGATCTTTGGTGTTTGCGCTCAAGTAGGAACGTGTGTGTGTGGCAACCGCAAACGGAAGCTTGAAGGCGGGAGGTGACACGGCGAGCGACTCCAACACGCTGCGCACCATGGGCTCCGGCAAATCGAAACATTTTCTTTGCCAGACATCATAGAGGGCGCGCAACAATCGATAGGGAGATGGCGGCCATTCGGGGACACCTTCATTCACGTGCCGTCCCCAGGCCGTTGCGTGGTAACGTGACGCGGGGAATGTTAGGCGAATGGTGGTCATGGCTTAACGGCCGCCGTCTTATCGGCCTTCTCCTTTTCCACGATTTTCACTTTCGTCTTAAGCCTCGTCACGGGTGGATCGGCGAACATCGACGCACATGACTTTATGCCTGATTGCACAGCCGAGAGGAGCTCGGCCTCCAGAGGCAGCTCGAAATCCGACGGCGCTTTGGCGACCACCGAGTCCACCTGGAAATCGCAGGCGGTGCGAAGGCGAAGACTGCCGTCAAGGAAACGGCGCACCTTAAGCAATGCCAGCGCCGTCAGAAGATTTACTGCATCGTCACCCAGGCGATAGCCACGGATGAGGGCGAGATCCAGGTTGAAATACGCCGTGATTCGCTCAGCGACATACTCCACCCGGGTATAGGGTACGTTGCTGTAGACGCCGCTCTCTGCCTTTGCGTCGGCTACCTGAGTCTTGCCAGTCGGGTCGACGGGGCTATTTTTGACTCCGCCCGAGATTACCCGCTTCACGTTCTCGGCTTCGATGAACCCTGTAATTGCACGAGGGGAGCGAACGCGCCCGCCATCCAGCAACGAGAGGAACACACCGTGGACAAGACTGTTGGCGTCGTACTTGAACAGCGTGGCGTAGATCTTCTTCCAGTCAAGGGGGAGTTTCGGGTTGTATCCCATTTCCTTCGTGAGAAGCATCTGAAAACCTTTGTTCAGCAGGAAATACGGAGAACCGATTCGGTGTGCCTCGATCAGAGAGCTCGTAACGTTCACGCCGTCGGCGCCCTCCAGATCGGCAACCACATAAGAGAGCCCGGCAAGATCGGGATCGAGATCGGGGCCGTCCCCATCGAGACACGTCTTTTCCAGGCGGTTCGCCACCGATTGCGCGCTTTCCACGAGCAGCATCTCCGTGCCGCTTACGGGCAGCTTGTAGTCCGCCGCGCCGAGATCGGCAAAACCGGTGGGTTGGAATCGTTTACCCGCGACGGGGCTGAGCTCGACTTCCAGCAGAAGTCGTGGAGCGTTGTTCAATGCCTTCAGGTTCATGAAATCTCCTCTTACGCGTTAGCAGTGGACTGTTCCAATTCGTGAAAACTTCCAGAGCTGAGCAGATTGCCCTGCCGCACCGGAATCAATAAAGCCGCCGCGAGGCGTCGCGGGTCGACGCCCCCTTCGTACGTAACATCGAGCGGGCGCAAGCCGGCGATTCGCAGCCTATTGACGGCCATGCTGGTAGCGTCTTCGATGTCATCGGCTGAAAGCGCCGCGAGGATTCGGCGGTCAGCGACAAGGAATTTCGGATCGTCGCCGCGTTTGATCTCGCCCGGCAGAAACAAGCATTTCAATGCAGCGTACGCGGGCAAAACTTCTACCGAAGAACACCGCGTCGGCTCAAACCCCTGCCAATCGAGGGTCAAAAACGCGAAAATCAGATCCTCGATAAGGACGTCGTTTACGGAGCCTTCGATGAACAACGTCACGTCTCCCGGGTCAATCTCGCAACATCCGCCCAAGGGATTGCGCCGCGTTTCGACGGCATGAGCGGATTGAATGCGGCGCTCCAAAACAGAAATCATACGTTCTGGAAGGGCTTTACCCGTCCAGGCGTATCCGCTGCCACCCTTGCATAGGTTATTTGCTACAGGACCAGTCTCGCGGTCGAATATGGAGGCCACCGCGGCTGCGATTCGAACGCTCGGATCACCCTCAAAGCCGCAAACCTTGAGCCAAGGAGCGGCTTTCAGAGCCCGGTGTGGCAAACGCAGTTCCGCCGTTGTAACGGCGCGTCGCAACATGCGTCCGAACGCCGCTACAATGACAGGCATTTCATCTGGGCGACCGGTAAGCAGTGCCCGATAAACACCCTCCTCAACGCTACGCCGCAGTTCCTCGGCGCCTTTTGGCAAATCCACCAAACGGTCGAGTAACACCAGGAATTCGCGGATGCAGTCCGAGTTGCTCCGGTATTCCGTGGAAAACGTGCCAACTGGAAGCGCGACGTAGCTGTCGCCCCGGCGTTTCAAAAGGCTATAACGCACGAACTGATCGATGCCTCTGTCGACACCCAGTGACGCGGCAGCCTCCGCGAACTCCAACGTGTTTTTGGCTGGCCGCCCTTGAATGCTGGCGCGGCCCTCTCGAAGTAGGACTCTTAGTTCCGAATACCGTACGGGTCGCCCCCAAAGCGGCGTCCATACCTCGGCACGAGCCTCGTCTGCGCGCGACGCGGAACCATAGCCTACAGTTATCGAACGCACTGTGAACGGACTACAAAGGAAAGAGCCGTAAGCGATACCTTGGCGGCGGTAGAGGCCGCTTGCCCAGGCGACGGCCCCTTCCAGAGTGAGCACAAGATCCCAGGGATTTGTCGATGCATCCTGGTCAATGCCCTGTCCTTGGTTCGCTCCGCCAGCCTTCCCGGGATCGTATTGGCCGGCCGCGCTGGCCTGCAACCCGGCGGTGCCAGTGCCGAACAGCGCATTAGCGAGCAAATCGCGGACTGGGGACTTCGGGTCGGGTGCGATCAGCAGGGCGGCGATTCTCGACATGAAGTTGTTCGTGTAATCTAGCCGCCCTTCATTTCCGCCGGTTCCAAGCACTGGCGAAAATGATCGTTCGCCGTCGGCCGCAATGCCTACTGCCGCGTCCAGCCATTCAACGGTTCGGTCGTTGAGCCGATTGCGGCAGCGGCGGAGAAGCGCACTGCGCCTCACGTTCTCATCACCGGACTTCCCACTCTCGACTTCCGGAAATGCTTGGCAGGCGGCGATGGTGTCCCTATAAAGAGCGAAGCGCCGATCTAAACTGCCCGTGATCGCGTGCAGACCCTCTTTGTTGTCCTTCGGGTAAAAGCCGCTACCTCCATTCCAGGGAGCGACAATCGGCGTGGGCTCATACCTGTCGAGGAAGAATTGTGACAGCTCTTCCCTCGACAACTCAGAATCCAACTGAAAAGTATCGCCGTCCCACCAGCCCCTCGCAGCGGCGTCGGCTTGCTCCGATACCAGCCGGAAGATTCCCAGCGATTTCAAGTAGCCGCCAAACGGCGTAGAAGTGCATCCGTCTAGTTTGATGTGAGGCATGGTGTGTGCTCCGGGCCTGGATCGGCGCTGGCTCCTTCGTCGGCACTTCTCAACAGCATTTCAAGATAGGCAAGCCGGAACGGCCCGAGTTTGTCGCGCACTCGCAGCATCCGCTCGGTCCAGGAATTTCCGGCCGCGCCGAACTGCATTAGCGCAAGCGCTAACCT
Source organism: Bryobacterales bacterium (assembly GCA_003164075.1). The sequence continues at coordinate 3,403 of PLRZ01000385.1, read as the reverse complement.
AACGCCTGGCACCACCGTACCCGAAGCCACCTCACATGGGGGCAGCACATCGCCGTTCTGAATGCCTCGCACCACTATCTTGCCGTTCGCGTTCTCGCCGGGCATCGACCGAATGCTCAACCGGATACGGCCATGGTGCGCAGCGACAAGGTAGGCGGCGAGGTCGGATTCGCCAGTTTCGATCATGGCAAGCGCGCTCGCCAGTTCGTGCCGGAAGTGCTTGACCTTATGTCTTCCGCTTCCGCACTGCTTCGCAAGGAATTCGGTCGTGTTATCGTTCCGGCGCATTGTCTCCTGGAATACGTCGTGCGCCTTTCCCCAATCGTGCTTCGCGGCCGCGGAACGAAGGGCCGCTATCCATTCCTCTTCTAAATTCTGACTAGCTAATATCGCTTCCAACTTATTCTTCACGCGATCTGTGTGGGCGCGAAGTGTCTGGCGATATTTTGGAAATGAGCGAGAGTCACTACTGTCGGTATCTGCTTCCGGGCCGGACTTCCTAGAGACATCTGTCACAGGTGTTTTGCTATCGGGCGACCAGCCTTCGGCCGCATTGTAGCCCCCTTCGACGGTCCGCGCCATAGCCAACATCCCGGGATAGAGCGATGTGTCTTTGCGGATCTCGATCCATTCCTCGGTCGCGAAGTTGAGAGTGAACACTCTGTGTTTCTTCGCAAACTCCCGGAACTCGCCGATTGAGACGGGGCAAAGCTCTTCGTCTGCAAGTTCCGGCTGCATTGGCGGCTCTCCTGGACCGTCCCAATCGCGCCACGCCAGATAGACGTTCTTGTCTTCCACGGCTCGGATAAATCGCGAAATATCCAGTTCGTTGCCCGAAAGGTCGGGCGTAGTGTCAAAAAGGTCGAACAAGTCGGCGCGGCGGAGAACATGCTCATAAGGCTCTGGGCCATCCTCCTCGGGAAGATCAGCGGGCGCCGCAGAAGTGAGTTTTCGCAACCTGTCTAATGCCCGCTGAAGTTCGCTCTGCGAATATGGGCCCGCTGCATCCTTCCGTTTCTCGGTAGTCGGTTGCTCTACCCAGAAGATTTGGCTGTCCAAATCGTCGCCATACCGGTTCACCCGGCCGAAGCGCTGGACGAGGCTGCCCCATGGCGCCACATCGGTGATCAATAACCGCGACGTAAGGTCGACGCCCGCCTCAAGCACTTGCGTTGACACAACGATCTGGCCTTCCGGCGGAATCGTGGATAGCCGCGCCGCAGCCGACTGACGGTCGTCAGGCCGAAAGCGGGAGTGGAGCAGAATCGGACCGGGGAATTCCCGACCGATTGCCCAGGAGATTTCTCGTGCACGCGCCACAGTATTGACGATTACAAGAGTACGTGTTCCAGGTTTATGTTGAGCGACAGCGAAGCTAGCGCAGGCGGAGGGTACTCTGCATTCCGGCGGCGCCGGTGCCAATGATTTCGACGCATGGATACGAGCAGCTACAAGTGGCGTTGCCAGGTCGTCCTCGTTCAGCCGCACTTCACGCGGCAAGTCCGGAAAATCTATCGTCCTGAGCCACTCCGGACGCACGGTCGCAGACATCCAGACGCACGGCGAAGCCCCGCACGTTCCAAAGCGCTCGCGAAAAGCCGCGAGTTGAGTTGACGTGGCGAGGGCTTCGTCCATGAGTTGGACTTCATCGAGAACGATGAGGCAATCCTGGTTGTAGAGCGCAAAATCGATGGGCCACCGCGGCGGACGTCGTGCGTAACCCCGGTTGAGGGCGCGGGAGAAATAGAGATCCTGCGTCGCGACGATGATGGCGGGTTCACTCGGTCCAAGTGTTTCGTCATTGTCCTCGCTCCCGCCCATCAGTTGGAGAACACGAATGGCGGAACTAAGCCCCGCGGCTGCCACCCGCTCAGACGCCTTTTCAGCGGTCTGCTCAGTTAGGTTTCGCCGGGGCAGCACGAAAATAAGCCGGGTCGGCGCGGCCACGTCTCCCACCGCACGGGCGTAAAGCCACGGCATAAGCGCAGCGTCGGTTTTCCCAAGTCCGGTTGGAATCGCGAGGAGAGTCGGCAAGAACGGGTCCCTCCCATATCGGTCCTGGTAGGGGAGAATTGCGGTTTTGGTGACGTCGGAAAAGAATTCGCTATATGATTTGGCCATGATCCCACACCCTCCGCTATGATAGGCCTAGACATCGCTCAGCGCGACCGTCTTTCTGCCGCTTACAAAACATAGCTCCAGTCACTGACTAGCGCGCATGCCGCTACACCGCCCACACAAGCCGGGCGCAGATAGCTGCATAGGGCGTCGGCGTCTCGGTCCCAAAGAGCGATCCACGAGCTGTCGCTTATTGGTTTGCCATCAATGGTCTCTATTGCTCGCTCAAGCGCTGAAGTTCGCGCTGCCGAAATTAAGAATTCTGTTTTCATATGCATCATCCAACGTAAGCAAGAGTATACTGAAATTGGCTGGGAAGCAAGAAGTATTTTTTGAGTGCACTCAATTCCTCTGGAAGTCTTGTAAACGTCGCCCTGCAATTCGGAGGTAGAATCATAAGGAGGGGCTCCGTTTTCATTGAAGCCAGAGCAACTGCGTGCGCGTAGTCGTTCTCTTGCTTTTCCGTCGGCGTGAGCCGACGGCCTCATCACGTCTGACCGGAGCCCGCCTCACCGCCTGCGAGTCAGCTATTAATTTGGCGTGAGATTCCCCAGTGTGCGGGGGGGCACAACCTACTACGCGTACTCAGACGGTTGTAGACCGAACTCGCGGAGGACCTCCGCGTGAGAAACACCATCACCGCTGGCGATTGACGCCACCGCCTCCGCATCGCGCTCGCGTTGCTCTTCGGTATAGGGCTCGTCGTCGGCTGGCGCGTTCAGAAGCGACAGGACGACCGGATCGCTGCGGAGGTAACGCATATACGGTAGCGCTGCCGCGACTTGTTCAGTTGGCAGTTGGTCAACTAACAGATGAAGCTCCTGTCTCCCACTGTCAAAATCGCCCTCCATAGGTTCGCCTCCTCGGGTCTGCACTTCCATACTACGGCATGTATTCGGCATTTGTAGCTACTCTGCGCTCCAAGGAGAAGTCCTCACCGCGCTCGTGAAAGAACCTGGAATAGCGAAGGCAGGTGCGTCTGTCCGGTCTCGCGCACGCCTCGGGCGTAACCCTGATCACCGAGTTTCCCCGCCGTCAACCCCGCCGCAATCTTGTGCGCTTGTGCTATGATGCCGTTGTGCGCACCACGCTCGACATTTCAGATGAGGCCTACTACATCGCCAAGGCCATCGCCCGGGACCAGAACCGCAGCCTCGGACGAGTGGTTGGCGACCTCATTCTGCGATCTTCCAAAGGGGCGAAAGGCGCATCCATAAAGATCAGCGATTACGGTTTCCCGACTTTCCGCTGCGTCCGGCCCGTGACCACCGAGGACGTCAAGGCT
>PLRZ01000121.1 GCA_003164075.1 Bryobacterales bacterium | reverse complement strand
GTTATCGAAGAACACGTCGACTTGCCTGGGCATGCCGTACGCCACCGGATTGGTGTTATCCACGTTCATCTTGAGCAGCGATCCGGGGATATAGAACTTATCGGCGGGCAGACTGCGCTCGCGCCCGTCCGGGCCCATCTCGGTGAGATAACTCTTCACCGGCAAGCCGAAGTCGGCCGCCGCGTTGGTGGTGCTGCTGCCGATAGTAACCAAAGTGCCGCCCAGTTCCACGAACTTCTTGAGAGCCGGAATCGTGGTCTCCTGGGAAACCCGGCCCTGCGTGGCGCGATACTCTTCAGGGACGCCGGCATTGCCGCCGCGGCTACCTCGTCCGCCGCGCCCCGCCGCCGCAGCGCCGGCGCCACCCGCTGCCGCCGCCGGCGGAGCATCGCCGCCCGCCGGAGCCCCGCCACCGCGCCCACCACGGCCGCTGCCCAGAGTACCGGCCACGAAGACAATCACGTCGAACTTACTCTTCAGGTCGCCGGCATCCAGCATAGCCGGATAGACCACCTGGAATGGCATCTCGTATTGTTCGAACAGCCAGCGCGTCCAGCCGGACGGCATGCTGCCGCCGTAGGAGTCGTACAGCCCGATGCGAATGGGCTTCAACTTCATGGCGTCACCCGAGGGCGCTTTCGCCAGGGCGTGTACCGGAGTGCCGAGCTCCTTCGCCGCCTTATCGAGAATGGGCCGCACCGCCGCGGAAGCCGGCACCCAGATCGCGCCCGTGCCGATGCTCTTCCCGTCGACGGTCTGTTCCGCTTTCATCCAATACACGTCGCCGCCGGCTTTCAGGAGGCGATTGATCAAGATGAAGGAATTATTGATCTCGTGGCTGACTAAGTAGCCCGCGGGGCTGGCCGGTCCGCTGATGGTGCTCGCGGGCGGAGGCAGCAGGCCGCCGATCTTTTCGAACGGGCCGTCGAAGCCGTCCTGAATCCGGTCGTACTTCACGCCCATCTGCATGGCCAGCGTCCAGCCGGTGATGTCATAGGGACGATTCGGCGGACCGCCGGGATAAGCGAAATCGTTGGGATGGTCCTGCGGTTCGAACATATCCATGACGTGCGGGCGAAAGGCCTGCGCGGTCTTCACCACATAGGAACCCGCGGGATAACTCTTGCCCGCCACCTGGAATGCCGACGCGGCTTTCAGACAGGTGACGCCGTTCTTGAGCAGGGAGTTGATGAACTCCGTGGCCGTGGCGAAATCGGGCTGGTCCGAGGGCAAAATATAGCCGCGCGGATCGCGCATTTTGGGGTCGTGCAGGACGCTGTTGTAGAGGTCCATGGAGACGCCACCGCCGCGCCCGCCGCCAAAACCACCGCCGCCGCCCGGAGCCAGATCGCCAACCGGCGGGGCGTCCGCCGCTCGACCGCCGCGACCCGTCAGGCCGGCCGCCGCATTGAGTGCGTCGATGCGCTTCGGCGTGATGGTCCAATAGTCCTTGCCGCCCTTTTCGATGGAGTTCATTCCCATGCGCCAGATGTTGAACAGGAATGTCTCGCGATAGCGCGAAGCGAGGTCCAGGATGGCGCGATTGTTGGTGATTTCGTAGTCGATGGATTGGCGGTAGTGCCATGGTCCGGGCGTCACCGGCATGGGCCAATCGCCCTGCGGCAACTGCTTGCCGGGCACTACCGGAATGGTCGTAGGCGTGGGGCTGCCGATAATCTCCGTCAGGATGCCGATCATATTGTGGAAGTAAGTGATGGTGCGCAGTCCGCCGTTCCACCACGTGGAATAGCTGGACCCGCTGCGCATGGCGCTGCCGCCCTTACCCTCGGCCACCAGCCTGCTGTGCATGGCCGTGCCCACCATCTCGATCCCCAGGGGCACCAGCGGATCGAAATTGTAATTGAACGGGTCGCGGAACGGCGGGATGAAAATCACCGCGCCGGCGGGTCCGGTCTGATGGTGGTTGTACATGATTTGCGGAAACCATTCCAGAAACAACTGGCGATTCATGTTAGTGGTTTCCTTCATGTTAGACATGTAGAAGTCGCGATTGTCGTCGTGGCCGATGTACTTGGCGTAGAGCCGCGGCAAGTTGTTCATCTCGCGCTGCTCGGGATCGCGCGGCGGCCCATCGGGCTTTTCGCTGCCGCGCATGTACCAGTTGGCGATCAGCTCCTGGCCGTCCGGATTGGCCTGGACGCACAGAATAATGTCGTCGTTGAGCATCCGCATGGTCTCCGGATCGGTACGGCTCACCATCTGGTAGACCGTTTCCATGAGCTGCTGCGAGCCCACGGATTCGCTGGCGTGCAATCCGCCATCGATCCACACCACTGCCTTGCCTTGCGCGGCCAGTTGGTGCGCCTGCTCCTCGGTGACACCTTCGGCGAGGGCCAGTTTGCGGGAGATCTGCTTATACTTGTCGAGATTCCTGATATTTTCGGGCGAAGAAACGATGGCCATCCATTGATCGCGGCCTTCCTCCGTCTTGCCGATGCTGACCAGCTTCATGCGGTCGGATTCGCCGGCGAGCTTTTTCCAGTAGGCTTCGAGCTGGGTGTAGTTGGCGACCATGTAGTCGTCACCCAGGTTGAACCCGAGGGCGTCTTTGGGTGTGGTGATCTTGGGCGCGGACTGGGCGCAGAGGGAGGCGGCAGACAGAACTGCCGTTAGGACAAACTTCCAGTGGTGCTGCGGTCGAGACTTCATGCGTGCCAGTGTACTACACGGCTGGGCGCTTTCGGCTTGCCCTGCTGGCGAAGTCAATGCGACCGTCCTGAGCGGCGACGGGTGGGGCAGGCTGAAGAGGAACTTGCAGAATTCGAAGAAACCGCTTGCTTGCGCGCGCGGCTCGGAAAAGCCACGTTGAAAGGCAAGCACTTACCGAGCGGCGACCGTGAGGGAGCGGGTTCAATACCGAATTTTGCCCTGCCACAGCTCAGCGATGAATCCCGAGATGCACGCCTTGCCCGGCCAGCTACAATAGTCGCAATGAACCGGCTTGACGAATTACGCCGCCGCCATGCGGCTGCCGAAGAGGGCGGGGGGGCGGAGCGCCGCGCCCGGCAACATCAGGAGGGCAAACTCTCCGCGCGCGAGCGCATCGAGCTCCTGCTGGACGAGACCTCGTTTGAGGAACTCGACAAGCTGGTGACGCACCGCTGTCGCGATTTCGGCATGGGCGACCAGACCACCCCCGGCGACGGCTTCGTCACCGGCTACGGCCGCGTCGATGGCCGCCTGGTCTACGTCTTCGCGCAG
>PLRZ01000594.1 GCA_003164075.1 Bryobacterales bacterium | reverse complement strand
GGGCGACATCAGGAGTCCAGAGACTGAGTTGATAGCCGATTGGGAGCGCCTGCAGGAAGGCCGGAGCCCAGCACCCATAGAGCCGTTGAGGTAGGTCGCTTATGAGTCATTCAGTTTACCGGGTTCGGTCGTTCGACATTGTCGCTCCGTACACCATCCGGGTTCGTTTCGACGACAACACAGAGCAGACCATCGATTTTCGGCCGGTTCTTGCGGGCGAGTTGTACGGTGGGTTGCGCGACCCCAAGTTATTCAATCAGGTACGGATCGATCCCGATGTAGAGACGCTCGTGTGGCCGAACGGAGCGGATTTCGATCCCGCTACCTTGCACGATTGGCCATCGCAAGAGCGTGGGTTCCGGGAACTTGCGCGCCGTTGGGAGGCCGTGCAAGCGTGAATTGCGGGACGGGCTGCCGCTCGTTTTTCCCAGTGCTGCATTGCCCTTCAGCTTGCCACCAGAGCTGGAGAATCTCCAAACTGCGCCATCATTTAGAATGACTGTATGGTCATCCGCCACGCCACGGTCGGCTCTCAATCCGGGGAAGAATGACGCCGGAGAACCCGACGAGCGGCCCCAGCGGCGCGTTACAAGATACCCCGGCGGAACACCTCGACTGGAAACCTTCCGCGAACCCTTGGATGGTAGCGGCCGCGGTGATGCTTTCCACCTTCATGGTGGTGCTCGATTCCTCCGTGGCCAACGTTGCCTTGCCGCACATCGCCGGCAATCTTTCTGCCTCCACGGACGAATCGACGTGGGTGCTGACCAGCTATCTGGTGTCCAACGCCATCATGCTGCCCGCCAGCGGATGGATTGCCCGGCGCATAGGACGCAAGCGTCTGTTGATGATCTCAATCCTGGTGTTTACCTTCGCTTCCGTGCTGTGCGGGATGGCCGTCAGCATGCCGGTTCTGATTGTCGCCCGGGTGCTGCAGGGCGTTGGCGGAGGCGGCATGCAGCCCTTGGCCCAGTCCATCCTGCTGGAAAGCTTTCCGCCCCGGCAGCACGGTACGGCGATGGCGGTTTATGGCGTGGGGGTGGTAGTCGCTCCTGTAATCGGCCCGACTTTGGGAGGCTGGATTACCGACAGTTACTCCTGGCGCTGGATCTTCTATATCAACCTTCCGATAGGCCTGGTGGCGCTGCTGATGGCCAATAAGTTCGTCGAAGACCCACCCTATATCAGGCGGGCGCTTCGAGGAGCGATCGACTATCTGGGGTTCGGATTGATGGCTGTCTGGCTGGGCAGTCTACAACTCCTGCTGGACAAGGGGCAGGAGGCGGACTGGTTCGGAGCGGTCTGGATACGATGGCTGACGGCCGTTTCCGCGGTCGCACTAATAGGCTTTCTCCTGCGCGAATTCACCAATCGGGAGCCCATTGTACAACTACGCGTGCTCGGCGACCGCAACTTCCTGGTTGGTACGCTCACCGCGGGCGTCTACGGGTTTGTTCTTTATGGCGTGACCGCTTTGCTGCCGCTCTTTTTGCAGACTTTGCTGGGATATCCGGCCCTGGATAGCGGCTTGGCGGTAAGTCCACGCGGCGTTGGCGCCATAGTTTCCATGGTTGTCGTGGGGATGTTAGTCAATTATGTGGACGGCCGCTTGCTATTGGCGTTCGGCTTCGGCATTTTCGCCTACTCGATTTTCCTGCTGAGCCGCATTAATCTAAGCATTTCCATGGTTTCCGTCGCCTTGCCGAACCTGATTAACGGCTTCGCCGGCGGCTTCATATTTGTCCCTCTGACTACCATGGCCATGGGCCGGCTGAGTAAGGAAAAGATCGGTAATGCCGCGGGCATTTACAATCTGATGCGTAACATCGGAGGCAGCGTCGGTATCGCCACCGTCACCACGCTTCTAGTGCGCGGCGCCCAGGTACATCAGCACTATCTGGTGGGCAATGTCACGGCTGGAAGTCCCGCGGCGAGTGACTTGCTCGGTGGTCTGCAGAAAGCATTTTCCCTGGGAGGGGCGGACGCTTACACCAGTCATCAAAAGGCGCTGGGAGCGCTTTACGGAGTGGTGCGGCAGCAAGCGTCGCTCCTGGCATATGTCGATAATTTCCGATTCCTGGCGTTTCTCGCGCTGCTCTGTATACCGCTGGCGCTGCTCTTTAAGGGAGTCCAGAAGCACGCGCAAGTGCAGGCCGACCATTAGGGAATTGCCACGCGATCGATACTGAATCGCTCATCAGCGACAACCGCTGCCGCGTAATGCAGAGCCTGCACAAGATCCTCGGGATCGAGAAAGGGGTACTCGAAAAGCAGGGCAGCGCGGTCAGGGTAAGTCGCAAGGAGCTCGAGCACGCGGCGAACGGTGATCCGCATCCCCCGGATGCAAGGCTTCCCGCCGCACTTCCCCGGTTCAACCGTAATTCGGTCAAACAAATCTACCATCGCCATGTGTTCAGTTTAGAGCATGCCGAGCACGCCCACTACCTACTGCGTGCTTACAGATTCTTGGGAACGCCCCGCTTGCTTACGGGGTGCCCTCTGGGCCTGCTCGGTAACTCTTGCGAAATCAATGCGACCGTTCCGAGCCGCGACGGTAACGGGGCGGGTCTCGCCCGTAACCCCGAATAAGTTTACGCGCCTCGCTAGTTTCTGTCGCGAAACTCACTTCAAATGGCAAGAACCGCTTGCTGGCGCGCGCGGCTCGGAAACGGCTCCATTGATTTCATGGGACTTCGTACCGAGCCGCGACCGCAAGGGAGCGGTTGCTTCCCGCAGCACGGGAGTTTCGCGACAGAAACCAACTACTTCGCCACGTCCGCCACGCACGCCAGGCGCGAGAAATAGCCCTTCTGGAAAACTTGCGGGCTCGCGCCCATATCGAGCTCGAAGCGGACCGTCAGCGGCTTGTTGCTGGGCAGCAGCACCGGATCCTTGCCGATGCGGATGACCCACTCGAGCGTGCTTCCATTGCCCGAGGGATGCCACGTCTCGGCCTTATTGAAGAACTGGAAGATGGCCCACAGGCCGTCGTTCGAGGACCACGCCAGATCGGGGCCGCCGCCGAATTTCACCGTGGCCTTGGCTCCGTGCGCGCCGGAGGATTGCCACACGAATTGCTTGGCCGGAGCATCGCCGCCGGAATACGAGAATGCCTGTCCATCCAGATTGAGGCCCAGGCTCTGAATACCCTCGGCGGGAACCGGCTTCAACGAGTAAGTGAAGTGCGGATCGGGTGTGCCGGCGTAAAGCGAGTCGGCAAAAGCCGCGCCCTGGTTGAAGAACGCCACGAAGCCGGGGTTCAAAGTCACCCCGCCTACCGTGACCGGAACGTATTGCGATCCCTGCTTGGGCAGCAGCTTTTGCAGGTTCTCGTCATAGAACTTCCAGAACGCGCCATCCGGTTTCTTGAAGATGGCGTTAAACTCCTCCACGGTGGCTTGCTGCGTGGCCGCGGCGTTGAACGGGAACTTGCCCAACACCGGGCGAATCGCGCCGCACAGCGTCTTGCCTTTGCCGTTCAGCTCCGCCGGACCCAGATTGCGCAGCAGCGCCTCCACGTTGGTGATGGGATCTTCCATCAGCTTCTGTACGATGGTCTCGATGTGGAAATCGGTGTCGATGCGGAATGCCTGCGCCACCTGTTTCGCCGCTACGTGCGCATTGGTGGCGTTGGTCAGCGTCAGGTTCGCGGCCGCGTCGTTTCCGGTGGGCTGCTGCGCCACCGAATCCACCGACGCCTGCAGCGTCACCAGAGCATTCATGTACGTCTGATTGGCCGGCGCAATATAGCGATCGACCAGCGCGGGCGGCACTACGGTCTGCACCGGCTGGAAGGCGTTGGCGACGTCCGCCAGGTCCACCGCGGTATTCTGCGACGCCAGCCAGAAGAGCGCCAGCAGCGGAGATTGATTGCCCGAGAGTACGCCGAGTTTCTTCGCGGCGTCCGGCAGGCTGGCGTAGCGCACCACGCTGGCCGATTTGATGTACGCCCGCCAGGCTTTCACGAAATCGGAGTAATAGCGGTCGGCCAACTGCTGTCCCAATTTGGATCGATCGATGGTGGCGGTAGCCTGGTCGCCCAGCACCCACGGTTCACCGGCGAAATATTTTTCGGGATTGCGCAGGGCGGCCTTCATGAAGTCCCAGCCGGGCTTGGTATAGGGCGCGGCCACGTCCTGGGCGTCGATGACTTCTTCGGCCGACCCGGGGAAGCGTTTGTTGAAATTGATCGCCGGGCCGGTCTTGGCGGCGTCCGCCATCATGGCCTGGTAGACCCGCTCGAAGCCGGCGAACTGCGAAAGGTACAGGCGCGCCCGGCCGATGGCGGCGGCGTCATTGTCGTTCGAGAACGGATTGGCGATTTTCAATTCGTCGGCGTAAAACTCGAATTGTTTTTGCGCCAGCGCCATGCGGTCGGGATCCACGTTGCGGTTGGCGCTCCAGCGGTTCGCGAGCACCGGCGGCAGGAAATCGTGCGTGCTCTTATCGCGGTTCGAAGTGGTTTCCAGGTACGCCTTGAGGCTATCGTAGGTGGGGCCGTATTCGGGGCCGGTGGGTGTGGGCGGAAGGCCGCGCATCCCGTCCACGATGATGTTCTGGGTGGGCAGCAGGAGCATGCGGCGGAAATCGGCGAAGTACAGTTTGCGGACCTCGGGGTAGAGGTCGTCGCCGATGTAGAGGCCCCAGCGATAGCTCCAGGGCGCGCCTTTGCGATTGTACGTGGTGAGGGTTTCGAGCGATGCCCGCAGGGTTTCCAAACGCTTGAGGGAGTCGAGCGAGGGTATCGCATCACCCGAGGAACCGACCGCGGCGATGCCCGCCGAAGCCTGTTTCACGTCGTTCGCCAGGGCGCGGTTCTTGCCGAAGGAAACCATCAGGGCGATGCTGTAGATCAGGCACAACGCGGCGGCGGTGAGCAGCAGAATGCGGCGCGGCACGCTGGCGCGAATGCTGCTGGCGCTGGCGCCTTTGGCGGCCTGGTCGGCCAGCAGAAGGTCGTTGAAAAAGTGGCCGAGGAAGAGCCACTGCGGCACCTTTCGTTGACCGACGATCCGCTGGCCTCCGCCGGCCGGCTGGGCCGCGCCGCTCTTGGCGCGGAACATGGCCGTGGCTCCCACGCGGCCGCCGGCCGCCTGACTCTCGGGGGAGGGAACCATGGGCGCCACTTCGTTCACCATGATGGGGCGGACGCCGGAAAAATAGAAACCGCGCAGAAACGGTCCCACGGTCAACTGGCTGGGCCGGCACAACTCCACCAGGAACCGCACCATCGCCTGGCGGACCTTGCGGAACTCGCGCGGGAACTCGTAGATTCCCGCCAGTTGCATGGGGTCGCTCTCGCGCACCAGGTAGGTGGGGCGCGCATTGCAGAGCGAGCGGAACAGCTTTTCGAACACGCCGCCCAGGCGGGTGGTCTCCTGTTCGGCGTAAATGCCCTGGCGATTTTGCACGATGGGCAGCGTCGCGCCCAGAATTCGCGTGGATTCTTCGTTGTTCAGCTTGCTGAAATATTCGGTAAAGAAGGGCAGACGGTCGCTGCGGGTGAAGAGCACGTACACCGGCAGATTGATGCCCAGGAGTTGCGAAATCTCGGCCAACTGGGCGCGCAGTTTGCGGGCGGACGCGGCCAATGGATCGGGGCTCGGCGAAGTCAGGCTCTCGGCATCGACGCATACCAGCGCGGCGCGCGGCGCCTGCTCGGCGGTGCCCAGCAGGGCGGCCGCTTTGGATGGCTGCAGACGGCCGATGAGCTGTTTCCACGAATCGGAATCGCCCAAAAGCTTGCCGGCCATCTCCACGAATACGGTATGCTGCGCGAACCAGAAATTGGCCGTGGGGGTGGGCAGGATGTTGTTCTCTTCGTACACCTGGCCGGCCAGCGATTCCGCCTCCACTCCGGATTGCACCATGGTGGTGGTTTTGGCGGCGCCGGTTTCGCCCAGCAACACGATGGCGGGCAGTTTGCCCAGCTTCGAATCCTTCTCCTGCTGCGCCACCGCCAGCCGCGCTTCGGCCTCGCCCAGCAGTTCGTCGAGATCGGTGACTTCTTCCGGCGCCTCGGCCTGCGCACCGCCTCCCTCCGAGCCGGACTTCTTGTCTTTCCGGCTCATGATCCACGTCACAATGGCCGCCGCCACGATGCCGATGATCGAGATTGCGATCTGGGCCGCCAGCGGATCGACGTGGCTCATCCCGGGGACTTTGCGGATGTTATTCCCCAGCCAACTGACGAAAAGGGTGAACGACACGAGGATGCTGCCGACGATGATGTAACTCTTTTTATTCATCGCAAGTCCCCTATTTGGATTCCGCGGCTGCGGCGCGCACTTCCGAGGCGCTCGACCCCAGCGTTACCTTGAAAGCCACGAACAGAACCAATACCAGAACGAAGCAGGCCACCGCCGCGATCAGAAACTTCTTCACCCACGGATCTTCGGTGGCTTTCACCACTTCGGCTTCGTGGAGGACCTCCATGAAGGGGTCGTTCGAGACGCCGCGAATCCGGCGGATCCTCTCTCCGGTGGCCGTGGCGATGGCCTGCAATTCACCTTTCCCGCCCAGGCTGTAACGGCCTCCGTATCCCAACAGGAGGCACAGATAATGCACCTCCAGCAGGTCCGCCAGATCGGCCGAGTCCGAGCGGCCCATCAGTTGTTCCAGATTGCGGAAGAAGATTTCGCCGGCCATATGGATGCCGAAGAGTTCCTCCTGCAGGGGTTTCCGCGGCCAATCGGCGAACATCGGGTTGCGCGTGTTGAGCACCGATTCGTCCAGGAAACCCACCAGGGCCAGGGTGGCCATCTTGATATCGTCGGCGTTGTAGCCGGCCTGGTTGCGAGCCTCCTGAATGGCGGTCTTGATGGCTTCCCGCATGTAGAAGCGGAAGGATTCGGCATCCGACAACTCCTGCCGGTTGGAACGCAGGCGAACGATGGCGGTAAGAACTTCCTGGAAAATCAGCGCGAGATTATCGGTCCGGATCGCGCCGGGAGTGCTGGCTGTCATGGCAGATTGTCCTCGTACCTACTTGTCCAGGATTACCAGAAGTTCGAGCTCCGCGTCGGTCACTTCTCCTGGAACATAGATGCCGACGCGGTGGGTTTGTACGATGTGGTCCCAGAAAGGACCATCCCTGGAGACGCCGAAATACTGCGTTTCCACTCGCACGGGGATGGCCGGGGGCGGCGCCGGCAGATGCGTCAGGCTGAGGCCGGCCATGGCGCGTTTTACCAGTTCGCCTACAAACTTGGCGGAACAGATTTTTACCAGTTGCGGAGTCCGCTCGATGAGTTCGGCCTCTCCCATGGCGGCGTGCAGTCCCAGGACCCAGCGGGCGCGGCCCAGAACGCGAGTATCGCCGATTTCGCCTTCATAGAAATAATCCGCCACCTTGGTGAGCGGGATGGAGACGCAATTGGTGGGAACGATGGTCTCCAGGTGCCGGCGGATGTGATCGTCGAGCTTTTCGAAGCAGTCGCCCAGGTTGCGGTGATCGTAAATCGGCAGCGCGCGCGGATGCGAATCGAGCGCGAACGTGCACAGCGCACCGCCCAGGCGCGACATCTCCATGAAGAGCTGCTCGGGATGGCCGCGCTTTGAGATCCACAGGTGGCGCAACGTGGCCAGGCCGGAATTGACGGCGTGCATCAGCCAGAAATTGGCCAGGTCGCGCGACGAGAATTCGGTGAGCCCGCCGCCCGCCGCCGAGGTGCGGCTGAGCGCGCTGCTCTTGCCTTCCAGAATCTCGATGAGCCGGTGGAGCATGAGCATCAGTTGCTCGCTGGCGGTAATTTGCAGGCAGGGAGGCACGAACGCCGGGTCGAAAATGAAATGGCCGGAGCCGTCGCGCCTTAAGCGCGCCAAGGGAAGGGCGACGGTATCGTCGGTGAGCTCGGATTCCAGCAGCAGGCGGATGTTCTTGCGGCGGATGGGGACCGGGCGGCTGTCTCCGCCGCTGGTTTCGTCGTTGAAACTGCGGAGTTCGGCGAAATAGCGCGAATCGCCGGCATCGCCGCCAATGGCGCAGTTGCGCCCACCAGGTTTGCGTTCGCGGATGCCCAGGAAAACGGTCAGGGTATCGCGCGTGGGCGGAAATAAATCGGCGATGGGACGGACCGCGGGGACGGCGTCGGATTGCGGCATGTGGAACGGCGTGCCGTCGGGGAAAATACCGGAGGCATGCACCAGGCTGACGGTTCCATTGCGCAGCGCGTCGTTGTCCAGGGTGCAGCCGATAAGGCCGTAGCACTGGAACCACAACGCGGCTGTGGCGAAGTGGATCGCATCTTCAAAGTAGCGTGCTTGTGCCTGAAACTCGTGAGGACCGAGGTACATGCCCTCCGACCACACCACTTGCGACAGGGATCTCATAGGGCAATTTGTAATGCCGTTTTTTCGCGCCGAAGCTGAATCGCGAATTTCGCAGTAGGGATACTGTATCATATGCAGGGGTCTTGAAGCACGAGTACGGGTCGCTGTGGGGGCCTCGCGGAGGCTGAATTTTCTCCGCTAAATCCATGGGGCGTATGGATAAATCATGAGCTTCGATCAAAGGTTTCAGTTGGCTGGGCGGATTGCCGATTCCATCGGCCAGACCGACCATGCGTTGGCCGGCCGCCAGATTTCCACCGGGCGGTCCGTTACGATACATTTGCTTGCCGGCGGTCACAGCGCGGCAAATGAGGGGCTGCTGGCGGATATCGCCGCGCTTCCGCCGGAGTACCATGTTTGCTTTGTGGAGACTGGCGATCACAACGGCACGCCCTACATCATCACCGACGTGCTGGCGGGGAATCCGCCGCTGCGCCAGTGGATGGTGGGGTTGAAGGCCAAAATCGCTGTCGACAAGGTGTCCAATCCGCACGATCTCACCAGGGTGAGAGCCTGGAAGATTCCCGCCTGGGCGAACCCCGGGCAGGCGGCGCCGCAGCCCGAGGCGACCACTCTGGCGCCGCGACAGCCGGAACCGGTGGCCCCGCCGCGGTCCGCCCCGGTGCATCCCGGCGGCCCCGACGCGGACGAGTTTTCGCGATTGTTGGCGGCGATCGATACGCCCAAAGCGGCAGCGCCGGCGGAACCCGGCGAGTTTACGCGACTTCTGCGCGCCCAGCCGGAACCGCCCGCGCAGGCGGCGCCGGCCCCCCCTGCCGCGGAAGCGGGCGAGTTTACGCGATTGTTGCGCGCTCAGCCGGAGCCGCCCGCGCAGGCGGCGACGCCTGCCGACATACCGCGAGTTCTGCGTCCGCAGTCGGCTGCGGCAGCGCAGCCCGCAGTTCAGCCGCCAGCCGCGCCACCGGCATCGGATCCCGGCGAATTCACGCGCCTGCTGCGCGCCCAGTCGACGCCGCCCACGCAGGCCGCGCCCGTTGCCGCACCCCCCGTGCCGCCACCATCGGAACCCGGCGACTTCACGCGACTGCTGCGGGCGCAGTCGGCGCCTCCCACACAGGCCGCACCCCCCGCGCCGCAGCCATCGGAACCTAGCGAATTCACGCGACTCTTGCGGGCGCAGCCAACACCTCCGACGCAGGCCGCAGCCCCCGCGCCGCCACCATCGGAACCCGGCGAATTCACGCGACTCTTGCGAACGCAGCCGACGCCCCCGGCGCAGGCCGCACCCCCCGCGCCGCCACCATCGGAACCCGGCGAATTCACGCGACTCTTGCGAACGCAGTCGACGCCTGCCGCGCAGGCCGCACCCCCCGCGCCACCGCCATCGGAACCCGGCGAATTCACGCGACTCTTGCGAACGCAGCCAACACCTCCGCCACCGGGCGCCGCACCACCTCCGCCGCCCACCGAGCCCGGCGAATTCACGCGTCTTCTGAAGGCGCAGCCCGGGCCGCAGCCCCAGGCCGCTCCGCCGGCGGGATCGCCGCTCGCCGCGGCGCAAAAGGGCGAGTTCACGCGCATGCTGGAGTCGCCGCTGGCGCGCGGAGGGGGCCC
>PLRZ01000366.1 GCA_003164075.1 Bryobacterales bacterium | reverse complement strand
GCGTGCCGGGGAAATTGTCCGTCACCGTCCCGCTGACCATCGACGCGTCCGCGCCGGCGCCGTCCACAGCCATTCCGGCAGGCTTCGCGGAGGCCAAACCGCCGGCCGCCGGGGCTACCGCCGCGCCGTCGTCCGACGCGCAAGGCTGGAGCGCATTCCTGCTATTGGCATTCGGCGCCGGGCTGGCCTGCATTTTCACGCCGTGCGTCTTCCCCATGATCCCCATCACCATGTCGTACTTTCTCAACCAGCAGCCAGGGGAGAAACGCAGCGGAGTCACGCAGGCTGTAGTCTTCTGCCTGGGAATCATCGTGCTCTTTTCGGGAATGGGGCTGCTGGTCACGGCATTGCTGGGGCCGGTGGGGGTCAAGCAACTGGGCTCCAACCCATGGGTGAACGGCTTCATCTCGGCGCTGTTCATCGCCTTCGGATTGAGCCTGCTGGGGGCGTTCGAGATCACCATTCCGTCGTCCATCCTGACGAAGTTGAATCAGTCGTCGGGCGCCGGTGGATTTGCCGGGACGCTGCTGATGGGGCTGACCTTCGCGCTCTCGTCGTTTGCCTGCGTGGGGCCGTTCGTGGGTACGCTGCTGGCCGCGTCGGTGACCGAAGGCAGCCGCATGCGTCCCGCGGTGGGCATGGTGGTGTTCGCCACTGGCCTGGCGCTCCCGTTTTTCCTGCTGGCGCTGTTCCCTTCGTACCTGAAGCGGTTGCCGCGCAGTGGCGGATGGCTGGCGCGCGTGAAGGTGGTGATGGGCTTCGTCATCCTGGCGGCCAGCCTGAAATACCTTTCCAGCCTGGACCAGGTGCTGCAGACCGGCTTTCTCACGCGCGAGCGCTTCCTGGCCGGGTGGATCGTGCTATTCGGCATGGCGGGGCTGTACCTGCTGGGCTTCGTGCGGCTGGAGGGAATCAAGGCCGACGAAAACATGGGCCTCGGCCGCCTGCTCACGGGCATGGTGTTTCTGATTTTCGCGGTGAGCCTGTGGCCCGGCATGTCGGGCGGCAAGCTGGGACTTTTCGACGCGTACGTCCCCGCCGCGGCCGAAAGCTCGACCGGCGCCGCGTCCGGCGACCTGGTCTGGCTGAGAGACCGTTACCAGGATGCGCTGGCCCAGGCNNATTTCGTCCTGCTGGAACTGTACACCGATGGCACCGACGCCGCGTCCGAGGCCAACGGCAAGCTGGAATTGGATCGGTTCGGCACGGTGGCCACGCCCTTTTACGTGATTCTGGATTCCGATGGGAAGCTGGTCGACAAGTGGGACGAAGGCCGCACGAACGGCGCTGGTGAGGTTGCGAAATATCTCGCCTGGCTGCAAAAAACTCATCAGGCCGCGCCGGCTCCAGCCGCCGTGTCCGCGACGATCGATCTCCCCGGGTTGAACACGCTCGAAGGCACGCCCCTCGACACCGCGGCTCTGAACGGCAAAGTAGTGGTGGTAAACTTCTGGGCCACCTGGTGCATCCCCTGCGTGGGAGAGCTTCCGACGTTCAATAAGGTACACAGCGATTTCGCGTCCAAGGGCGTGGCCGTGATCGGCATCGATATGGGCGACGAAGGCGCCGACAAGGTGCGGCACTTCCTGCAGAAGCACCCCATCGACTACACTGTGGGGATGGGTGGCGACGCACTGGCCACGAAGTACAAGTTGGAGTCGTACCCCGTCACGGTGGTTTTCGATCGCGCCGGCAAGGAAGTCGAACGCTTCAACGAAAGTCTCACCGAGAAGGATTTGCTGGCCGCGGTTCAAAAGGCGCTGTGATTCGAGAGGGCGTTCGCGGTTCAGCGAAGGTCCAGCAGTTGGTGGACGGTAATCCCCGCTTCGTTCAGGATTTGGCGCAGAGTTCCAGGACGGATGTGCTTGTGATCCGGGACTACGACACGGCGGTTAACGACAAAGCCCACGCGAATAAGCACCCTCACGAGTTCCTGACCGGAAAGGTCCGTGTCGGCAATTTCACTGAGTGCCGGTCTTGAGCTCGACGTATTCTCTGCCCACTTCAGACGGGACCGGGTCACCTGCGGCGATACAGTCTTCGATGTACAGATCGGCGGCTTCGCAAATGTTCTTCATCACCTCATCATGGGTGTCGCTTTGGGATACGCAGCCGGGCAGTGCAGGCGCGACGGCGACATATCCCCCGTCGTTTTCCTGTTCGAGAATGACCGTATAGAGCACGGAGTTTGGCCCTTTGACTTCGATCATACCAACGAACGCATCGTAAGGGCCTAGCAGCGTTCGCGGACGCCGGGTTGACGTGAGCCGCATGCACCGACCGGGAGCCGAGCAATCTCCGAGCGGCGCGGGCGGAGCGGGTCAACTTCCCAGATCGCGGCTTCGCAGGCGTAATCAGCGTGTGGCGCCTCTCGTTGGTCAGCCGAAGACAGTGTCGTCCTTCGAATTCGGGGGTGGCCGCATCTGATTGATTAGAAGGGATTTCGTCGAGATTAAGGGCAGCCGTGCCGAAATAAGTACTCGCAGAGTACCCAGGCCGTTGACGATGCGGGTTTGGCGGGGTATTCTAAGGGTATGATTGAATCAACTCCCATCACGTAGTCATCGCCTCACGTATCGAGGCAATGCCGCGCCTATCCTTGTCGGCCAAGAAGTGCAGGTCTCCATCCTCTTTCAGGTCGCTATCAAAGCATGTGAGGAGGCCACGTGTGTTGTACTTCAGCATCTCATTGAGCTCCCAGAGCGCCTCGGCAAGGAGTTTCTCTTCTTGGGTTGTATTGTGCATCGCTTGCCGCACGAGCGTGCATGCCAGATTGTAGTGTACCCGTGATTTGAGGTCCTTCCGATCCGTTTCCCAAATTTCGAGCTGCTTAGCCCTGCTCAAAGTGACGACGGCTTCCGCGAGGTTGTTTTGTTTTAGTTGGGTAATCCCCAGGTTGGTAAGCGCTCTTTGTTGGCATGGCTGCAGTGCTAAACTGCGTCGGCAGTGTTCGGCCGCCAAACATAGATCTCCGTCCCTTGATGCCATCCATCCCAAGTCATTTTCCACGCAGAAAGGATTCTCCGATTTTGCTCGCGCCATCTCGGCGTAGAGTCGCGCACGAGTGAGGTCCTCCTTGTCCCTGATTCTGTCGACATCAGGGCCTTCGGACCATCTCTTCTCCTTCAGTTGGTCGAGGTCCTTGAAACACTTCGAGGCATAAAACACAGCCAGACCACGATAAACGTTGGCCAGTTTAGTCTTTAACTGCGGCAACTCGGCAAATTCCAACCCAGCGACGCTCCGCTCGTAATACGTGATTCGCTGGCGATCCGTGGGCAAAATCGTGTCGTACAGATCGGTGAGAGTGTCCGGCTCGCGAAACAGAAGCTGCAGTTGTTCAACGGCAGCGTTGATCACGCGATCCATCTGGGTGAACACAGGCATCTGTGCTTCGATTGACTTCAACATCCGTTGGGCCTTAGATTCAGTCTTTGCCGCCGATGAGGCAATCACCTCCACCCGTCTCCTGGCCGCATTACCCTGGCTTTCGAGCTTCGTCACGGTCTCATTGCCCTTCTTCATTGCGTCGTCTGCCTGCTTAGTGAAGTTCTGAACGTTAAAGAAAGCAAATAGGCCTTGTAGGGCAGTAATGAAACCGCCGATTGCAAGCAGGTACACGAGCAGGGTCTTGATGTCGTCGGCGCGGCGGTTGTAGAGATCAAGCTTCGCGCTAATATACTCGTCGCCCTTTCCTTGGCTTAACAGCTTTCCAAGCGCGGTTTTGTCATTCACCCCATCCCTCAGATTCCAAAACTGAATAACGCAGAACAGGAGGAAAGCAATGCCGAGCATCATGAGGAGAATCGGCAAAGCGCGAAGACAAAATTGTGTCACTCGATTGCCCATGTTAATTTCACCTGTCGCGAGTAGTATACCGCAGACGGCATACACATCTTGCTGGAGTGATTCGGTTGCGCTCAGCCAGCTTTCGTAACCACACTTAGGAGGGTTACCCCCGGGAGTGTGCATGCGACAGCCATCCCTCGGCCGAATTCGGGCATCCCTCTCGTGATGCGCCGCCCACGGAAAAATGCTAGCGAAGCCGCCGACGCGGACCTCTGGCGCACGGGGGCCAGGTACGGCGCTCGAGGAGACTACGGTTCCGCTTCCATCGCCCGGCTCGCCAGCGCGCGGTATCCCGGCTCGAGTACGTCTTTCATAAATCCTCCTACCTGCTCGTCAACGCTCGTACCCGGGAGATGTCTGGGGAACGCTGACTCGGCAATCTCACCTGCGAAATGGACCTCTGGCGGGCGCGGACAATTCTGATCATCGTACTTAGTCTCGATTTTGCCTACTGTCCCAGTGCTCAAGTTAGGCACCGCGTAAATGGCCGCCTTGCTGCCAAAGTGTCCCCCGATATCGTTCCGAACGTTCTGGATGAGCCGCTCCTTCGACTGAAAAAACCAGTAGCCGCATTCCACTGCGCGGCGGTGTCACTGTCGAAGTCAGCCGACACCCAGGCGAAATCGGGGCACGCCGCAAGCAAACGCAGCCCCTCTGCAAATTCATATAGAGTGCCAATGGAGCGCCTTAGAAAGTAGTTTCGGCGGTATTTGCCAACCTCCTGGTATTCCAGGCCCTCTCCTGCCGGGTCCGGTATGTCGAGGCTCGGAATGCTGTTCGCGTTGATGGCGGAGATCTCGATCCTGAGGTCCTCGTACAGAACGTACAGGCGCGCGACGTAGGCGTCAACCAGACGTTTCTCATCAGACCTGAAGACACGTCTTAGGTCAGCAGCTACCAGCGTTGTCGAGCGCAGACGTCGTGACATATGTGAAAACCCGTTGTATCACGGTGGCGCCGGTCTCGCCATCTGTTCACGGGCCACTGTTCCAGGTATCCCTTCAGTTGACCGCACCCGCGCCGCCTGAGCACAGGTCGTAGGACACTCGGATACTGACCCGAAACGGCGTTGTGGGAAGCGTCCAAGGCACCTCCGGCTGCACCGTCGCCAACTCGGAAAAAGGTGGAATAGGTGTTTCCTGGATTACTCCCGTGAAGTCCCGCTCATGTCAACTGGGGCGCCTAACGCCCAAACATTCGAACTGTCGAATCGCGTCCAGTGCGCTTGTACCCGCGGGCCGCTAACCCTTCCGCAAAAGCTGCGGGTGCGCAAGGATTTCGTCGTATCGCGCCGGCAAGGAAGTCGAGCGCTTCAACGAGAGTTTCACTGAGAAGGACCTGTTGGCCGCCGTCTAGAAAGTGCCCTGAGCGCCGCCGATCGGATCTCTAAAATAAGCGATACAGGTCCGCGCCTCTGCTCCGTGAGCTACAATCGGTTCGGCGCACCATAGCGCTGCCCGAGCCGAAGAACGCGGAGGCGTAGCGCACCGAGGCCATCCGGGAGGCGCTGGTCAGTCCGCTGGCCGTGGACGGGATCGGGTTGCTGGCGGGATACCAGAAAGTCGACCAGCCGAAGCCGGGAAGTATCCGCGCGACGGTCATGATCTCGGCGGGCGATCTCCAGTTGCAACAGAACCGCGACCAGTAGACCGGCGACGTGGAAGTGGTGCTGACTCCACGGTCGGCCGATGGCAAGGACCGCGGGACCATCCGCCAGGGGCTCGCGCTCAAGCATTTACCACGGCGCTGGAACCGAACGGAGATGTGGCGGAACTGCGCGCGGTGGTTTGCGATCGTGCGTCGGGCCGGTTGGGCTCGCTCATCACGCCGGTGACACATGCCGGTGCAGTAGTCGCGGGGGAAGCCGCTTACCATGTAAACTGTCTCCGTGCCTTCCGCCATTCTCGAAATCCGCGATGTGTCCTGCGCTCTGGGTGGCCGGCCGGTACTGCGCCATATCGACCTGAACGTGGAGGAGGGCGAAACCGTGGTGCTGTTGGGCCGCAGCGGATCGGGCAAAACCACGCTGCTGAAAACCGTCAACGGACTGGTTCCGGCCTCCGCGGGCGAGGTCCGCTTCGAAGGCCGTGCCGCAACGCTTTGGGACCCGGTCCGGATGCGCCGCCGCATGGGCTATGTCATCCAGGACGCGGGACTCTTCCCGCATTGGACGGTGGAGGCCAACATCGGACTCGTGCCGCGGTTGGAGGAATGGGAACCGGCGCGCGTGGCGGCGCGGGTGGAGTTGCTGCTGGAAGCGGTGGGGCTCGCGCCCGCGGAATTCCGCCACCGCTATCCGCGGCAACTTTCCGGCGGCGAGCGGCAGCGGGTGGGTATCGCGCGCGCGCTGGGCGCCGACCCGCCGCTGCTCCTGTTCGACGAGCCGTTCGCCTCGCTCGACCCCATCACACGCTTCGAGTTGCAGCGGCAATTCGTGGAACTGCGCCGCACCGTGCGCAAGACCGCGCTGTTCGTGACGCACGATGTCCGCGAGGCGCTCATGCTGGCCACGCGCATCGCTTTGCTGCGCGATGGAGCGCTGGAACTGGTCGCCACGCCGCCCGAATTCCGCAACGCCGGCACGCCTGAGGCGCGGGCGTTCCTGGCGGGCATCGAAGAGGATGGGAGGCCGAAATGAACGGCAGCCTGGCGCCGGAGATTTTGTCGCTCTCGCTGCAGCACTTGCGGCTGGTCGGGATTACCATCGCCATCGCGGTAGCACTGGCGCTGCCCGCCGCAGTCCTGTTGGCGCGCCGGCCGGCCGCGCGGCGTTGGGTATTGGGCTTCGCGAATATCGCGCAGACGGTCCCCAGCCTGGCGCTGTTCGGCTTTCTGCTGCCGCTGATCGGTATCGGCGAGCACACCGCCATCCTGGCCCTGAGCCTGTACGCGCTGTTGCCGATTCTGCGCAGTACGCTCACCGGCATCATGGGCGTGGACCCTTCGGTACGCGAATCGGCCATGGCGATGGGGATGACGCCGCGCCAGATTCTCTGGCAGGTGGAACTGCCGCTGGCTGTCCCTTCGATTGTGGCCGGGCTGCGCATTGCCACGGTGACCACCATCGGGACGGCGACGATCGCGGCCTTCATCGGCGCCGGCGGCTTGGGCGTGTTTCTGGTGCGCGGGATTGCCATGATGGATAAGCAGGCTTTGCTGGCGGGCGCGCTGCCCGCCGCGGCCATGGCATTGCTGGCGGACGAGGGGTTGGAATGGATCGAACGAAGATTGTCGCCTGCCTGAGCGGGCTGCTGCTGGCCTCCTGCGGCGGGCACCCGCAGATCGTGGTGGGCTCCAAGAATTTCACCGAACAGGTGATCCTGGGCGAGATTCTGGCGCAGCAGATCGAGCGCCGCGTGGGCGTACCGGTGGAGCGTGCCCTGAATCTCGGCGGCACGCTGTTGTTGCATGAGGCGCTGGTGCGGGGCTCCATCGATCTCTACCCCGAATACACCGGCACGGCGCTGATGGCCGTCTTGAAGCGGCCGCCGGCAACCGACCCCGCCACTGTGCTGGCGGATGTGCGCGCCGCGTATCGAGCGCAATGGAAGCTGGCGTGGCTCCCGCCGCTGGGCTTCAATAATACGTTTGCCATGATCGTCCGCGGCGAGACCGCCCGCGGGGGCCATGTGGCGACACTGTCGGACGCGGCGCACGCGGGCCCCTGGCATCTGGGTGTGGGCGCGGAATTCCAGCAGCGCGCCGACGGCCTGCC
>PLRZ01000638.1:3996-4714 GCA_003164075.1 Bryobacterales bacterium | reverse complement strand
GATCCGGCCAGCACCAGCCGCCAGGAACGGTCGACCGTTTCGAACGCTTCCACCAGTCGCGCGATATTCTTGCGTGTTTGGATGGCTCCCACGTTCAGAATCACCTTCTGGCGTTCCACAACTGGAAAATCCAGGCGGCGGACGCCATGGTGGACCACGCGAACCCGGGACGGATCCACGCCGAGGAGCGAAACTACCTGGTCCCGGGTGAACTTCGACACGGCGATGATGACGTCCGCCTGTGCCGCGGCATCGCGCGCCTGCCGGGTGAAGCGCTCGCGGAATTCGGGCGTGGAATATTCGCCCGACATGACGAACAAATCGTGAAAGGTGGCTACCGACCGGCGCAGCGGAACCAGCGGCAGGCGCTGGTTCAACCCGTGGAAAAGCTCTGTGTCGCGCGGGCCAAATGGCTCCAGAATCAGGCGCTTGCGCACGTTCGACGGCAACTTCATCCGCCACGAGCGCAGATAGCGATGCAGGCGGTAACAGAAGTGAAAGCCCGTCTCGGGATGCGCCGCGGCCAACCCGTACAAAATCTCATGGGAGTACATCCCGACTCCTGAGAGCCGGTCGCCCGTGCTATACGTCGCGTCGAGTGAAATAGTCAAGCGAATCCGTATTCTTTCATCTTTCGATACAAAGTGGTGCGGCCGATTCCCAAGAGCCGGGCCGCTTTGGCCCGTTCGCCATTGGTAGCGGCCAAGGCGGCGCCGAT
>PLRZ01000638.1:2636-3927 GCA_003164075.1 Bryobacterales bacterium | reverse complement strand
TCCCGCACGTTGCCCGGCCAATCGTAGGATTCCAGCACGTCCAGAATCTCCCGGCTGGGCTGAAACCCATAGCCCGAGAGAAAGTGCTCCACCAGCAGCGGAATATCTTCCTTACGGTGGCGCAGAGGGGGTAAGTGGATGGTGAAAACATTGAGCCGGTAGTAGAGATCCTGGCGGAAACGGCCGGCGGCAACCTCCGACTTGAGGTCGCGGTGGGTGGCGGCGATGATGCGCAGGTCCACTTTGCGCCATTGCGTGGAGCCGACGGCGCGGAACTCGCGCTCCTGCACCACACGCAGCAGTTTGACCTGCATTTCCATGGGCATGTCGCCGATCTCNNCTCGCTTTCCATCAGGGTGCCGACCAGCGAGCCGCAGTCGATGGGCACGAACGGGCCGCGCGGATTGGTGTCATGGATGGCCCGCGCGGCCACCTCTTTGCCCGTGCCGCTCTCCCCTAACAACAACACGGGAAGGACGTTACGGGATGCCTTGTCGAGCAACCGGCGCAGCGACTCGATTTCCGCCGACCGTCCCAGCAAGCGGTGGTTCGGCGCTGTTCTCATTGAGAATCTAGTCGGACGGCGAAGGCCTTTCTCTCACCAGTTTCGCGGCGAATTCGTGCGCGGAGCGTATTTGCGGCGTCCAAATTGGCTTCGTTCCCAACAAGAACGCGCCACACTCCGGGATTTTCCCTACGCTCCATCACCCGCGCTTGGCCGTAGCGCCCGGCCATTTCGATGCGGATACGCTCGGCGATGGCGCGATCCTGGAAAGCGCCGACTTGCACCACATAAATCGCTCTGGAGACGCCCGCCGGCACGTCGATCACTTCCATGCGCACTTTGGCGATGCCCGGCCCGATCATGTCGATGGCCTTCGCCGCGGCGTGGGAGAGATCGATGATACGCCCGTCGACGAAGGGGCCGCGATCGATGATGCGGACTTCGACCGTCTTATTGGTATCNNTGGCGGCCGTGGTACGGGTGGCCATACCAACTGGCGATGCCGGTTTCCTGGTAGCCGGGTTTGACGGAGGGCATCGCCGGGGCTGGAGGTGGCGGTATCGGCTTGCCATGCTTCTTCTTATGCGCGCAGCCGGAGAACACCACCGCCGCGAGCAGGAGCGCGAACGCACACTTCATACCGTTGGATCGATTATGGCATGGGTGGACCGGGGGTGAGCGGATCACTGACGGTGATCGCGAGAGGTCCGCTCTCGCTGGCGTTTTGCGTTCAGTCTCTGGACTCCTGATGTCGCCGGCAATTTCGGTTGGCCCGGGGAAATAAGG
>PLRZ01000638.1:0-2587 GCA_003164075.1 Bryobacterales bacterium | reverse complement strand
GCGGCGGGCTTCAGCCCGCCCTCCGATTGCTTTTGCCAACGCTTTGGATGGCTTGCCTGGTTTGCCTTCGCGCAAGCCGTTCCATACTTCCGCCACGGAATGAGTTTCGAAATACTCGGCCGCCGCTTGATCCGAACGAAAATTCGGCAGAGGCGACGTCGACGGAAGGAGCTTTCTCTTCATCTCGTCTCCCTATTTGCGGCGAAATAGCCGCCGCGCAGTATCTTCCATATCGCGGGCTGTGACCGCCCGCACCACACCTCGGGGCAGGCGGCGAAAGACCACGAACGCCAGCCGCCCGTCCAGGGTTTCTCCCGGCGGACTCCGGCACAGTTTCTTCCGCCTCATCGGGCGTAACTTGGTACCGCGGCTAGCGTAGCATATTGTATATACAAAGAGCTACGCAGCCCGCCACTCCCCTATCGCCCTGCCCCGCCTTGCCTCAACACCGCCGCCGCGCCAGCGTATTCCAGCTTCGGAGCCAGCTTCCCAATGCCGTCGAATACGAAAAAGCGCGCCCCCTCGTCGGTGGCGACTCGTCCCGCGGCAATACCGCGACCCCGCAGGCCCTCCGCGATCCGCTGGTAGGGGCTCTCGTCCTCCTGCCACACGCGAATGTCGTCGCCCACGTGATCAACTCGCGGGCGCGTCCCTCTTCAAAGCCCGGCAGCACCCAGACCGGGTCGCCTTTCGCCGGCAACACCACCGCAAACGTGCGCTCGCTTTTTCCCCAGCGCAGGTTCACGCGATCAAAACGGGCGTCTTCTTGTGCCACTCGGTGGCCTGCTCATAGGCCAGCGCCAGCCGCAGGGGCGATCCTTCGTCGTAGATCCTGCCGATGAATCCGAGCATCGACCACGGCGTACGCATCGTGGCGCTTTCGGTGTACCCGCAGCGGACTACCACTTGCGGGTTGCCGGTGAGATTGGTAGTGGTCAGCGGACCGGAGCCGGGGACCACGATCGCATCCCAATCGGCCATGAACTTCTCGAACTTCTCGACCAGCAGGGTGCGGATGCGCTGCGCCCGGATGTATTCCACCGCCGGGATCAGGCGCGAACCGCGGAAGCTGTTGGGCCAATCGCCCGGACCCTGCCCGCGGAGGGTGCGAACCTGGCCATCGCGCGTGATGTCGTCGAACGCCGCTGCCCCTTCGGCCTCCAACAGGTAGCGAATTCCCACCAGATCTTCCTGGTAATCCACCGGCGTCAACGTGACGCCCGCGTTCTTCAGGTCGGCGAGCGCCTGATCGTAGATCTTCTTCTGGGCGTCCTGCAGGCGATCGAAGGCGGCTTGCAGCAGGCCCACGCGCAGACTTTTCACGGGCTTCTTCGGTTCCCAATGGAACGGGTCGGCGCCCACGGAACGGTCGTGCCCGTCGGGCCCGTAGATGGCGTTCAGCACCAGGGCGCAATCCTCCACGCCGCGGCAGATGGGCCCGATCTTGTCCATGGTCCAGCTCAGCGCCATGGCGCCGTGCCGGCTCACGCGGCCGTAAGTGGGACGCAGGCCCACGGTTCCACAGTTGGTACTCGGCGAAACAATCGACCCCAGCGTCTCGGTGCCCAGCGAAAATCCCACCAGCCCGGACGCCGTCGCGGAAGCCGAACCGGCCGACGAGCCGCTCGATCCGCGGTCGTATTCGCCCTTGGCGCGCGCCGCCTCGGTGGGCCAGGGACTCTTGGTAGTGCCCTTGAACCAGACGTCTCCCTGCGCCAGCGCACCCATGGAGAGCTTCCCGAGGAGCACCGCGCCCGCCTTGTAGAGCCGCTCCAAGCAGGTGGCATCGGATTCCGGGACGCGCTTCTCGAACGGCTCGGCGCCCCAGGTGGTGGCGATGCCCTTGGTATCGAAAAGGTCCTTCACGCCGAATGGTATGCCGTGCAGGGGGCCGCGATACTTGCCCGCCTTGATTTCGCTATCGGCCGCGGCGGCCTGTTGCAGGGCCGGTTCCTCGGTGAGGGTGATGAGGCAGAGCAGCTTGGGCGAATATTTCTTCATCCGTTCCAGGTACATCCTGGTCAGGTCGGTGGATGATATCGCGCGCGAGCGCACCAGCGGCGCCAGTTCGGTGACCGGCAGAAACGCGAGATCTTCCAGATTCGACGGCGCTTTCGCGGCGCCGGTTTTGGGAATGGTGGAGTCAAACCGCTGCGGGCCTTTGATGGGCGTGCGGCCGGGCAGGCCCGGATGGAATGTGAAGGATGGCTCGGTGTCGTAGGGGACGTCGATTTTGCGGACGGCTTCGTAACTTGCGAGCGCGTTGTCCACGTTGCGCAGCATCATGTCGATCTCGGCGTCCTGAAACTCCAGGCCGAGCAGCTTGAGCGCCGCCTGCACTTGTTCCCGGGTAATTCGCAGGGGGCGCTGCGGTCCGCGTCCGCCGCCCCGCGGGCCGGCGGGCGGCTGCGGCGTGGCGGTGGCAGGCGGTTGGGTTTGAGAAAATCCCTGCCGGGCGGCGGCGAGGACACCGATCAGTTGCATCCAGGTGCGTCTGTCCATGGGAATGTTACCCATGATACAGGAAGCGTCTGCCTGCGTGTGCAAAAGGACAGGTGCCTGGCTTAGGCGCCGCGAAAGAATAAGC
>PLRZ01000559.1 GCA_003164075.1 Bryobacterales bacterium | reverse complement strand
CCGAACGAACAATCGTCAAAGCTTCCAGAGCTCTGGACCTGCGGAAGGCTTGGTGGCACCCCAACCACATCGAACGATATGACCTTCGTGTAAGAGGTGCGATTGCTGTCCGTGGCCGTGACGTTCAAGTTGAAGCGTCCTACGCCGTTGGCCGTGCCCGACAGAACGCCCGCCTGACTGACTGTGAGGCCACCAGGGAGGCCGTTGACATTAAAAGTATATGGCGGAGTCCCGCCGCCAGCCGCAAACGTGTAGTTGTAAAGCGCGTTCTGAGTTCCGTTAGGTATGCTTCCAGGGCTCGTGACGTTAACGGTATAGACGTCTAGAGCGGCGCTCACCGTCACGGTATCGACGGTATCGTTGATGGTGAAGCTGAAATTGTAGTAACTGGCCGTGATGGGAGTACCGGAGAGAACGCCCGTGCTGCTCAAGGTCAGCCCCGGAGGCAGATTGTTGGGCGAGCCGAAGGTGACGGCGCCGGCGGCGTTCAACGGAGTGAAAGTGTACGAGAATGGCGTGCCGAGGAAGGCGTCGGGCAGACGGAACCCGGTGTTTTCCATGGCCGTCAATCCGGTGATCTTCAGGCTGAACGTCTGGCTCGCCGTCTGTCCGGCACTGGTGGCCGTCAAGGTGAACTGATACGGCGTGGACTGTGCCACCGTCGCCACGCCTACAATTCCCGCTGACGCATTGAACGGGAAATAAGGCGGCAGGTCCGTGCGGAGAGACAATCCCGGCGGCAGCGAGCCGCTAGTGAGACTCCATGTAAATATGCCATTGCCACCCGCGACGATTAGAGGTTGCTCTACTTCGCCCACTGGCAAGGTCCCCAGATTCGCCCCCGTGTTGATGGCCAGGAATGGACTGGTGGTGTAGATCCCCAGATTAAAATACGCGACGTCCGTGTGTCCCGAGGTGTCGAAAATGTTCACGTTAAACAGAAACTGTCCGGTAGCAGTAGGAGTGCCGGACAGCAGACCGCTGCCGCTCAGGGTGATTCCCGGCGGCAGTGGTCCCTGCAACCCCAATGTATAAGTGACTGTGCCGGTACTACCGCTGGTATTTGTCTGATAGCTATACGAAGAGTTCACCGTGCCGTATGGCAGATTCGTATTAGAGGCAAGCACAAGCGGCGACACGGTCAGCACGAATTGTTTGTAGCCCGCATTACTCAGGTTGGCGGAGTCGGCCGCCTTCGCCAGGAAGTAGTAAACACCGGAAGTAGTGGCCGTTCCGCTCAGCGCGCCGGTGGCGGAGAAAGTGAGTCCCGCTGGCAAAGTCCCACCAGCCAGCGTCCAGGTGTAGGTTCCGGAATTCGAGCAGCAGGCGAAAAGCTGATTGGAATAGGAGCTGCCGGTAACGACGTAGCCCAGATTGAAGTAAGTATTGATATTGATCGACGCAGAAGTCCCGCTGAAGACGTTAAAGCCGTAGAACGCGATAAGGCTGTTATTCGCCGAATCTTTGAATTGCAGTAGCGGGTTGAAATTGCCGGTCTCCAGGGGCGTGCCGGTCACCGTGAAAGCGCCGGTATTCAGCGTCAAACCATCGGGCAGCGGATTAGACACGGTGTTGACTTGGCTGACGGTGTAAGGACCCGTGCCGCCCAGAACCCGCAACTTACGCGAGTAGGTCGCCCCTAAAGTGCCGTTGGGCAGGTTGTCGCCGTTATCCACTATCAGGGCAGAAACCGTAAAGGGGGACGTCACCGTGGCTGACAGGCCGGTGGCATCGGTCACCTTGTATGTGACGGTGTACGTTCCCAGGGTCGTTGGGTTGCCCCAGATCTCGATGTCGTCGGGTGCTATATCGTTACGCCCCGCGGCGTTGTACGGCCGCGCCGACACTCCTGGCGGCAGCCCGGTCACGTTCCAGGTGAACGGCGCCGTACCGCCGAAAAACACGCTAACCAATTGCGAGAAGGTCTGGCCAAGCGAGGCGGTGGGGTTGTAGATCAGACCGTTCAAGTTGATGCTGGGCAGTAGCGGCGGCGCTCCGATCACGTCGATGGAGAACTGTTGGGTATAAGATTCCGAACTGGAATCGGTCACCGTGACCGAGAAGCCGTTCTTCCCCGTCGAACTGTTGATGGCGCCGGAGAGCGTTCCGGACTGACTCAGAGTCAACCCGCCCGGCAGTCCGTTGCCGGTGAACGTGTAGCCGCCAGTACCGCCGGCCGCGGCGAACGTTACATTGACCGTGCCATTCTGCGGCACATTCTGCAGCAGACCGTCCGTGGTGAATCGGACCGCCGACACATTGATGCCGCTGCCACGGCCAATCATATCGACGCCGTCGCTGACAAGATAGTTGAAATTGAAAGTCCCGGACTGGGTCGGAGTTCCGGAGAGTACCCCGCTGCTGCTGAAGGTCAAACCCGCGGGGAGACTGCCACCGTTCTGCGTCCACGTCACGGTCCCGTTTACGGCCGGATTTAGGGCCGTAAACGTGTAACTGTAAGGGACACCGATGAAAGCTTGCGGCAAACCGCTGTCCTTAACGGTCAGCGCCGTAATTGTCCAAGTGCAGTACTGATAGGAAGTCTGTCCGCCGCTGGTTAGTGCCAGTGTGAAGGTGTAATTCCCGGGCGTGGTGGCGAGGCCGATGATTCCAGCCTGCGCATTGGACTGGAAGAACGACGGCGTATCCGTGCGGATCGCTAGTCCCGGCGGCAGAGAGCCGCCCGTCAGGCTCCACGTGTACGTTCCGTTGCCGCCACTGGCGCCCAGCGCATACTGAACCTCTCCGAGGGGCCAGGCGCCAAAGTTGCCGCCAAAATTGAAACTCGGCGCCGCGCTGGTGCCCGCTGCTTCTATCTGCATTCCGAAGGATCCCGTGAAGCTGTTCCCCGCGCCGTCCGTCACGGTGTAGTTCAGGTTGTAACTACCCGGCGAGCTGGGTGTGCCCGACAAGGTTCCGTTAGATGACAACGTCAATCCCGGAGGAAGTTGGCTGCCCGGACCCAGCACCCACTGTAAAGTCCCGGTTCCACCGGTCGCCGACAACGTCGTGGAATAAGTGGACCCGGCCGTACCGTTGGGCGTCTGTAAATTGGGGTTCAGGGGAGTTACGTTCAGTGTGAAGTGCCGGATCCCGTAGTTGGACGAATTGGCGCCATCCACTGCCTGGACTTCCAGGGTGTACTTACCGATCGTGGTGGCCGTTCCCGTCAGTTGCCCGTTTCCGCTCAAGGTCAGCCCCGGCGGCGCGCTTCCCACCAGGGAATAAGTCAAACCGCCCGCTCCGCAGCAGGCGTTGAAGAAGAAGTTGTACTGATTGTTGACGGTCACGTCGGGCAGCGCCGTCTGGCTGTTCATGGAAATCGGAGGGTTGGTCGGCGAACTGACGTTGAATCCGAGGTTGCGGGTCACGCTCAAACCGGAGCCGGCGATCTTCACCGTGATGCCGAAGTTCGCGTCGTCCAGCGGCATCCCGCTGACGATCCCGGTCGTCGAGTTCAGCGTCAGGCCCGTCGGCAGATTTCCGCTGAGGATGGTCCAAGTGTACGGAGGCGCGCCGCCGATGGGCCGTACGTAATAGCTGTAGGGGGTTCCACGGGTGGGGCCGGGCGGGAAATCGTTGGTCATCGCCTGGACGTTCAGGATCATCGGCTGCGAGACCGTTACCGGTGTCGGCGAACTGTCCTTCACGTTAATGGTGAAGTTGAATGTTCCCAATTGCGTCGGGCTGCCCCAAATAACGGCGTCGTCCGGCCCTACATTGAGATTGTTTGGCAGATTGGCGGTCGCCAGCCTCATCCCCGGCGGCAGTGAACCGGTGATCGACCACGTGTAGGGGCTCTTGCCGCCGTTTACACTGAATGAATAATTGCGCGGTTCTCCCAGCGTGACATCTTCCGGCGGGTTGGGATACCCGAGGTTCGGCAGGGTCGGCGTGCTGACGATGTCCAACGCAAATTGCTTGCTGTAGCTCCCGCCGGTGTGGTCGGTAATCGTGACATTAAATCGGTACGTGCCGATACCCGCGGTCACGGTTCCGGAAAGCTGGCCTGCTGGACTCAAACTAAGTCCCGGCGGGAGGTTGCCCGCCGAGAATGTGTAAGCAGGCGTCCCACCGGCACCTGTAAGTGTCGTGTTGAATGCCGCACCTTGAAGAACATTTCCCAAGTCGGCTGAACCGTTGAGACCCACCGCCCAGACCTGGATGTTGAATTGACGCCCCACGGAGCCGTGGGCGTCGGTAGCGGTCAGGTTAAAGTTGTAGTTACCCTGGCTGGTAGGCGTTCCCGAAATCTGGCCTGCGGACGACAGCGAGAGCCCCTGCGGAAGACTATTCCCGTTGTTCACGGACCAGGTGACGCCGCCGGAAGCGCCGGACGTAGTTAGCGTATACGAATAAGACAGGTTGACGAAGCCGTCATTCAGTTGGAGGGGTTCCGTGACAATCAGCGGACTCACACTCATGTTACAGATGAGCGACGCCGTGTTGGAGCTGCTGTCCGTAACCTTAATCGTAAAGCTGGCTCCGGTCGCCGCGGCGGTGCCTACCCCGACGATTCCGGCGGTTGTTCCCGTCGGGAAATACGAGGGCATGCCATCTGTCCGCAGCACCAGTCCCGCCGGCAGCGAGCCGCTGGTAATCGACCAGGTATACCCGCCCGTACCGCCGGTCGCGGTCAACGGAATTTGAATCGGACCCAGCGAAAAAGTGCCCAGGTTCTGGTTGACTGTAATTACTAGCGGGGGGCCGTTGGCGCCAAAAATCGACAGACCGTAATTACCGGAGATCGTGTGGCCGGCGGTGTCGGCGAAGATTACGTTGAAGCCGTATATCCCGGTTGAAGTGGGCGTTCCACTCAGCACGCCGGTGGTACTGTTCAAGGTAATCCCGGGAGGCAGGGTGGAGTTGAGTCCCAGAGTGAAGGTCAGCGCGCCGGTGCCCCCCGATGCCGAGAGTTGCGTGCTGTACGGAACGTTGACGGTGCCGGAGGGCATATTCGGGGCGGGCAGGGAAAGCGTCGTTACGTTAAGCACAAACTGCCTCAGCCCCACGTTCGGCAAGTTAGTCGAATCGGCAGCCTGCAGCAGGAACGTGTAAGTTCCGGGAGCCGTCGGCGTCCCGCTCAGTTTGCCTCCCGCGGTGAGCGTCAGCCCTGGAGGCAAGGTCCCGCCGGGCTGCGTCCAGGTGTACAACCCGGAACTCGTGCAACACGCGTTGAACTGCATGGAGTAATTAAAGCCGACCGTGATCGAGCCCAGATTGTCATTCTGATTAATAGAGATGGTGGAAGAAGCCCCGCCCGCTATGTAGAATCCGAGCGGCATCTGGATGCTGTTGCCGGCCGAGTCGGCGAATTGGAAGATGGGATAGAAATAGCCATTCTCTTGTGGCGTTCCGCTCACCGTGAACGTTCCGGTGTTGAGTGTCAAGCCATCCGGCAGCGGATTATAAGAAACGTTGAATTGACTGACGGTATAGGGGCCCGTGCCGCCCAGCACACGAAGCTTGCTCGCCGGGTACGCAACCCCGATTGTGCCGTTGGGGAGTTGAGAGGCGTAATCCGGCGTTATCGCCGAAACTACCAGCGGGCACTGCACCGTCGAGGAAACGCCGTTGGCATCGGTGACCGTGTACTGCACGTTATACGTCCCCAAGGCGGTGGGCGTGCCCCAGACTTCCACATCGTCGGGAGCCATATTCGGTCGCGCGGAGACCTCGTAGGTGCGCGCCGACAGACCCTGCGGCAGGCCCGTCACGTTCCAAGTGAACGGCGCCGTGCCGCCATTGTACGCGCTCACGTTCTGCGAGAAGAAACTGCCCAGGGAAGCGATGTTGTAAACCATCTGGTTTAGAGCAATGGATGGCAGAACCGAAGAAGGGTTGACGATATCGATGGAAAACGTCTTGACATAGGAATTGGACCGGCTATCGGTTACCTGGACGTTAAAACTGAAATTGCCCGTTCCCTGATTGAGGGTTCCCGAGAGGGTTCCGTTGTTGAGGCTCAGTCCGGAGGGGGCTGAGTTCTGAAGGGAATAAGTGTACGGTGCAGTTCCTCCCGTTGCATTGAAAGTGACATTGTAAGCGCTGTTCTGCTGTCCGTTGGGTAGGAGGCCGGCATTCGTGAATTGTAAGGCCGAGACATTGAGGTTCAGCCCCCGGTTCACGGTATCGACACCGTCGGTGAAATTGAAGTTGATGTTGAAATTCCCAGCTTGGGTGGGCGTGCCGGAGAGCACCCCGGAACTGCTCAGGTTCAGGCCCGACGGCATGGAGCCGTTGGCTGTCCAGGTCACCGTCCCGGCGGGATTCAAGGCCGTCAAGGTATAGCTATAAGCGGCGCCGATGAAGGCCTGCGGCAGTTGGTTCTCCTTCAGCAGCAGCGCCGTGATCCGCATGGTGCAGTACTGGTAGGATGTCTGCCCGCCGCTGGTCACCGCCAGTGTGAAGCTATAGTTTCCCGGCGTAGTGGCGAGCCCGATCAGGCCGGCCGCGGTCCCGGCCGGGAAGAAAGACGGAACGTCCGTGCGCATCGCCAATCCCGGCGGCAGAGCGCCGCCCGCCAAGCTCCAGACGTAGGTTCCGTTTCCGCCGTTGGCTGTCAGCGCGTACTGAAGCTGGCCAATCGACCAGGCGCCAAGATTGTTGCCGAACGTGATGTTGGGCGGTGAGACACTGCCGGCCGCATATATCTGCATGCCGAAGTATCCCGTGAAGCTATTCCCCGAGCCATCGGTCACCGTGTAGTTCAGGTTGTAACTGCCCGGCGAACTGGGTGTGCCCGACAGCGTTCCGTTAGATGACAGCGATAGTCCCGGAGGAATCTGGCTCCCCGGCCCCAGCGCCCACGTCAAGGTTCCTGTTCCGCCGGACGCCGTAAATGTCGTGCTGTAAGAGGAACTGGCCGTTCCATTGGGCATCGGAGTAGTGGGCTGGAGCGGAGAGATATTCAGAGTCAAAAATCTTCTTCCGAAGTTGGAGGAATTGCTATTGTCCGTGGCTTGAATCTCGATCGTGTACTGTTTGGCGACCGTGGGGGTGCCCGACAGTTGCCCATTCGAATTCAGATTCAACCCCGTCGGCAGGGAGCCCACCACCGAAAAAGTCACGCCGTTCGGAGCACAGCAGGCGTTGAAGAAATAGTTGTACTGGTTGTTGACCACTCCATCCGGCAGAGCCGTCGAGGTATTGATCGAAATCTGCGGGCTGGTCGCTGAATTGACATTGAACGTAAGGTACCGGTTGATGCTGATACCGCCTCCCGAAACGGTCACCAGGACATTGAAATTGCCATCCTCTAAAGGAGTTCCGCTGAACACGCCGGTGCTGGTGTTCAAGGACAGCCCGTTGGGGAGATTCCCGCTGGCAATGCTCCAACTGTAGGGAGTGCTGCCGCCCACGGGCTGCAGATAGAAACTGTAAGGTAGTCCCACGGTCGGGTTGCTGTTGGGGAAATTCAGGGTCATAGCCTTGACGTTGATCGTCATCGGCCGGGATACCGTGACCGGCGGCGTGGAGCTATCCGTTACGCTCACCGTGAAGTTGAACGCGCCCAACTGCGTCGGGGCGCCTAAAACCACGGCGTCGTCCGGGCCTTCATTGAAACTGGTTGGCAGATTGTTGCTTAGTAGCCGCATTCCCGGCGGCAGCGAACCCACCGAGATAGACCATGTATAGGGACTCTTGCCGCCGCTTATGTTGAACGGGTAGTTTTGCGCTTCACCCAGAGCGCTGTCGGCGCCAGGGTTGGGATAGTTGAGATTCGGCAACGTGGGCATGCCGATGACGTTCAGCGCGAAAGTCTTGTTGTAACTGCTGCCGTTGTGGTCCGTCACCATGACGCCAAACCGGTACGTACCGTTGCCCGATGTCACGGTTCCCGAGAGTTGACCGCTCGAACTCAGACTCACTCCCGGCGGCAGTCCTCCTGCGGAAAATGTATACGGCCCGGTGCCGCCGGCGCCGTAAAGTGTCGCGTTCACCGAAGAGCCTTGGTTGTAATTCCCCAAATCGCCAGATCCCGTAAAGCCCACGCCGAAAACCTGGAAGTTGAAAAAGCGGTTGACAGTCCCGATGGAATCGGCGGCCGACACAGTGAAGCTAAAGTTACCTTGCGCGGCGGGGGTGCCGGAGATCTCGCCGGTGGACGAATTCAAGGACAAGCCCGCGGGCAGGCCACCGTTAAGCAGCGACCAGGTGACGCTACCGGAAGCGCCCGTGGCTGTTGGCGTGTACGAATATGCCACGTTGACGAAACCGTCTTCCAATTGGTTGGGGTCGGTAATTGCCAGCGAAACGATGCTCATCGTGCAGGCCAGCGAAATGTGATTCGATCCGCTGTCGGTGACGTTGATTGTGAAGCCGGCTGCGTGTACCGTGCTGGTGGCCACGCCGATGATTCCGGCCGTGGTCCCCGCCGGAAAAGACGGTGGCCCGCCGTCCGTCCGCAAGCTCAACCCGGGCGGCAGTGAACCGCTGGTTATCGACCACGTATATCCCGTACCCGTGCCGCCCGTCGCTGTCAAAGGAATTTCGACGGTACCTAAAGGGAAACTGCCAAAGTTAGGGCCGGATGTGATCGTCAAGGTTTGAGCGCTGGCAACTCCAGCAAAGAAGAGGACTGCCAGTGTCGAGACAAACTGGATCCCGCGGCATTTCGTCGTCAAAAGACACCCCCAACCGGGCCTCCGTGCTGCCCTTAGACCTGCGGTTTTAAGGATAAGAAGACCCTAAAACAATACACCTTGTCTTTCCGCATGGCAAGAGTATCTAAAGGTGCAGTCGGCCGTCCAGACTACCGGTACCAGCCTGACCAGTCCGGCGGATCGAGTCGTCCGAAAGACTTACGGAAAAACCAGATGCACGCAGAGTGCGAACGCGCCAAAGCCGACCTCGCCAGAAGGCTGGAGGATACCAAGACGAGAGGCGGCGCGGATGCCAAGCCGCTCAAGGAGGCGCTCAAGAGCTTCGATAGAGGCTACGGCCCGCTGCTGGAGAAATGCGGCGACGCCGTTGCGAAGCACAAGCTCAACGACGTCAAGAAGTACGCCGCCGACGCACTGAAAGTGGCGCAGAAGTACCTGCCGGCCGTCAGAAGTCTTCCCGGTGGGAACGGGAATCTCGCCGCGGCAGTATTGCCCGATCGCATCGAGAAGTTCAGAACTCCTGATGTCGTGGAATTTGCAGTGAGCCCGCAGGTGGGGCAGGCGGTGCTCGCCTGCCCCCCACCCGCGAAGCTCTCGCCATCGAAAGGAANNAGCCCATTTTCCCCGCCGGGCTGAAATTGCAGGGCGACATCAGGAGTTCTGAAGTTGAAGAACCTTTCGGCGCAGGGACTCCTGCCGATAGACCCGTTCAACCCGGCGAAACTTCCCCCAAGAGAGGCGCTGAACAAGAAGACGCGCGTCGAGGAGGTCCGCTGCCTGTCCTCGAGTTAGTCGCGCCGCCACCTTCACCCCGCGTTGCCGATGTGACGCGCTTCAACGCAATGCGACTTACTACTTCGCACGTACTCCAATCTCCCGCCATTCCGAGCTGTCTTACTGTGCAGGCCTGAGCGCCACTCTTGCGGCCTCCCGCCAAAACTGCGGAGCGACTAGACGGTACAAAGCTCCACGGCCTGCTTCAACGAGGCCATGGGGTCTTTGGCCGGCTCGAATTCGTGCCCCAAGAATCCCTGGAAATTCAGGTCTGCGATGGCCTTGGCAATGGTGCGCCACTGTAACTCCTGGGTGTCGTCCAGTTCATGCCGTCCGGGAACTCCGCCAGTGTGGAAGTGGGCGATGTACGCAATATTGTCGCGGATGGTGCGGATGATATCGCCTTCCATGATCTGCATGTGGTAGATGTCATAGAGCAGTTT
Source organism: Bryobacterales bacterium (assembly GCA_003164075.1). The sequence continues at coordinate 10,944 of PLRZ01000559.1, read as the reverse complement.
GATCCGGGGTGAATCCACGCCCCGGATCACATCCACTCCCCAGGCCGTATGATCGCACTGGTAATCCTTATGGTTCACTTTGCTGTTGAGCAACTCCAGACAAACCGTCACGCCCTTGTCTTCCGCGAATTTCGCGATCCGCTTCAGGCCGGTCACGCAATTCTCCCTGCCTTCGTCATCCGGCATGCCTTTGCGGTTGCCGGAGAATGCGATGACGTTGGGCACGTTGGCTTCGGCCGCGCGCGTGATGCGGCCGCGAATCTCCTGCTCCAGCCGGTCATGACTCTCCTTGCGATTCCAGCCATCGGGAATTTTCGCATCGCCTTGCGTGATGGTCGGAACCAACCCGTATTTGCGGATGGTCGGCCAATCCGCCGGCTCTACAAGATCGATGCCGCTGACGCCCATGGCCGCAGCCTGGCGGCACAGATCGTCGAGCGGAATCCTGGCATAGCACCACCGTGCCAGCGATTGCTTCAGCCTCCCGGCGGAAGCCGGTGCGGCGCGGCCGGCCTGGGCGGCTGCCAGACCGGCAGGGATCGTTTGTAACGCGGATCGTCTGGTCATATCTTTACTTCATTCGATCTTTGCACCTCGCCGCCTGGATGACAAGCGTCCCGCGCGGCTGTTGGGGTGGGGCAAGGCGGTGCTCGCCTGCCCTCCGATCGGGAACGGCGCTCTTGTGGTTTTCCCGGCGCGCTTTCGGAGAGCCCCAAATGCCCATGCGTTGGCGGTTGCAGACCTCGCCAGCCGCGTGTTACAGTCGCCATCGGAACGAGAAGGGTTGCGCCACGTTGCCAACGCACCCAGGGAGGACCAGTTTTATGTCGGAAAACGGCGTCTCCAGACGGCATTTCTTTTACGGAGCGCTCCTTGCGGGCGCGGTCCCGGCAGGAGGCTTCGGAAGCGTGCCCTCACTTCCAGCGTTGGGACACAAACCTTACAATGAAAAGCTCAACGTCGCGTCCGTGGGCTGTGGCGGCCAGGGCGGCATCGATCTGATCGCCGCGTCGCGCACCGAAAATATCGTGGCCCTCTGCGACGTAGACGATAACCGCGCCGCCGACAATCTGGCGCGCTTCAGTAAGGCGCCGAAGTACAAAGACTTCCGCGTCATGCTGGACAAGGAAGGCAAGAACATCGACGCCGTCACCATCGGCGTGCCGGACTTCATGCACGCCACCGTGGCTTTGGCCTGCATGGAGCGCGGCAAGCACGTCTACGTGGAGAAGCCGCTCACCACCACTCCCTGGGAAGCACGCCTGTTGCACGACGCAGCCCTGAAATACAAGGTCGCCACCCAGATGGGCAACCAGGGTTTCTCCCACGAATCCATTCGCGTGGCGGCGGAGATGATTTGGTCGGGCGCCATCGGCGACGTCACGGAAGTGCATATCTCCACATCGCCGGGTACTCATCCCACCGGCTTGCAGCAGCCCCCGCCAACATCGCCGGTTCCCAAGGGCGTGGATTGGGAGCTCTGGCAGGGCCGCAGCGAGCCGCGCCCCTTCAGCGAACAGTATGTGCCCTACAACTGGCGCGGCTTTTTGGATTACGGCACCGGCCAGATCGGGAACTGGGCCACCCATTGCGCATCGCCGGTGCAATTCGCTCTGCAGCTCACCGCGCCCAACAGCGTGGAATGCGTCAGCCAGGAGGGCAAGAGCACCATTTCCTACCCGAATCGCGGCGTGGTCAAGCTGGAGTTTCCTGCGCGCGAAGGAATGCCTGCGGTGACGGTCTACTATCACGATTCGGCGCAGTCCGACGATCCTGGCGCCTATCGCGTGCCGGGCATGGAAAACGAGACCATTCTCCCGCCCGCTAACAATCTCGCCGATAAGGGCCGGCCGATGGGCAACGGCGCGCCCGGCAGGGGCAGAGGACGGGGCGCGACTCCCGGAGCGGCTCCTGGAGCGGCACCCGCCGCACGGGCTGGTGGCCCCAGGCCGCGGACCAGCCCGGGAGGCCCCGGCGTGGCGGTCTTCGGACCTCCAGTCAGCCCTCCGCGGCCCGGCATTCTTTCCGGCAACGGAGCCGTCTTCATCGGCACGAAGGGCATCATGGCCACCTGCGAACGCGGCGAGGGTGTCCACCTGCTGCCCGCCGCGAAGTGGCAGGACTACGTTCTCCCGCCCCAGTTGCTGACGCGTTCCCCCGGCCACATGGCCGACTGGGTCCGCGCCTGTAAAGGCGGCGATCCATCCTGCGCAGACTTCCGCGTCACGGCGCCGTTTGCCGAGTGGTTGTCGCTGGCCGTCCTCGCCTGGCGCGTTCCCGGCAAGCTCGAATGGGATAGCAGGAATCTGCGCTTTACTAACAATCGCGAGGCCAATAATTACGTCCGGCCGCGGATGCGCAAAGGTTGGGAACTGAAGCTTTGAAAGAGGCACAAAATGATCTATACCAGACGCGACATGGGAAAGCTGGCTCTTGCCGCTATTCCCGCAGCCAGGCTGCTGGCGCAACCGAATTCCAAATGGGGCGGTGTGCAGGTCGGCATCAACGTGCCGTACAGTTACGGCAACAATAATCTGAGCGCCGACGAGACAATCGCCAATACGGTGCAGCTCGGGCTCAGCGCCATGGAACTGCGAACGCAGCCCATCGAGTCCTTCCTTGGATCGCCGGCCGCTGGAAAGCCGCCTGTCCCGGCAGGACGCGGGCGCGCGCCGTTAACTCCCGAGCAGCAGGCCGAGAGAGCCGCGTTGGCCGAGGAGTTGAGAAAGTGGCGGCTCTCACGCACCACCGACCAGTTCAAGGCCGCCCGCAAGAAATTCGAAGACGCCGGACTGGCCATCCAGATCGTCAAGGTCGATACCCTCAACGACATGGATGACGCCGTGGTGGATTACTGCTTCGTTCTGGCGAAGACCGTGGGAGCGCACGCCATCTCCTGCGAGATCCCGCTCAGCCGGACCAAGCGGATGGGAGCCTTCGCCGACAAACACAAGATGATGGTGGGCTATCACGGCCACACCAATATCACGGATCCGGAGGCGTTCGGCAAGCCGGAAAGCTGGGAGACTGCCCTCACCTACGCGAAATACAACGGCATCAACCTGGATATCGGCCACTTTGTTGCCGCCAACAGCATCTCTCCCGTGGACTTCCTCAAGAAACACCACGACCGCATCACGCACATCCACGTGAAAGACCGCAAGATGCACAACGGCCCGAACGTGCCCTTCGGCCAGGGGGACACGCCGATCAAGGAAGTCCTTCAGTTGATGCAGAAGGAGAAGTGGAAATTCCAGGCGACCATCGAGTTTGAGTACCCCATTCCGGAGGGCTCCACGCGCATGGCGGAGATCGCCAAGTGCGTGGCCTACTGCAAGGGCTGCTTGGTACCGGCGTAACGCGGCTTCGCCGCGAGCGGTCAGCATTCAGCCGGGGTGTCGCGTCGAGGCGCGGTCCATGGGAGTCTGCGGATCGGGTGGACTGCGAACATGGCGAGAGAGCCGGAGGTGGGGCAGGCGAGCACCGCCTGCCCCACCTCTCCGGAGAGCGGTCGGCATTCAGCCGGGCGTCGCAGCGAGGCCGGTCCATGGGAGCCGCTGACTGCGACGGGGCTGTTGGCTCTCTTGAAGCGCCTCCGGCGCTATCCAAAGAAGGTGGCCGATCCGAGAAGCCGCCCGCAGCCGTGTAATCTCTGCGCCCTCTGCCTTCTCTGCGCCTCCGCGGTGAATGCTGTTTTTCTTTATTGCTTCTGGCTATGGCGAGTTCCGCACTATCAGAACTCCTGACGTCGTGGAATNNGCCGAGAAGAGTCTCGGCGCCGCAGACACGAGTGTCTGCGCCACGTCATGGATCAGGTCAATTTCCCCAACTATCCGAAATCCCCGGCCGACATCAGGAGTTCTGGACTTCATCGGTGGTTCCGTCGAAGCTGCCTGGGGGCCGGCAAAGCCCGGATCACCGGCCCGAGACACGCGGGTCAGCGCCGTAGAACTTTCGCACTTGCTCCGCCACTTCCTCTACTGACGAGCCGGGCATGTAGGGACAGAGCGGCAGAGAGACGATTTCGCGGCATGCCTGTTCGGCCACCGGCAGGCCGCCGCGCTTCATGCCGGAATCGGCAAAGGCCGGCTGCAGGTGCAGCGGAACTGCATAATGCACCCCGGTCATGATGCCGTGCTTCGCCAGATGCTGCCGCAGGCGGTCGCGGCGGGCGGCGCGTACCACATAGAGATGGCAGACCGAGCCTGCGCCGCGGACTACCGGGCGCACTCCGGGACAGCCGGCGAGAGCTTCGTCATAAAGCGCCGCCAGGCGGGCGCGATCGGCATTCCACTCCGCCAGCTTCGGCAGAAACGCGCGCAGGTAGCATGCCTGCATTTCATCCAGCCGCGAGTTGACTGCCTGGATGCGGCTCACCTGATCGCCCCGGCGTCCGCCGTCGCGCAGGCGGCGCAAGCGGCCGGCCACGGCGCGGGAGCCGGTGAGAACCGCGCCGCCATCGCCCAGGCACGGCAGGTTCTTGGTGGGATAGAAACTGTACGCCACTGCCGGCGAAAAGCGCGTGAGTGGACGTCCAGCCTCCACGCCGTGCGCCTGGCAGGCATCCTGCAAGAGGCACAGACCGTGGCGGCGCGCGATCTTCGCCAGTTCAGCCAGTGGACCGGCTTGCCCATAGAGATGCACCGGCAGCAGCGCGGCGGTGCGTTTGCGGATTCGCGCTTCCGTGTCGCCAGGGTCTAACAGCAGGGTCTCCGGGTCCACGTCGGCGAATCGCGGCCGGCAGCCGGCAGCCAGCACGGCCTGCGCGGTGAAGGGCGAGGTAAGCGCCGGCAACAACACCTCCGCCCCGCTTTGGCCCAGCCCCACGGCGCGCAGGGAGAGTTCCAGGGCGGCGGTGCCAGACCCCACGGCGACCGCGAAACCAGCGCCCCATGCGGCTGCCAGTTCCCGTTCGAATGCGGCCACCTGCTCCCCCAGAACGAATTGCATACGGGCGAAGAGCTGCGCCAGGTTGGCCCGCCACGCCGGCTCGGTTGCCGCCAGCAGCGGCCGCAAATCCACCATCGGAACGGTCATGTCAGAATCACCAGGCGAATCCACAGGCGCAGCAACTGGGAGAACGTGGTGGCCAGAGACCGCAGGCGGAAAAACTGCGAACTGCCGTAGAGCCGCGGATAGTGGTGCACGCCGATCTCCTTCACCTCGCAGCCGCTCAGCTCCAGCTTGCGTACCAGCTCGACGCAAATGGTCCCGCTGGTGGACGTCAGGCGGATGCTTTCAAGCAGCGTGCGGCGAATCAGGCGATAGTCGCAATCGATATCGCGGATGCGGATGCGGAATAGCAGGCGCGCGCACAGGTTGTAAATGGCCCCGATCCAGACCCGGTGGGCCGGGTCGTGGCGTTCGAGTTTGTACCCGTTGACCAGTCCGGTGGTGGGGGAGACCAACTCCAGCAGGCGCGGCAATTCCTCCACGTCGTACTGGCTGTCGCCATCGGTGTAAAAGACGAACTCCCCGGTGGCCGATTCAAATCCCGTGCGGAGAGCTCCGCCGTAGCCGCGATTCTCGGGGTGCGTCACCACTCGCATGCGCGGTGCGAACTCGCGGCGCAACCGCTCCAACACCTCGCCGGTATTGTCCTGGCTGCCGTCGTTGACCACGATCACTTCGTAGTCGTCCACCTCGCGTTCCAGCACGGCGAAGGTCTTATGGATCAGCGCCGGCAGAGACGGAGCATCGTTGTAGGCGGGGAAAAAGACGCTCAGCGATGGGAACTTGGGTGGCGTCACTCTTACCCCATTTTCTCGCCAACCAGGAGCAGCGATTGCCCGGCGGGAAAATTTATACCGCTGCCGATACAGGCCGCCTCAACGGCCAGGGGTGCGTAGAGCAGCCGGTCGAGCCAGGGCGCCACTGGCTCCAACCCGGTGGAGGCGGGTCCGCGTTGGAGCGGCTCCCACAGACGGAATTTGGCGAGGGCCACGGGCATCAGCAAGGAGTTGGCGTAGGTGCAGCGTACCACACGGAAGCCCGCGGTCTCAAACAACTCCACCAGGCGGCGCCGGGTGAAGCGCTGGCGTTCGTAGGCGAATTCGGAATGGCGGCTGCGCAGGATGTCGAGCGCGGCGGTCCGCACCATCAGCAGGCCGCCGGGCGCCAGCACGCGAAACATCTCGCGCGCCGCGGCCGGCTCGGCGCCGCGCGCCAGGTGCGCCAGCACGTCGATGGAGAGCACCAGGTCGAATGCGCCGCCGGCAAAGGGAATGGCCGTGGCGTCGGCTTGCACCGGCCGGTCCACGCCCATTTTCCGCGCGTAGCGAAGGCCATCGGGGCTGATATCCATGGGGATCACGGGCCAGCGGCGTTCCTTCTGGAGCAGCCAGGAAAAGTATCCGGTGCCGCAGCCGGCTTCGAGCGCGCGCCCGATCGGGCGTCCCGCCAGGTGCCGGTCGAGCATGCGAAAGAGGATCTTGCGCATGCCGCGGTACCACCAGAAATCGCGCTCGCAATTGGCGATATTGGCGAATTCCGCCGGATTCATGGGACTGGTGAGAGGCATGGAGATCAACTTGCGATTATCACGAGGCCGGCTCGCCGGCTAATAGTCCGCGAAACAATAGGCTGACCAAATGTCTCGAACGTGCGCAATCGCTCCCTAACGGGGTNNCACAGGATATTTTTTCGCGGCTTCTAATAGCCAACAGCCCTTCGCCATCCGCTTGCGGCGAAGCCGCGCTGCGCCACGTCATCGGTAACTGACCAGGGTGCGGCGGCAATCGGCATCGCCGGCCGAAAGGTAGTGCGGGAACTCGCGCTGGAAATACTCCAGCGAACGGCGAACGCCTTCTTCGAAGGCAATCCGCGGATGCCATCCCAGTTCCTCGCGAATTCGGGCGGAATCGCTGCAATAGCTGCCGATATCGATGCCTTTGTGCTCCGCCGGGAACGGCCGGCAAACCGGCGGCGGCGCCCCGGCAACCGCGCTGATCGTCCTGGCAATGTCCGCCAGGGAGAGCGCCTGGTAGCCGCCCACGTTCCACAAACGTGACGGTGGTTCATCGGCGGCACCGGCCAGCAGAAACGCGTCCACGGCGTCATCCACGTAGACGGGGTCGCGCAACTGGCGGCCGTCGCCGAAGATCTCGATAGTCTGTTCCAACAGGCCGCGGCGCAGGAAATTCGCCAGGAAGCCCTGACCCACCAGCTTCAATGCCAGTCTGGGCCCATAGACGTTGGTCAGGCAGAGCACCCGGGCGTCAATGCGGCCTTGATCGCTCCACAGCAGGTGATAGGCCGTGGCGGCGTATTTATGGATGCCGTTGAAATCCACCGGCCGGATGGGGTGGCGCTCATCCACCGGCAGATACCGCGGAACTCCATAGATCTGGCGGGTGCTGGCGTAGACCACTCGGACGCCCGGCTCCTGGCGCGCGCATTCTTCCAGGAAGCGGAGTTGCGACATGGCATTGAGCGCGGCATCCCGGCCGGGGTCGCGCATGCTGTGGATGTGGCTGATCTCCCCGGCCAGATTGAAAATGACGGAGCAGCCGCGGATTTCCGCGGCGAAGGAAGCGGCGTCTCCCACGTCGGCCACGATCAGGCGCAGATCCGGCGCGGCCGCGGCGATGTTGTGCCGATTCGCTCCGCAGCCTGCCACTTCCGAGTCCACAATCGCGACGCGCGCACCGGCGCGCACCAGCCGCAGAGCCAGGTTACTGCCAATGAAACCCAACCCTCCGGTGACCAGGACCCTTCGATTACTGTATTGGGAGATCACTCTCTGCAAAGGATGAGCCTACGTGTAGCGCATTGCGGCACTGTAATGCAACTCGCGGCTATTTCGGGGACAGGCTACATAACCTCGAAACTCCGCTGCGGTATTTCGAGGTTATGTAGCCTGTCCCTGAAATAGCAGGCGCTGGTAGACCTGCTGGGCGGCCCGCTGCGCCGCTACTTTCTTGGTGGCGCCCTCGGCTTGCCCCGTCCATTCCTTACTTACGCGGACCTCTACGGTGAAAGTCTTGGAGTGCTCCGGACCGCGCTCCCGCACAATGGCATAACGCGGCTGCGGCAATTTGCGGGACTGCGCCAGCTCCTGCAGGGCGCTCTTGAAATTGGTGATCGATGCTTGTACTTCCCGATCCACCACCGGATCGCCGCCCTGGGGAGCGTCCAGTACGTGGCCGGCCACAAAAGTCCGCACCGGTTCTACGCCGCCATCCAGATAAATGGCGGCGATAAGGGCTTCGAGGGCATCCACCAGCAGGGTCTTCTTGGCGCGGCCGCCGCTCATCTCTTCGCTGCGGCCCAGTTCCAGGAAGTGTCCCAGGTCCAACCGGCACGCCACGCCGAATAGATGGGCGGCACTTACTAAGTGAGCTTTGAGGCGCGAGAGCTCCCCTTCGCGACACTCCGGGTGACGCTGGACCAAAGCTTCAGAGGTCAGGAAGCCTAGAATCGAATCGCCCAGGAACTCCAGTTGTTCGTTATCCTGATCGGGCGAACAAGGCCCCGTGTGGGTTTCGTGGGCGGCTGAACTGTGAGTGAGCGCGCGGCGCAGCAACTCCCGGCCGGCGAACCGGTAGTTCAACTTCGCCTCCAACGGTGCCAGTTCCACGCGCATCGACGGGGAGCCTTACTTCTTGCTCGCCTGGGCCTTGATGGTGGTTACCACCTGTTTGATTGTCGGATGGAGAGTGGGCTTGGCCAGAAGCTTGTCGCAAATGGCGATGGCTTCGGCGTTCTTGCCGGCGCCCAGGTAAGCGTTCGCGAGGCGGGTGTTATAGGCATCCTGTTCCGGATCGCCATCCGCGGCCAACTGGTATTCCTTGATGGCGTCGTCCCATTTTTTCTGGATCTGCGCCAGCATGCCCAAACCGTTGTGGGCTTCCGCGATGGTGTACGCCATTGCGGCTGTCCAGTCGGCATCGGACAGTTGCGCATTGGGCTTGACCGCCGCTTTCGCGTTCACAATGGAATCGTTGAAGAGCTCGGTGACGTGGGCGATCTCCTTGTCCCGGTCAATGTCGTGATCTTTGATGTTTGGGGTGATGACTTCCGCCACCAGCAATTCCATCAGATAGGCCTTGGGATTGATCTGCAGCACGCGTTCGCCGAACACCTGGGCGTTCACATCGTCCTTCTTTTGCTGATAGGCGCGTGCTTCCATGGTGAGGGCAAATTCCTTGAAATCGGTATCGGCGAATTTGTTCAACAGGTCTTCAGCGGCCTTGATGGCGGTGTCCGGGTCGGTGGCGGACTGTACGGCCAGCACCGCTTGCCGTTCCGCGGGCGACTTAATCGTGGGCCCTTTGGCTGCGGCCGGCGCCGCAGGTTGCTGGGCCAACAGGCCCGAAAGACCGGCCGCCACTATCACGATACCGGTGAGAATCGTTCGTTTCATTCCAGAACTCCTTCAGTTTCCTTACGGTTTTAAACTTTTTTCCAGCCCCAGCCGGGCTTCCTTAAGCGCGGCTTCAGTAGCGCCATCGACATGGAGAGCTTCCTGAAAATACTTGGCTGAATGCTCTTTGTCCATCACTTCCAGCCGCAGTTTTCCGAGATAGATCAGCGCCCACGCCCTAATCTGCCCCTCGGGCTCCAGTTCCAAAGTGTGTTCCAGCAGGGTCTCGGCGTCTTCCGCCTCTCCCTGCGCCAGGGCGACCCGCGCCAATCCGTAAACTCCGGCGGCCTGTGCACGCTTGTCCGCGGTCTGATTGCCGGCCTCCTGGAAAAGTTTCTCGGCTCCGTCCAGATCCTGTTTTTTCAGCAGTTCCTCGGCCTTCGCCAGGCTCTCATAGACCGGCGGCGTGACGGTCTTCGCCTCCACCGCGGGTACGGCCGGAACGGGAGGGGCAGGAGCTTCCTTGGCGAAATCCACCGGAACCAGCCGCTTGTCCTCTTTATACAAATCGATGGCCTTCACCATGGTGGGGTAGTACAGCGCCATCGATTGTTCCTGTTTTTCGTAGGCCGCCAGCGCTTCGTAAAAGTAAGGCGTCAGAATATAGCCCTCTCGCAACGCCGGTTGGACAGCGTCCGGTTTACGATCCATGCGAGCCTCCACGGCGCGCACCAGCGAACCGGTAGTCAGCAGCAGGAAGTCCTGTTTATAGGCGTCGCCCAGCAGTTTTGCGCGCAGCGCGTGGTCGGCCAGGGGCTTCTTGCGGGCGAGGATCTCCGCGTTGCGCGTGGCCAGCGGGTCCAGCAGGTAGTACAGATAGGCGTGCCGCACCTCGTCAATGCGGGGCCGCGGCCATGGCGAGATCACCACCGTATAGTCGTTGCCGTAGCTGCGCGTATGCATTTGGCCGGGCGCCGCCAGCGGTTCCAGGAAAATCTGGAAGTGCCGTCCGCTGAAACCGGAGGTCTGCTGCCGCAGATACGCGTTGGCCAGGAGTACGGCTTCCACCACGCCCTGATGGTACGGGGCGATGAGCCGATCGATCTCCGGCCGGGCGCGCGTCCACAGATCCTCGATATTGGCCTCTTTGTAAAAGGCCGAGAGGAGTCCCGAAAGGTCGCGCAAAGGCAGGACTTCCGGTGGGGTATCGACATCGCGCATGTGGATGGCGAATTCCGGAGGTGGGCCGGCGGTCAGGGCGAAGGAAATGTACTGGCCCAATTCGTCGGTATCGCGGGCCTTATGGTGCTTCTCCACGAATTCCTTGATGGCGGGGAGCGAGGGGATATCGCGTTTGGCCAATTCGGCGCGCACGGCTTTGCGCAACGGGCTGTTATTGGGCGAGTCCAGGTCGGCGTCGTAGCCGGCGGCATTCAGGGCGGCCATCACCGTGAAAAGAGAGGGGCTGGCGTCAAGCTGCCCCTGCTGTGCCGACGCGGCACGGGCCAATAGAGCGACTGCCGAAATGGCTGAAAAAACGAATCGGTTCAAATGGCTCCGCCTAGAATAACCCTCAGTTTATCGTAATTGGGACCACGGCGTCCGCAGCGCGGCTTCGCCGGGTGCTTAAACGGTTTCGG
>PLRZ01000501.1:22438-25197 GCA_003164075.1 Bryobacterales bacterium | reverse complement strand
CCACCAGATCGCGGCGCGGGCTGGTCCGGCCGGTGAAATCGTAATCGCCCGGTTGGAGTTGGTGCCAGTTCCAGGGGATGGAAAATTCCACCGTCTCGACGCCGATATTCTTGAGCCACACCAGTTCGCGCTCCCACAGAGGGCGCGGGCAGAGGTAGTAAGGGAACTCGACGGCCTGCACGTAGGGATGCGGCGCCGGCGCGGGTGGCGCGGGCAGAGCGGCGGCGGATAGCAATAAAAGAGCGGCCAGGCGCCTCAAAATTGTTTGCCCTTTTTGATCCGATAGTCTACGATCAACGGCATCTTGATTACTGTACACATTTCGAAAAGACGCGAGCGGGCACGCGCTCCGATATAGTCGGAGAGCGTTCGGCGGTACTCGGGTTTGTCGAGCCCCGACCGATGGATCATGACGCTATTCGCGTCCGGATCGGGGGCATTCGTGGTGGCGATCAGAGCCTTCCGGTTGTCGCAGCGGTAAGTGACGATCGAGTTGATGGTATCTTCCACCCAGTCGTGGGCGCGCTGGGCCGCTATATCGTCAAGCAGCAGAACCTCGGTTTCCATGGCCGTCCGGTAGGCATTGCGGTCCGCAGTGTCGGCAACCGGGTCGTAACCTTTATGGATGTTATCCAGCAAAGCCTGGTAACTGTAGAACAGACCCTCGAATCCCTTAGCGATAATCTGGCGGAGCGCAGCCACCGCAAGATGGGTCTTACCGCACCCGACTTCGCCTATCAACAGGAGCCCCTGGGGGCCCTTATCGTGAGGAAAGTCACTGGCGAACTTCTTCACCGCCAGCAGCACCGTAGTCAGTTCCCGCCGCGCCGTGGGGTTCTCGATTCCCGGCACCACGAAGTTGTCGAACGAAGCGTTGCGATACAGCGGGGGAATCTGCGACCGGTCCTCCAGGCGCGCCGCGCGGCCCTGGGCACGGCAGTCGCACGGTTCCGCGCCGGAAATGTTGGCGCGTTCGATAATGATGAAACCGGTGCCACCGCACTTGGGACAAACGGCGTCGCTAGTCATTGCCTCCATTATCGATCAGACGCCCGGCCGCCGACCGGGGTTTCGAGTGGGGCAGGGCGGTGCTCGCCTGCCCTTCGCCGACCTGGACCCACCCTGCCGATTCTCCACTACGGCGCCGCGAAGAAATATCCTGTGCCCTCAGACCCAACCGCTTGCTCACGCCCGCGGCTCGGCATGCGCATTTTGACGGAGCCGCGACCATGAGGGAGCGATTGCGGACGTTTGGTCAGCTTATTGTTTTGCGGCCACTACGGCGCCAATGCGGCCGCCTGCCGATGGCCGTCGAACCAATCGAACATCTCGGGTAGAGACGGAGCCACTACGTCCGCGTGTCCCGCGCCGGAGATTTCCACGTACTTGACCTGGGCTCCCGCCCTGCGGGCCGCTTCCGTGAACAGGCGCGTTTGCTTCACCGGAACCTGCGTGTCCTGGTCGCCTTGCACCACCACCTCCGGCAATGCCTTGAGGCTCGCCATGTCCGCCGGAGCCAGAAAAAACGCCGCCGGAGCGCTGGCCGCCACCGCCGCGAAGACTCCCGGCCGATCGATCGCGATCGACCAGACCGCCGCGCCGCCCATATCGTGCCCGGCCAGGTAGATGCGCGCCGGATCCACCTTGAAGAATCCGCGCACGCTGGCCAGCACGTCGAGCACATCCCGCTCGCCATCGCCCACGTACATGGAGAGCGGGTCGCGGCCGCGCGGGCATGCCACGATATAGCCGCGCTTCTCGGCGAAGGTCTTCATCTGGCCGTCCTGCACGCTGTCGAAGTAAAAGCTCTCATCGCGCCCCGCGCCGTGCAGCGCCAGGATGAGCGGGTACGGCTTGCTGCCATCGTACGTGCTCGGAACGAACAGGCGGTACGGCTGCAGCGTATCGTCCACCGCCGAGCGGTACGCCATGCGGAAATCGCCGCGGCGCGCCACCCAGGGGTTATTGCCGCCTTCCAGCGCGCCCAGCGCCGCNNCGTTGGCCGCGGCAATGCGCTTATTCAGGTCGGCCAACCCGGACTGAATACGAATGGGCAGGATGCGCCGGATGAGCGGCTCGCCGATCGCCACCACGATGCGGCAATTCGTGCAGGGCGTGGCCGGCGCCTTCACTTCGATATCCAGCGGCGCGTGCGCCCAATCCGAATTGGGCACATTGAGGAACTGGAGTTCGGTCTCGCCCCTGGACCCGATGTCCTGCAGCGATACCGCGACCTTGATCGCGCCCGTCAACCTCTCATCCGGCGCGAACGACTGCCCCAGATGGATTTTGAGGGCTTCTCCCGGTCCCACTACGGCGCGGTCCAAATCCACCGTCATGGCGGCGGCGAAGGCGCGCTGCGGGGTCCATTCCTGGCCTCGCAGAAGGGTAAGGGCGTGGCTCACATTCTTGACCGACGCCCCGTGATCGCCGGCCACGATGGCGGCTAGGGCGGCTTTGTTGAGTTGCTCCACTTGGGATCGGATCTCCGGGCTCATGGAATCGGTATTCCATGCGGCCTTGAGATTGCCCCATACCGTTCTCTCGGCCGGAGTCATTCCGGCCCAGTCCTTCACCGTCGGCAGGCTTTGACTGAAAGCCCCCGCCACCATCAGCAAGAGTGCTGAGGGGAGTCGAAACGCAGACTTCGCAGCGAGTGGAACCATATCCGCATTATATTCCGGTGCTGCACTCTGAAATAGGGGTGGTGGCCGGGCCACCGGATTCTGCCTGGCGGGGAAAATGGGCGGAGCCATTCC
>PLRZ01000501.1:22174-22396 GCA_003164075.1 Bryobacterales bacterium | reverse complement strand
AGTGCCTGCGCCACGAAAACGGGCTCATCCCAAATTCCACGACGTCAGGAGTTCTGCAGGTGGGGCAGGCGGTGCCGCCTGCCCGCCCGCACTGAATGAGGCCCGCTATTCGAATAGGATCGAGCGAAGGCGAGCACCGCCTGCCCCACCTCGGGATGACTCCCGCTATCGCGCCGCGCGCCGCAGACGATCCAGCACTCCGGCCCACTCGGGCGTCTCCGG
>PLRZ01000501.1:20983-22132 GCA_003164075.1 Bryobacterales bacterium | reverse complement strand
CCCGGCGACGCGTGCGCGCCTCCCGCCGGTTCTTCCGCCACCAGCACCGGGCCGATCAGAGCCTCAATCTCCGTCACCGGAATCACCCCCGGACGCAGCAGCGTGGGCGCACCCGCCAGCGAGAGCACCGAGGATTCGATGCCCACGCGCGCCGGCCCGCCATCCACTACGTAATCCGCCAACCCGAGGGGCACGTGCCCGGCATGCGTCGGCGAAAGCTCGGTGAAGCGGTTGGCGCTGGGCGCGGCAATCGGCACCCCGGCCGCGCGGATCAACTCCAGCGCCAGCGGATGCGCCGGCATGCGCAGCCCCACGGTCTTCAGGCCCGCGGTCACGATATCCGGAATCGACGCGCCCTTCGGCACCACCAGGGTCAAAGGCCCCGGCCAATAGCGGCGCGCCAGCACCTCGGCCGCATGGCACCATTCCGACGCCAGTTCGCGCGCCATTTCCACCGAATCCACGTGCACAATCAGCGGACTGGTCCGCGGCCGGCCCTTGGCATCGAAGATGCGCGCCACCGCCGCGGCGTCCAGCGCATTGGCGCCCAGCCCGTACACCGTCTCGGTGGGAAAGGCCACCAGCTTTCCGGCGCGGATCAGCGCGGCTGCCTGCTCCAGGCTCACTCGGGCGTCTCGTCCTTATCGTCGCCCGCGATTTTTCCGGTCTTGCGCCACACCAGGTAGGCGTGGATCAGCGGCTCCAGGTCGCCTTCCAGCACGCGGTCCACATCGCCCATCGCCAGCTTGCTGCGCAGATCCTTCACCAGCCGGTACGGCGCCAGCACGTAGTTGCGGATCTGGCTGCCGAAATTGATCTCCAGCTTGGAATCTTCGGTCTTGCGCGTCTCCTCGCGTTTCTTGTCCAGTTCGCGCTCGTATAGCCGCGCCTTCAACTGCTTCATGGCGGTGTCGCGGTTCTTGTGCTGCGACCGCTCATTCTGGCACTGCACCACGATGCCGGTGGGCAGGTGCGTCATCCGCACCGCCGAATCCGTCATGTTGACGTGCTGGCCGCCGGCCCCGGAAGCGCGGAACGTGTCGATGCGCAAGTCTTCCACGCGGATCTCGATCTTGATTTCGTCGTCCACCAGCGGGTAGACGAACACCGAGGCGAACGACGTATGCCGCCGCGCATTGGCGTCGAACG
>PLRZ01000501.1:4394-20965 GCA_003164075.1 Bryobacterales bacterium | reverse complement strand
GCATCTCGGCCCAATCCTGGCTCTCGGTACCGCCGGCGCCGGGGTGTATGGTGACGATGGCGCTGCGCGCGTCGTTATCGCCGGAGAGCAGCATGGCGTTTTCCAGGCGCTCCAGCAGTTCGCCGTAGACCTTGGTGTCGCGTTCGATATCGGCTTGCACGTTCTCGCCTTCGCGCGCCAGTTCGAACATGGTGTCCAGATCGTCGGTCATGGCGCGGATGCGCTCGTCATTGGCAATGGCCTGCTCCAACTTCTTGCGCTCCTGCATCACCTTCTGGCTCTTCTCGGGCTGGTTCCAGAAGTCGGGAGCGGAAATCTGGTCCGCGGTTTTGGCTAGTTTCAGTTTCTGCGCAGGAGCGTCAAAGATACCTCCGCACGGCCAAGGCTTGGTCGCGGAGGGGCTGGTAGGATCGTTCTAACTCTTCGAATGTCATGGGATTAATCCAATTCTAACAAATGGCCGGCCTTGCCGACATTCATGGCGCGCGTCCGTCCCATCCGGATGGTGACGCCCTCCGCCTCGTGAATGTGGCCGCAGAAGAAATACTCCGGCCGATATTGGTCGATGAACTCGCGCACCGATCGCGAGCCCGCGTGCAATCCCGGGCGGATCCGATCGAGCGCGGTGTCGTAGGGCGGCGCATGGCAGACCAGCACGAGCGGCGCCAGTTCCGCGAACCGCTGCAGGCGCTCGGCGATTTGCGGTTCGCTATATTCGCCGGGCGTGTGGAATGGGGTGGGGCTGGAGTAGCCCAATCCGGCCACCTGCCACTTGCCCACCTGAATATGACGTTCGTGGAAGTCGTTCAGTCCGTGCCGCGCGCACATACCGGAGACCATGTCGGCGGACTCATGATTGCCCGGCAACACATACACCTTGTCGCCGCGCTTTGCCAGAATCTCGCCGCAGCGTTCGATTCCCCTGGCCCACGTCACCTGGTCCCCGGCGGCGATATAGTAATCGGCTTCGATGGCCATCTGCCGTTCGAGCGCTTTCCAGTCGTTATGGATATCGGAAAAGAGAAGGAGGCGCATCGTACACCGGAATCATAACATCGCCAGTCGCAGCTCCGTCAGCCGGCATCCTGCATCCTATTCAACATTTCGGATGCAACGTCAAAAACATCCCTGACGCCGTACGCGGCCCGCCCGATCTTGGGATTCCAGTACCGCCCATGGGCAAGCCAATCGCGCAACGGCACCACCCCTTTGAACTCCCGAATGGACCGGGCTGTTTCCGGATACACTTCGGTCCAGGTGTCGAGGATGTCCTCTTCGAGCCGAATCTTTTCACCTCGTTGCCGTCCGATCCTGCGGAATCGGCGGAAAATCGCGGGCTTGGTTTTGCGCTTCGAGAGGTCGTCGAAAGCCACCCGCAGCAGCGCCTCGGTAGTTGTCAGAAGGTGCAGCATGGCTGCATAGTGCAGGTGTTTTCTGGCTGAGGCGAACTGCTTCCGTAATTCATCCACGGTCTCGTCGCGATATCGCTCCGGAATCGCTTCACCCGAGAGGAGTTGTGGCAGCCGCCTGTCTTCTTCATTCAATAGAAGAAGTTGTAGTTCATACCAACGGAACACCTCGTCCAGATTCTGGAGGCGCTCGGCTTCGAACCTTGCCATGCCTTAGCGCATCACCCTACGCAAGGCTTCCGCTAACGAACTGCCATCCAGAGTCACGACCTGTCGCGGCACGCGAGAGAGAACAACGCTCCAATATCCGGCTGGTTCAAGGACGAGTGTCATGGCATCGAGTTCGCCGACCAAATCGACGCGGCCCTTTGCGCCTATGACGTTGCACCCCTTCGGTGAAAATCGTACGGTCTCTCCGCTGATGTTGAGAATTAGTTCCGAAACCCGATACTTACCCAGGTACTCTTCCTCGATCGCCTTATCGACACGCGACACGGTAACGAGTCCTTGAGCGATGGAGTCGGAAAGCAACTCGCCGGTGACTTTTTCATACAGCCGCTCCACATCGTCAATCCATTGCCGGCGGCGTTCTTCCCGGGCGATCCCATTTCCTGCCGGACGTTGGCGGGACAAGAGGAAGTCCTTTAGTTCGTCGGACTGCGGTGATTTCACGGAAGAACCTCCAACGGCTTAAGCATAGCTCATGGGGTGCGGAGATGGGAGGTTGTGAGGAACGAGCGGATGTGCCGTGGGAAAGCCGTCGGATTCAGTTCGCCAAGCTGTGTTGTCGTTGCGCGCAAGTGGCCCCTCCCGAGTGTTCGGACGCCACATTGGCGGTTTATGTGATCCGGCCAAGTGAAGGGACCAATGTTCCATCGCCGGCGATGCAGAACGCTAACCGGGACGCCATCCAGGCATTGGAGCCCGGAAGGCCATCAAAGAGACCCGGTCCACTTTGGGGCATGATGGGTCAAGGTGCGGCCACGATCCATCGTCTGCATTCTGGTGGGGATGATCGGACTTGAACCGATACGGACCTTGCGGTCCAGCGCCTTTTAAGGGCGCTGTGTCTGCCGATTCCACCACATCCCCAACTCCGTTATTCTCCCTCATTCGGACGGGTAGCGCCAACTTGGCCGCGCGCGCCAGCAAGCGGTTCTTAGCCGGAATCCCGAAAACGTTTAAGCCCGGTGCGTAAGAGAACATACGCCGGCGCACAAACTCTGCTACCGTAAGACACCATGTCAGCCATCAATGGAGACAAAGCGCGCTTCCACCGCGAGCGAAAGGGCAAACTTGCCCGCAGAGAACGCAGTAGAGCGATCCGCAAGAAACTCGCCGCCGGTACCGTAGTGAAGCCGACCGGCGCACAGTTGTAGGCGCCAATCAGCAGTTCTTCCCGAAGTCGTCCTCGAACGCCCGGGCGAGATTCGCTCCCCAGTCGCCTTTGGGTCTCATCTTGCCGGCAAAGAATCGCAGCACCGGCGGCTCTTCGCGGAATTCCAGGCCGCCAACCATGCGGCGGTGGCTGTAGAGCCATTGCAAGCGGTCTGCGGCGTACTGAAAGTGCGACATGGTGAAGACCCGCCGCGGCACTGCCAGCCGCACCAGTTCCAGGTCCGAGGGCACATCGCGCCCTTCCTCGTCACGATCCATGGAGACGGAGCCGCGCTCCATGCCGCGGATTCCGGAGGCGATATAGACTGCCGCGGCGAGGGCTCCGGCCGGATATTCGGATTGCGGCAGGTGGTCCACAAAACGCATGGCGTCGATATGGGCCGCCAGCCCTCCCGCGGGCGTGACCACGGGAACCCCTTTCTCCTGCAGCAGGCCAACGAAGTACTGGATGGCGTCCGCCGACGATCCGGCCGTCTCGGTGTCGGTCATTTCCCGCATGCCCACGGCCATCGCTTCAATTTCCTTGGAAGACATGCCGCCGTAGGTGAAGAAGCCCTCGTACACCGGAAGCCAGGGCCGGATGGCTTCGTACAGATCCTTACGGTTGGTGGCGATCATGCCGCCGCGAACGGCGCAACTCTTGCGGCCCGAGAGGTAGCAAAGGTCCGCGAGGCTCATGATTTCCCGTATGATGTCGCGGATGGAGGTCTGCTCATATCCCGCCTCGCGCTGCCGGATGAAGTAGGCGTTTTCGGAGATCAGGCTGCCGTCCACCACCAGAAAAATACCCAGCGGTTCCACCAGCGCCTTGACTTGGCGCAGATTCTCCATGGAAAACGGCTGGCCGCCGATCAGATTGGTGGTGGCTTCCATGCGCACGAAGGAGACATTGCCGGGGCCGGCCTGGGCGATCGCGTCGCGGAGCCGGTCGAGGTCCATGTTGCCTTTGAAGGGGCAGTCGCTCTGGGTGTTCAATGCCTCCGGCCCGTAGAGTTCCAGCACCTTTCCGCCCGCGAGGTTGAAATGGGCCTTGGTGGTGGTGAAGTGATANNTTGACGAATGTCTTGGCCAGCAGGTGCTCGGCGGCACGGCCCTGGTGGACGGGCAGGACGTATTGATAGCCGAATATCTCGCGTACCGAATCGAGCAGACGGTAGAAGCTTTCCGAGCCGGCATAGGCATCGTCGGACTGCATCATGGCGGCCTGCTGATTGTCGGACATGGCATTGGTGCCGCTATCCGTCAGCATGTCCAGGAAGATGTCGCGAGAACGAAGGAGGAACGTGTTGTAGCCAGCCTCATCGATGGCTTTCAGCCGTTCGCAAGCGGGCGCCAGCCGCACTTTCTGCACAATGCGCACTTTGTGCATTTCAATCGGGATTTCTGTTCCGTTGGATAGACGTATGCTCATGGACGGTCCTGGGAGATTTAGGATATAAAGATCTATTACTAGCACGTGGCGCGGGCCGGCCGCTCATCGCCTTCGCGGGGCCCGCGGCGCCCGGCGTATACTTGAACCTCCACCGTTCTCGTGCAAGACTAAGGGATCGGCTAGTACTGCGGCGGTCAACCGACTGTGAGGCGGAATCCCTGGGCCTTTCTCGGAATGGTCCCCTCGACAACTGGAGAATTTAGAAGGACCGATGCGGACGGTGGTTCAAAAATGGTTCGGTGACGTCAGGCGCTGCGCCACTCTATTGGTCGCACTGGCCTTGTTAAAGGGCGTAGTCTTCGTCGGGCTTGTCGGCTTCGGCGTGACCAAGCCGTTCATCGGCGCCAATGCCGAGGAAATTGTTTTCCCCATCGCGGAGAGAATCGTCAAGGAGCACCGCTTCAATGGCGCCGACAGCCGCCCCGACAGCAAGATGGGGCCTGCATACCCTTTCCTGATCGCCGTCCTGGAAGCCCTCAAAATACCTGCGATTCCAGTCGTCGTGTCGCTCTTGCAAATGACGGCCGACGCCGTTACATCGCTCTGCCTGCTTTGGTTCGGCGTTCTGCTTTCCAACGTGATTGCCGGCGGAATCGCGGGGTTCGTTTGGTCGCTTTATCCGCCAGCGGTCGCGATCTCCACTTGGATCACGCAAGAGACCATATTTACGGCGCTTCTCATGGGAAGCCTCGTCATTGTTATCGCTACCCTGTCCGTCGGTAAACCCACGGCGCGCTTGAGTCTGGCAGCCGGGGCGCTGATGGGTTTGGCAACCTTGTTCCGGGCGACGCCGCTGCTGATTCCCGCGGTTCTTCTCCCCGCATGGATTGCGAAGCGAAAGTTCGCCGACGCTTTGGTATTCGTCGCGGCTATGCTGATCTTCATCATCCCCTGGACGATTCGAAATCTGGTGGTGCTTCAGGACAGGATCGCGGTAGCCACCGGAACCGGGAGCGTGTTCGTGCTCGGTTCGGACGATGACCAGGTGCATTCTCCCGAGAAAAAGGAGCCGTTCTTCAAGGCGGCGTCCGCGGAAGGCGCCAGGAATGGGATTTTCAAACCGAAGCCGGAGTACGAGTCGGCCGTCGATAAATGGTTATTCCGTCTTGGTCTCATGCGCTACCGGCAGCGTCTCCAGCGCCGGCCGTTATCTTTTCTGAAACTACTGGTCCTGAAATCGCTTCGGCTTTGGTATGCCAATGACTCCGTCACACTGCGCACGCAGCTTGCACTGGCCTTGTGCTCCCTTCCGGTGGTGCCCTTGGGACTGTGGCGAGTCTGGCGTTGGCGGAAGACCAATCAGGTCTTTTTCCTGGTTATCGGCGGGGTGCTTGTGTATTTCATCGGAATGCATATTGTGCTGCTTCCGATGGTCCGCTATGTCATCCCGATTTATCCGCTTCTGATCCTGGCGTCTTCTCACTGGCTGTGCGACGCGCTGTCGCTCTCCTTTTCCCGTGAAAGCCGTTTGGGCCGCTCGACTCCCAGCCTGGCGGAAGGCGCGGCGATTGGGTGATGAACACCGCCGGCTCAATGGATAAGGCGTGAAAGTCCCGTTTATGAAAGTGTCCATTCTCATTCCGGTGTACAACGAAGCTCTCACGCTTCCGCTGGTGATCCATCGCGTTCTAGAGGCGCCGCTCCCGCCGGGGTGCGAACGCGAGGTCATTATCGTGGACGATGGGTCGACGGACGGGACTACGGAGCTTCTGACGGAGTACCGAAGCAAGCCGCTCGTGGTGGTTCACCATTCCATCGTCAATTTCGGCAAGGGGGCGGCGCTGCGAATCGGTATCGCCAAAGCAACCGGCGATTTCGTTTTGATTCAGGACGGCGACCTCGAGTACAACCCGGAACTCGATTACGTCAAGGTGCTGGAACCACTGGTGGCCGGCAAGGCCGATGTGGTTTACGGGTCGCGTTTCATGCAGGGCGTGAAGGGTATGAAATGGGCGAACTGGTTGGCCAATCATATTCTCACATCCACGGCGAATCTGTTGTTTGGGGCGGGCATCACCGACGAAGCTACCGGCTACAAGGCGTTTCGCACGGATGTGCTGCGCTCCGTCCGGCTGACATGTTTGCGGTTCGAGTTCTGCCCTGAGGTGACGGCGAAGTTGCTGCGCGCGGGGTACCGGATCCACGAAGTGGGGATCAGCTACAACCCCCGCGGAATCCTGGAAGGAAAGAAGATCCGTTGGCAGGACGGGGTGGAGGCGATGTGGACGCTCATTCGGTATCGCGCCGCGCCGCTTTCGTCGTTCCTGCTCACCGGCCCGCCGCCCGGGTCCCCGTCGACCGTGCCCGGCGAGAAAGGCTCCGCCGCAATTGTTAAGAAATAAACTTGCCTAAGGGGCCGCGAAACAATAAGCTGACNNGGGTGCCCTGTGGGCCCGGCTCTGTCAAATGCGCATGCCGCGCCGCGCGCGGGAGCAAGCGGTTGGGTCTGAGTGCACAGGATATTTTTTCGCGCCTTCTAACGCTCCCCTTACGGTCGCGGCTCCGATGCGCGTTCCGAGCCGCGACCGTTAGGGAGCGTTGGCCCTGGGTGTGCAAGATACGAGGGTGTATTTGCGAAACGGTGTACTAAGCTAATGGCCAATAGCCAAAAGCTCTTCACTGTATGCGTTGCAGTCAGCGCCACGTCGTCCTACCGGACGGTCGGGTACTTGATTCCGAGCTGTTCCAGGTAAGTGTCGTACTTACCGGGATCGTAGTAGAACTTCTGCATCTCCGGCCGGAACTTCTCCATCGTCTCCTTATTCAGCCAGATGGCCGGCTTGTCGTCGGGACGCAGGAAACTCTTGTATTTGACCTCTTTCGTCTGGACATTGAAATAGTCCCAGGCTTTCGCCACCAGGTCGGGATGCACCAGGATGTCCAGCATCGTCATGGCTTGCACCTTGGCGCCGGCAACCACTCCCTTGTGCGCGATCGGCGTGGCCATGGAGATTCCATTGGCCCAGTTGTGGCCCGGGCCGCCGGGCATGTTCGAGGGGAAGCGGAGCGTGACGGTGGGAACCTGCCAGCTCACGTCGCCGATATCGTCGCTGCCGCCGCCGGTGGGTCCGGGTCCCTGGCCCTCGCCTTCGCCGCCATCGGCGGGTGGCGGCTGTGGCGGGCGAAACGTCTGCAACCGCGTCGCCAGGCCGCGGATCGGCTGCTTCAGTTCCTTCTGCATGCCCTTCGCCAGCGCCTGGTCGTCGTCACTCCACTGCGGCAGGCCGACCTTATTGATATTCTCCTGCATGTCCTCGGCGATCGGCCGGTTGAAATAGCCCGGCCAGGCGCTGCCCAAAAGACGCGAGGTGTACGACGTGTCGGTCATCAACGTCGCCCCCTTGGCCATGTTGTCGCCGATGCGCCACATGTCCATGATGTGGTCGTAATCGGCCTCGCGGAAGTAGTACCAGACTGAAGCGGTGGGCGGCACCACGTTAGGCTGATCGCCGCCGTTGGTGATGACGTAGTGCGAGCGTTGCGCCAGGCGCAGGTGCTCGCGGCGAAAGTTCCAGCCCACGTCCATCAGTTCCACCGCGTCCAGCGCGCTTCTGCCGCGCCACGGCGCCGCCGCGGCGTGCGCGCTCTCGCCCACGAAACTGTACTGCACGCTGACCAGCCCGTTTTGATTGAGCGATGGCCCCCACGAAACGCCCATGTTCGCAGCCACGTGGGTGAACAGGCAGACGTCCACGTCCTTGAACATTCCCGCGCGCACATAATACGCTTTGGTGCCCACCAGTTCTTCGGCCACGCCGGGCCACAGCCGGATGGTGCCCGTCAGGTGCTCGCGCTCCATCACCTTCTTCACCGCCAGGGCCGCGACGATATTCAGCGGCACGCCGGAATTGTGTCCTTCGCCATGCCCCGGAGCGCCCTCGACGATGGGGTCGTGGTATCCCACGCCGGGCTTCTGCGATGCCTGCGGGATATCGTCGATGTCGCTGCCCAGCGAGATTACGGGCTTGCCGGAGCCCCAACTGGCCACCCACGCGGTGGGGATACCGGCGTATCCGCGTTCGATCCGGAAACCCTCTTTTTCGAGGATGCCGGTGAGGTACTTAGTGGTTTCGAACTCCTGAAAACCGAGTTCGCCAAAGCTGAAGACGCTGTCTACCATCACCTGCGCCTGTTTCTTCATGGCGTCGATCTGGCCGGCGAGGTCGGCCTTCATGGAGGCTTCTTTTTCGGGAGAGACTTTGGGCTGCGCGCATGCTAGCGCTCCCAGCGCCAGGAGCAAAAGGGTTTTTCGCATAGGTGTTAGTGTATCGGATTGGCGGCTCCGGCAGGCGCCGGCGGCTAGACCCATTTCAAGCACGAGGACTGGACTATAATTTTATGGCGGCATCGCCCAAGGCCAGGGCCGTCCGCGAGGAACTTCAATTCAAGTGTCGGCCACGAAGGCGACCACTTCGGCGGGAGTAGGGATGCGGCCGGTGAGATTCAGAGTGACACGGCGGATGAATTCCCAATGGTGGTCATGGGCGCCGGCGTAATGCCCGCGGCTTTCCAAGCCGCCTCCAGGTAGGAATCGATGGAGCCGTTTTAAGGGTGGCGCCGAAGGTGGAAGTAGGGCTGGTGGCGCTCAGCGCACGAGCGTGCGACTGTGGCGAGAGCTTGCCATTCAGCCGGTGTACGCGAACTTTTCATGGTCCGTCCCTGGTCCCGCTAGCGATTTTCTCGGCCGCCAACGTGCCCATGTCTATCTCCACACCCAACGCATTTCACGATCAGGTTTCTCTACCGGTGCAGTAACCCGGTACAGTAAGAAGATGCGCGCACTTCTCGCTTTCCTGCTCTCCGCAGCGGCCTATGCCGCGCCTTGCACTATGGCGACCACGGCCTGCACCGAATTCGTCACGTTGGGCGGCGGTCCGGCCCGCACCATGGTGTACCGGACTCAACCGTTGACGGTGAAGAATGAGAGGATCACGCGGGCCCTGATCGTGATTCACGGCACCAATCGCGATGCCGACAACTATTTCCGTTCCACGCTGGCGGCGGCGTTTCTGGCGGACGCACTGGACGACACCATCCTGATTGTGCCGCACATCGCTTCGGCTTCCGGCGGTTGCCGGGACACGCTGGCGCCGGACGAAGTGAGTTGGAACTGCAGTTCCTGGCGGACCGGCGGACCCTCGACGGCCGACGACAAGCTGACTTCATTCGACATGGTCGACGAGATTCTGCGGAAGCTGGCGAAGAAGGAGACGTTTCCCAATCTGAGGGCCATTGTGGTGGCTGGCCACTCCGCCGGCGGCCAGTTCGTGAACCGCTACGAAATGGCCAATCGGGTCCACGAGACGCTGGGTGTGCCGGTGCGGTACGTGGTGGCGAACCCATCCAGCTATGCCTGGATCGACGCCACCCGGCCGGGGGATGTGACCAAATGCGCGGCGTACGACCGATGGCCGTACGGGTTTCAGAATCGCATCGGGTATGCGGCGCGGCTCGAAGAGGAGGACTTGAAGAAGCAACTCGCCTCGCGGCCCGCTACCTATCTATTAGGCGAGATCGACATTCTGCCGCTGGGCGGCTTCGATTCTTCCTGCCCCGCGATGGCGCAAGGGGCTACCAGGCTGGCGCGCGGCCAGGCATTCGGCAAATACGTGAACGAGCAGCTCAGCGCCAAGCACGAAATAGTGGTGGTGCCGCTGTGCGGCCACAACGCGCGGTGTATGTTCACCGCCGATATCGCGCTGCCGTTGTTGTTCCCGAAGGAGTAACGCCTTCGGTAGGGGCCCTGCCCCCGTGATCTGCCGTTTCAGTCGTTCGATCTCGCCGTCCGGTATGCGCGCCGTTTCAGGAATTCCTCCTAAACGGCTTGCAGATGCGATTTTTGTCAAGAAACATATGTGTTATCTTGTCGATGACACATGATCTCTCTTGAAGCCAACACATTTGCCCTGCCTCCGTATCTTGGAGTCATGGGCAACCAAGGGGCATCGGCGCTCGACTTCCCGCAACACCTGGCCGCTTTGCGCAAGCACCGCGGCCTTACGCAGCAGGTATTGGCCGACAGGGTGGGCGTCCACGTGGTGCAGTTGCGGCGCTACGAAGGCGGCACTTCGCAGCCCACACTCGACGTCATCCGCAATCTGGCAACTGCTCTCAGCGTGAGTGCGGATCTGTTACTTTTCGGCAAGGACGAACGCGGCCCCGATGACGACCTCCGGTTGCAGTTCGAGGCGGTCTCGCGATTCGACGCCGACGAGAAGCAGGTGGTCCGTTCATTGCTGGAGGGCATGATTCTGAAGCATGAGGCGCGGCGGTGGTCGTCGGGCAATGGCCGCGCGAATAATGGGGAGGGGAAGTAATTCTATGGCTCTCGATTTTGTGCAGGAACGGGAGCAGGCCCACGCCTACCTTGACCGACTGCCGCCGGAGCAACTCAGCGCCGTGCGGGGCTTGCTGGAGACCATGCTCGATCCGGTCTCGCGGGTGCTGGCGAACGCGCCGGCGGAGGATGAAGAGATCGGCGAAGAGGAAGAGCGCGCGGTGGCCGAGTCGCGGGAGTGGTTGAAGCATAATAAGCCGATTCCGCATGAGGAAGTACTGGCCGAGTTCGGCCTCACCATGGAGGACTTCGAGAGAATGGGCCGGACACCGCTGCCGCCGGTGCCTAACGTCGCGGACCGGTAGGTCATGGCCAAGAAGATTGCCTGGACCGCCGGCGCGGCAGACCGCGCTGCTGTGTACCATCGATACATTTCTGGAAAGGGCCGCCGCCCGCGCTGCCCGGCGCGCTTAAGAGCGCAGCGGCTAAAGGAAAAAATATGGACAAACAGCATGCCCATCAGTTACTCGACGAACTCGGTCCAGGTCAGTTCGAAGCCGTGGTCCGGCTGCTCGAAGTGATGACCGATCCTGCGACTGTCTCCATTGCCAACGCCCCCATCGACGACGAGCCGGTCTCGGAAGAAGAGGAGCGTGCCGTCGCCGCTTCCAAAGAGTGGTTCAAGCACAACGCAGGCATTCCATTCGAGGATGTGGCCGCTGAGTTGGGCTTCACCATGGAACAGGTGCGCGGCGACAAGGAACGTGTGTGAAGCGGATCGTCTTCTCCGATCAGGCGAAGGCTGAGATTCGCGCCATTCCGCAGCAGACCGCCATGCAGATCCTCCCTGCGATTCACCGGGTCGCGGAGACCAGCGCCGGCCGGGTCAAGACGCTCAAGGGCCTCGGCGGTGAGAGGCGGCTGCGGGTCGGCGATTTCCGCGTGCGCTTCACGGAAGAAAGCGGCGAAGGCGAGAGTACACTCCGGATTCACGCCGTTCGGAACCGCAAAGAAGCTTACCGCTGAGGGGTGACGTGTCACCCCTTCAGCCGATGCGAAGCATCGCCTTTTTCTTCGGGGCTTGGATGCTGCCTCGGTAACTGATGGATCTGCCGGTGCGCCGCTCCGCTCGCCCCGGGCTCAAACCACCATTCGCCTTACATTGCATTCGCTTCATGCGACACTTCAGCCCAGCTTTCAGGCAGCCTGCGGCGGGGATGCTTGGGATCGACAAAACAGCGCAAACAACTCACTGAGCCTCTGCGACGTCAGAGCCGGCACCGTTGTTCCCGAGACACCGACGTTTTGGCTGGCCGGTCTAACCAGGGCCACTTTGCCCGGCCACTCGACCGCCAGCGAGTACGACGGCAATAGCTGCGTGCCGATTGAGCGGGGCGACCGCCTGAACGGTCGCGGTGGGCGCCTTCCCGACACTGTTACCGTTGAACCCCGGCCAGGGCGGCCATTACAGCAGGAAGGGTCTGTGTGGAAATAACCTGGTCAATCGCCACCTAACGCTCCCTTACGGGGTGCCCTCTGGGCCCGGCTCTGATGCGCGTTCCGAGCCGCGACCGTAAGGGAGCGTTAGGCAAGTTCATTTCTTAACAGCTCCTAAGGTAACAGGATGGGGCCCCATTTCCAGAGCAGCGGATTTGCGGTTAACAATAATGAGATCCGAAACAACTAAGATATCCCCCAAAAGAGAAGTATGCCCTCTATGGCGCGCTATGTCTGGTTTCAAAACCCGTCATTTGTTGTCAAAAGCAGTGATGTGTCCCAGGCGGCATAACATGCGGCTGTTGCGTTAGCCCTCCGGAAGGCTCATAATAGGCCCCATCGCCGCTTTGCCGGTCGCCAGACCGAAGGGTGAGGTGTCGCCCGGCGGCAGGGAGGATTCATGTCGCGTATCGTCCGCTGTTCGTTGATTCAGGCCACCAACGCCGCCCCTCCGGATGCCTCGCTCGAAGCCACCAAGAAGGCCATGGTGGACAAGCACGTGGCCTACATCCGCCAGGCCGCGGCCGCCGGCGGGCAGATCGTGTGCCTCCAGGAGATTTTCTACGGACCGTATTTCTGCGCCGAGCAGACCACCCGCTGGTACGACTTCACCGAGCCGGTCCCGGACGGCCCCACCATCAAGCTGATGCAGGACCTCGCCCGCGAGCTCCACATCGCCCTCATCGTTCCCGTCTTCGAGGTGGAACAGGAAGGCATCTACTACAACACCGCGGCGGTGATCCACAACGACGGTACGTTCCTGGGGAAATATCGGAAGACTCACATTCCCCACGTGGCGCCGGGCTTTTGGGAGAAATTCTATTTCCGGCCGGGCAACCTGGGCTTCCCGGTTTTCGACCTCGGCTTTGTCAAAATCGGCGTCTATATCTGCTACGACCGCCATTTCCCGGAGGGCGCCCGCGCCCTGGGGCTGAACGGCGCGGAGATCGTCTTTAACCCTTCGGCCACCATCGCTGGCCTGAGCGAGTACCTCTGGAAGCTGGAGCAGCCGGCGCATGCCGTGGCCAATGGCTATTTCGTGGCCGCCATCAATCGCGTGGGAGTGGAAGCTCCGTGGAACATCGGCGAGTTCTACGGCTCCAGCTACTTCTGCGATCCGCGCGGCCAGATTATCGCCCAGGCATCGCGCGATAAGGACGAAGTGCTGACCGCCGATCTGAATCTCGACATGATCGCGGAAGTCCGCAAGACCTGGCAGTTCTTCCGCGACCGCCGTCCCGACATGTACCAATCGCTGGTGAAGGCTTAAGTTATGACCAAGGACGAAATTATTCTTGCCAACAAGGAATACCTGTTCCCCGCGGTATTTCACTTTTTCAAGGAGCCGCTGGTGGTGGCGCGGGCCAAGGATCAGTACGTCTGGGACGCCGATGGCAAGCAGTACCTGGACTTTCTGGGCGGCATCGTGACGGTCAGCGTGGGCCACTGCAACGACCGGGTCAACGACAAAGTGAAGCGCCAGATGGACACGCTGCAGCACGTCTCCACGGTGTTCGCCAACGAGCCGCAGGCGGCGCTGGCAAAGAAAGTGGCGTCACTCACTCCGGGCGGACAACTTACTAAGTCGTTCTTCACGAATAGCGGCACGGAAGCCAATGAGACCGCCATCCTGACGGCGCGCTGTTACACCGGTAACACGGAAATCGTGGCGCTGCGCCACTCCTATCACGGCCGCTCCTCGGCGGCCATGACGCTCAGCGGGCAGGGCGCATGGCGGCTGGGTCCGGCGCAAGCCGGCGTGGTCCACGCGCACAACGCTTATTGTTATCGCTGCCCCTTCGGGCTGACTTACCCAAGTTGCGAAGTGCGCTGCGCCCAGGACATGGAAGAGCTGATCCGTACTTCCACCAGCGGACGTGTCGCCGGGTTCATCGGCGAGCCTATCCAAGGGGTCGGCGGATACATCACGCCGCCCAAGGAATATTTCCAGATCGTCGAAAAGATCGTGCGCAATCACGGCGGCATTTTCATCAGCGACGAAGTGCAGACCGGTTGGGGCCGCACCGGCGGCAAGTGGTTCGGCATCGAACAATGGGGCGTGACGCCGGATATCATGACCTGCGCCAAGGGACTGGGCAACGGCAGCCCCATTGGCCTCACCGTGGCGAAGCCCGAGGTGGCCGATTCGGTCAAGGGCCTCACCATTTCCACGTTCGGCGGCAACCCGGTGGCCTCCACGGCGGCCAAGGCGGTGATCGATTACATCGAAGAGTTGAATCTGCCGGCCAACTGCGAGGAGACGGGGGCCTATCTGCACAGCCGCCTGCTGGAACTGCAGGAGCGCCACGAGATCATCGGCGAGGTGCGCGGGATGGGCCTGCTGCAGGCCATCGAACTGGTGGAAGATCGCACCACCAAAGTCCCCGCGGCCGCCGCCACTGCCATGGCCATGGAAGCGGCGCGCGACCAGGGCCTGCTGCTCGGCAAGGGTGGGATGTACGGCAACGTGCTGCGTTTTTCGCCGCCCATGAATATCGGGCGCGTGGACGTGGACAACTTCTGCGGCATGCTGGATAAAGCGCTGGCGACCGTCGGTGCGGTGACGGCGGGAGGCGTGCGGTGACTCCCTCGCCCGAGCGCCTGGAACAGTTTCCGGACCTCCATCCGGCGTTCGATTCGCAATCCGCGCTGGCGGAGGCCAATCGCTGCCTCTTCTGTTTCGACGCGCCCTGTACGGCTGCCTGTCCCACGCATATCGACGTGCCCCGCTTCATCAAGAAAATCTCCTCCGGCAATCTGCGCGGCTCGGCGCTGACCATTCTGGACGCCAACATTCTGGGCCTGAGTTGTTCGCGCGTCTGCCCGGTGGACGTGCTGTGCGAGGGCAGTTGCGTGCTGCACCGGTACAACCAGAAGCCCATCGAGATCGGCCGCCTGCAGCGCTACGCCATGGACCGTTTCTACGATGCGCAGGGCACGCTGCCGGTAGCCCCGTCGACCGGCGCGCGGCGCGTGGCCTGCGTGGGAGGCGGCCCGGCATCCCTGGCGTGCGCCGCGGAACTGGCGCGCCGCGGCCACTCCGTCACCATCTTCGACAATCGCCCGCTACCCGGCGGACTGAACACTTACGGAGTGGCGGAGTACAAACTCCGCCCCGCCGACAGCCTGCGCGAAGTGGAACTGGTGCGTTCGCTGGGAGTGGAGTTTCGCCAGGCGGACGTGGGAGCTACGGTCTCGCTCGAAGAACTGGAGAGGGATTTCGCGTTCGTCTTCCTGGGGCTGGGACTGGGCGCCATGGAGCGGCTCGGCATCCCCGGAGAAGAAGCCGTGGGGGTGATCGACGCTCTGCGCTTCATTGAACGCTATAAGACCTCGCCCGATTTCGCCGTGGGCCGGCGAGTGATCGTAATTGGCGGCGGAAATACCGCCATCGACGCGGCCAACGCCGCGAAGCGACTGGGCGCCGAAGAGGTCCACCTCTTCTATCGCCGCACCGCCAGGGAAATGCCGGCCTTCCCTTTCGAGTACGACCACTCCAAGATCGAAGGCGTGAGCTTCCACTGGCTGGCGCAGCCGATCGCCATCGTGGTCCATTACGATCGCGCGGTAGCGGTGCGGTTTGTGGAGACGCGGCTGGGCGAGCCGGGCCGCGATGGCCGGCGCCGATTCGAACCGGTTGCCGGCTCCGAGTATGAAATCCCCTGCGACACGGTGATTCCGGCGCTGGGCCAGACGCGGCACATGGTCGACCTGCTGCGCCAGCGAGGCGTCGAAATCGAGAATGGCGTGATCGGTGTAGACCGGCCCACGGGACGCACAGCTAATGCGCGATACTATGCCGGCGGCGATTGCGTCAACGGTGGGCGCGAGGTAGTGGACGCGGTAGCCGACGGCAAGCGCGCGGCGGTGGCGATGGCTCTGGGGGGATGAGAAAGACGATGTTCACCACGGAGACACAGAGACACAGAGGAAAACCTAAGAAAATAGGGCGCCGTGAAGTGCGACCCGGCGCCGCCGTCCCCGGAGTCGTGCATAGTGGAGGCAGAGGTTACAGAGAGCACAGAGAACATGGCGATCATGTCTGCGCGCCCTCCGTCGGCTCTGTGCCTCAGTGTCTTTGTGAGCCCGGCTGCAAGGTCGAATTGGTTCCGGCCTCCGAGTACGAATGCTATGGTCCTGGGGATGGGCGATGAGAAAAAAGACATTCACCACGGAGACACAGAGACACAGAGGAAGACCTAGGAAAGGCATAATCAAGGTCGCCGGTCGCCTCGGTATTCTTCAGATACGGAGCAGAGGAGACAGAGAGCACAGAGAATATGGCGATCATATCTGCGTGGCATCGGTCTCTTCCGTGCCGGTGGCGCTGAGTTGCTTCATGTCCACCACGGAGGCACAGAGCCACAGAGAAAAGTCCGAGAGATGTCCCCACAAGGCTGGATATCGCCTGGTTATTCTTCAAGGGGAGCACAAAGCCCGAGCCCACAGAGACACCCTCGCCAATAACTCTGTGTTCTCTGTCTCCTCCGCCTCCACGGAGCACGACTCCGACGACAAAAGCGCAAAATCACACATCACGGCGCCCTATTTTCTTAGG
>PLRZ01000501.1:0-4387 GCA_003164075.1 Bryobacterales bacterium | reverse complement strand
TCTTCCCTGAGTACCCAACATGCCTGACCTAACCACCAATTTCGCCGGCATTCGCAGCCCTAACCCCTTCTGGCTCGCCTCCGGACCGCCCACCAATTGCGGCGAGCAGATCATGCGCGCCTTCGACAAAGGCTGGGGCGGCGCCGTCTGGAAAACTATCGGCGACCCTATCCTCAACGTCTCCTCCCGCTATTCCTCCGTCGACTGGAATGGCCAGCGCATGATGGGACTGAATAATATCGAGCTCATCAGCGACCGCCCCATCGACGTCAACCTCCGCGAGATTACCGAGGTCAAAAAGCGCTATCCCCATCACGCCGTCGTCGCATCGCTGATGGTGGAATCCACGCCCGCCGCCTGGCACGACATCGTCAAACGCACCGAAGACGCCGGCGCCGACGGCCTGGAGCTGAATTTCGGCTGCCCGCACGGCATGAGCGAGCGCGGCATGGGCAGCGCCGTGGGCCAGGTGCCCGAATACTCCTCCATGATTACCGAGTGGGTGAAAGAAGTGGCGCGCACCCCCGTGCTGGTGAAGCTAACGCCCAATATCACCGACATCCGCGCCGTGGCGCGCGCCGCCAAACGCGGCGGGGCCGACGGACTCTCGGCCATCAACACCATCAACTCCATCACCGGGATCGATCTCGACACTTTCACGCCGCGGCCCAACGTGGGCGGCTATTCGGCCCACGGCGGCTACTGCGGCCCGGCGGTGAAACCCATCGCGCTGCACCTGGTGCAACAGATCGCCAGCGACCCCGAAGTGGGCCTCCCAATCTCCGGCATTGGCGGCGTTTCCGGATGGCGCGAGGCAGCCGAGTTCTTTCTGCTGGGCTGCGGCACCGTGCAGGTCTGCACCGCCGCCATGCGCTACGGCTATCGCATCGTGGAAGACATGATCGACGGCCTGAGCCAGTGGATGGACGAAAAAGGCCTCCGCACTATCGACGATTTCCGCGGCGCCAGCCTGCCCAAGCTCACCGAATGGAAGCATCTCGACCTCAACTATAAGATTGTGGCGCGCATCAACCGCGATACCTGCATCGGCTGCGACCTGTGCTACATCGCCTGCTGGGATGGCGCGCATCAGTGCATCCATTTGGATGGCCAGGCCAAGCCCGCCGCCGTCGAAGCCGCCAGCCAGTCGCGCATCGCGACCACCCCGATCGCCAAACTGGATGCCGCCGGCGTCTCGCACTCCGTCACGCCCTCGGTGCGCATCCCGCGCGTCGACGAGCAGGAGTGCGTGGGCTGTAACCTCTGCTGGCTGGTCTGTCCGGTGGAGAATTGCATCACCATGGAGCAGGTGGAGAGCGGCAAGCCGTTCCAGTCGTGGGAAATGCGGAGCGCACAATGAACACACTCATACGCAACGGCACCGTGGTGACGGCAGCCGACACCTTCGCCGCCGATATCCTGATCGAAGGCGAACGCATTCTGGAAGTCCGCGCCGGCATTCCCGAGGCTTCCGCCGGCAAGGCGATCGACGCCACCGGCATGTACGTGATCCCCGGCGGCGTCGACGCGCACACGCACCTAGACATGCCCTTCGGCGGCACCATGTCGGCCGACGATTTCGAAACCGGTACGCGCGCGGCGGCCTTCGGAGGCACCACCAGCATCGTGGATTTCGCCATCCAGGCGCGCGGTACGCGCATGCGCGACGCACTCGACACCTGGTGGAAGAAGGCCGAGGGCCGCGCCACCATCGACTACGGCCTCCACATGATCGTCACCGATCTGGGCGCCTCCGGCCTGGAAGACATGGACGACATGGTGCGCGAAGGCGTGGCCAGCTTCAAGCTGTTCATGGCCTACCCCAACGTGCTGATGGTGGACGATGCCACCATTTTCAAAGCGCTCTCGCAGACCGCCAGGAACGGCGCGCTCATCTGCATGCATGCCGAAAACGGCAGCGTGATCGACGTGCTGATTGCGCGCGCGCTGGCCGAGGGGAAGACCGCGCCGGTGTACCACGCGCTCACTCGCCCGCCGCTTGCCGAGGCAGAAGCGGTGCACCGCGCCATCGCCATGGCGGAGATCGCCGGCGTGCCGGTGTACATCGTACACCTCTCGTCGGAAGATGCGCTCAACCAGGTGCGCGAGGCCCGCGACCGCGGCGTCCCGGCCTTCGCGGAGACCTGCCCGCAGTACCTGCTGCTCTCTATCGAAGACCTGGAACGGCCCAATTTCGAAGGCGCCAAGTACGTGTTCACGCCGCCCCTGCGTCCCAAGAAGCACCAGCCCAAGCTTTGGGACGGCCTCAAGCACGATCACCTGCAGGTGGTCTCCACCGACCATTGCCCCTTCTGCTTCGCGGACCAAAAGGTACTCGGCAAAGACGATTTCACTAAGATCCCCAACGGCGGACCGGGCATTGAGAACCGCTTGCAACTGATCTATCACCACGGCGTCAACTCCGGGCAATTGTCGCTCAATCGCTTCGTGGAAATTACCTCGACCACCCCGGCGCGCATCTTCGGCATGTATCCCAAGAAGGGCGAAATCGCGCCCGGCAGCGATGCCGACCTGGTAATCTGGGACCCCGCCGCGCTCTACACCATCAGCGCGCAGACGCATCACATGCGCGTGGACTACTCCATGTTCGAGGGCTTCCCGGTGCGTGGCAATGCCCGCACGGTGCTCTCGCGCGGCGAAGTGATTGTGGATGGCGGCCAGTTCCTGGGCAAACCCGGCCGCGGCCGGTATCTCAAGCGCACCGCTCGCGGAGGCGCCTGGAAATGAGGGGACACGCCTGTCTCCGGCCTCCTGATGGTGCCCCGCAAATCCTGTCAGTCCGGGTAAGGTGGATGAGCTATTCCTTCGGCGTCTCCGGCGCCGTATATTTCATGTTGATGCAGCGCGCCGAGGCGCCTGTTTGGGAGGGTGAATCATGACCGCAACAGATCCAACCGTGTCGTTGGTATCGTTCTACATCAATGGCGCCTGGGAGCGCCCTGTCGACCGTTCCGGCGGCACCATCGTCAATCCGGCCACCGGCGCCGCCATCGCCGAAGTGGCCTACGCCGACTCCTCCGATATCGACCGCGCCGTCCGCGCGGCGCACGAAGCCTTCCTCAAATGGCGCGACGTGCCGGTGGTGGACCGCGTGCAAGTGCTGTACCGTTACAAGGCGCTGCTCGAAAGGCACCAGGGCGACTTGGCGGCCACGCTCACGCGCGAAAACGGCAAGACCGCCGACGACGCCAATGCCGAGGTGCGCCGCGCTATCCAGATGGTGGAAGTGGCCTGCGGCATGCCCAGCCTGATGATGGGCGATTCGCTCAACGACGTGGCCGCGGGCATCGATTGCAGAACCATCCGCCAGCCCATCGGCGTCTGTGCCGGAATCACCCCGTTCAACTTCCCCGCGATGGTCCCCATGTGGATGTATCCCTTCGCCATCGCCTGCGGCAACACCTTCGTGTTGAAGCCTTCGGAGAAGGTGCCGCTCACGCCCACGTTCGCCGCGCAACTGCTGCATCAGGCCGGACTGCCCGCCGGGGTCTTCAACCTGGTGCACGGCGGCAAGGCGGCGGTGGACGCGCTGCTGCATCATCCGCTGGTGAAGGCCGTATCCTTCGTCGGATCGACGCCCGTGGCGAAATACATTTACGCCACCGCCGCGGCCGAAGGCAAACGCGTGCAGGCGTTAGGCGGCGCGAAGAATCATCTGATCGTGATGGCCGATGCCGACATGCCCAAGACGGTGGAAGCGATCATCGGGTCGGCATTCGGCGCTGCGGGTGAGCGATGCCTCGCCGGCAGCGTGCTGGTTCCGGTAGGCGACGCCGCCGGTCCGCTGCTCGAACTGCTGGTCGCGCGCACGAAGAATCTGACGGTCGGCGACGGCTCGCAGACGGGAGTGGAAATGGGCCCGCTGGTGACGGCGGACCATTGCCAGCGCGTCACCGGCTACATCGAGAAAGGCGTGGGCGAGGGCGCCGTCCCGCTGGTGGACGGCCGCGAGAACAGGCCCGCCGGCAGCGGCGGCCATTTCCTGGGTCCGACGATTTTCGACCATGTGACCCCGCAGATGACCATCGCACGCGAGGAGATATTCGGCCCGGTGCTCTCGGTGATGCGCGTGGCGACGCTCGATGACGCCATCGAATTGGTGAATCGCTCGCCTTTCGGGAATGCCACGGCGATTTTCACCAGCAGTGGCAAGTCGGCGCGCGAATACTCGTCGCGCTGCGAAGTGGGAATGGTGGGGGTGAACGTCGGGGTTGCCGCGCCGATGGCGTTCTTCCCATTCGCCGGCTGGAAGAACTCGTTCTTCGGCGATCTGCACGCGCATGGGAAGGACGGGGTGGGGTTCTATACGGAGCAGAAGGTGATCATGAGTCGGTGGTTCTAAGTTAGCGGGCCCGGACGTGGCGCA
>PLRZ01000103.1 GCA_003164075.1 Bryobacterales bacterium | reverse complement strand
GCCCCTGAATGGGCTCAACCGGCCGATCCGCCTCTCAGCTTCTCCCGCTCCCGGGATTAGCCGGTTAAGTGCTTACAGGTTTTCGGGACTGGTGGCGGAAACCGCTCCCTTACGGTCGCGGCTCGGTAACGGTCGCGTTGATTTCGCAAGGCTTACCGAGCCGCGAGCGCAAGCCAGCGGGGTGCATTCCCGAAACCGTCTAAGCACCCATGGCAGTTGAAGGCCGCCGGTTGCGGATCACGCCGGCCGGGTCATGCCCAGCACGGCGTTGATCACCACCGCCGCCATTCCCACCGGGATGGCGATCTTCCACCCGATATTCATCAACTGATCGTAGCGGAACCGCGGGAAGGTGCCGCGAAACCAGATCAGCACGTAGATGATGATCGACACCTTAAAGAGGAACCAGAACATCTGCGACACGGGCGCGTTGATGGCCGGAACCAGAAACACGCCCGCCAGCAGCACCAGCGTCAGCGCGGTCCCCACCAGCACCTTCTGCTGCATGGAGTCGCGGAGTTTCTTCACCAGCGTCAGGGTCAGCAGCCCGGAACCGGCGAACAGGACCGCCGGAAACGCCATATTGAGCGGCAGATCGAGCCATTTCAGGCTGGGGAACGGCCGCAGCCAGCCGCCCCAGAACAGCGTTACCGCCACCGAAGCCACCACGAAAATATTGGCGTACTCCGCCAGGAAATAAAGGCACCAGCGGAACCCGCTGTACTCCGTATGGAACCCGCCCACCAGCTCCGATTCCGCTTCCGGCAGGTCGAACGGGGCGCGATTGGTCTCCGCCGTGGCGGCGATCAGGTATACCGCGAACGGCACGATCATGAAGCCATAATTGCCGAAGACGAACCAGATTCCGCGCGTAGCCTGCGCCTCGACGATGCCTTGCATGCTGAGCGTGCCGGCCATCATCACGCCCGAAAGCAGGGCGAAGGCCAGCGCCACTTCGTAGCTCACCAGTTGCGCCGCGCTGCGCAGCGCGCCGAGCAGCGAATAGTGGCTGTTCGATGCCCAGCCGCCCAGAATAATCCCCAGGATGCCCACCGACGACACCGCGGATACCACCAGCAGTCCGACGTTTACGTCCGCTACATCGATGGTCTTGGCGAACGGCAGCACCACAAAGGCGGTGAGGGCCGTGATGGTGGAGAGGCACGGCGCGAACCAGAAAATCGCCTTGTCGGAATCCGCCGGGATGATGTCTTCCTTGAGCAGCAGCTTGAGCGCGTCGGCGATGGGCTGCAGCAGGCCGTGCGGTCCCACCCGCATGGGGCCCAGGCGCACCTGGAAATCGGCCAGGACCTTCCGTTCCACCAGCACGATGTAGCCGGCCACCAGGGGGAACAGCGCGATGACCACCAGCGTCACCACGATGGGCGTGAACAGCGGATTTGAGAGAACCGTCTGCAACATATCGTCCTTACTTCAACAGCGAAGTCCGCGCCAACTGCAAAAACGGCTCCGGATAGATGCCGATCGCCAGGGTCATCACGCCGCTCACCGCCAGCGCCACCCGCATCCCGAAGCTCGTCGCCATGGGAGCCTTCTCCTGCAGGTCGCTGACAAACATGCTCTTCACGATCCGGAAGTAGTAATAAATCGCCACCGCGGCGTAGAGCGTGGCGATTATCGCCAGGGTGTATTGCCGCGCCTCAATCAGCGACAGGAAAATATAGTACTTGCCCAGGAAACCGGCGGTGGGCGGAATGCCCGCGAGCGAGAGCAGAAAAATCAGCATCAGCACCGCGTAGCCGGGGCTTTTCTTCATCAGCCCGGAGATATCGTCCATCTCGTCGCCGATAATTTTCTGGCGGCGCAGCGCCACCAGCACCAGGAAGGCCCCCAGGTTCATGAAGGTGTACACCATCATATACACCGCGATCCCGATAATGCCGCGCTCGTTGCCGGCCACCAGGCCGAGCAGCATGTAGCCGGCGTGGGAAATCGAACTGTAGGCCAGCAGGCGCTTCACGTTGGTCTGGTTGATGGCCGCCAGGTTCCCCACCGTCATGGTGATCACGGCGATCGCGGCGAAGATCGGGCCCCACACGTCGCGCAGCGTGGCGAACGGCGCCATCTGGCCGTAAAACAGCCGCAGCAGGAACGCGAAGGAAGCCGCTTTGGAGGCCACCGACAGGTAGGCCGTCACGGTGGTCGGCGCGCCTTCGTACGCGTCCGGCGCCCACATGTGGAAGGGCGCAGCCGCAATCTTAAAGAGCAGTCCGACGGAGGTGGTGATGAGCGCCAGGTACACCACCGGATCCCACGGCGGCCGGCTGGCGACGGCGTCGGCGATCACCTTCAGGTTGGTGGAACGGGCAATGCCGTACAGCACCGAAAAGCCGTAAGCCAGGAAGCCGCTCGAAAAAGCTCCCAGCAGCAGGTACTTCATGGCCGCCTCGTTGGAGCGCTTCTCGGTGCGCAGAAAGCCCACCATCACGTAGAAGCTGAGGGCCATCAATTCCAGCCCCACGAAGAGCGTCACCAGGTCGGACCCGGTAGCCAGAAAGTACATGCCGCACTGCGCGAACAGGATCAGGCTGTAGTATTCGCCGTGATGCTCTCCCGCGTTTTCGAGATAGCGGTACGACACCAAAGACACGATGAGGGCCGCCACCAGGAAGATCCAGTTGAAGAAGATGCTGAACCCGTCTATCGTCACGGCGCCCTGAAAGCCCTGTATCTGCGGCAGACCGTTGGCCGCCATCCAGAGCTGCTGGCGGATCAGCCCGGAAGCCGTGAAGCCCTCGGCCAGCACCACGAAGATCAGCAGCCACTTGCGCTGCCGCGGATCCGGGAAGAGGATGAAATCGAACAGCAGAATGGCGCATCCGAACAACGCCAGCATGATCGCCGGGATGATGGTGAAATGGTCGCCGGAGGTGTAAAAGGATTGGGTCATCGCGCGCCTCCCGCCGGCGCGGCCGCCGCCGGACCAATATTGTGCGCCAGAGCCGGTTGGTTGCCGCCGAAGTATTCCGGCCGCACGCGCTCCACGATCTCGTGTACCGGCTGCCGCAAAATGTCAAAGTAGGGCTTGGGATAGACCCCGATCCACACGGCCCACGCGATCAGCGGCAGGAACATCGCCACCTCGCGGAAATTCATGTCGGGGATGACCAGGTTCTTGCCGTTGGTCACCTGTCCCAGCATGGTGCGCTGGTACAGCCACAGCAGGTAGGCCGCGCCCAGAATCACGCCCGTGACGGCGAAGGCCGCCCAAACCCAGTTGGCTTCGAAGGCGCCCTGCAGAATGGTGAACTCGCCCACGAAACCGTTGAGCAGCGGCAACCCCGCGGAGCTTAGCATGGCGATGGCGAAGATGGTAGCGAACCGCGGCATCACGTGCGCCAGGCCGCCATACTCCGAGATCTCGCGCGTATGCCGCCGCTCGTAAATCACGCCGATCACCAGGAAGAGCATGCCGGTGGAGATGCCGTGGTTGAGCTGTTGGATCACGCTGCCGGCGATGCCGTTGGGATTCAGGGAGAAAATGCCCAGTGTGCAGAAGCCCAGGTGGCTCACCGACGAGTACGCCACCAGCTTCTTCCAATCCTTCTGCATCAGGCACACCAGCGCGCCGTAGATGATGCCGACAATCGAGAGCACCGCCAGAATGCGCACGATGTTCTGATCCATCGACGCCCGCGGCAGCAGCGGCAGGGAGAAGCGCAGGAAGCCGTAAGTTCCCATTTTCAACAGCACCGCGGCAAGAATCACGGAGCCTGCGGTGGGCGCTTCCACGTGCGCATCCGGCAGCCANNGAAGAAAGCCCAGAAGACCCACTGCTGCAGGTGCAAATCCATGCCCGTCTTCATGAGATCGGAAATCTCGAAGGTGTAGAAGCCGAATTGCTTGAAGTGCTCGAAGTAGAGCGTCATTATGCCCAACAGCATGAGCACCGACCCGGCCAGCGTATAGAGGAAAAATTTGATCGCCGCGTACAGTTTCCGCGGGCCGCCCCATACCCCGATGATGAAGTACATGGGGACCAGCACCAGTTCCCAGAAGACGTAGAACAGGAAGAAATCGAGCGACAGGAACACCCCGATCATGCCCGTCTGCAACAGCAGGAACATGGCGTAGTATTCCTTCATGCGGTCCTGAATGGCGCTCCAGGAACAGAGCATGGCCACTACGCCCATGAGCGTGGTCAGCATCACCAGCAGCAGGCTGATGCCGTCGATGCCGAGGTGATAGTGGGCGCCGAGGGTGGGGATCCAGTTGGCGCGCTCCTCGAACTGGTAGCCCGGGACACCCGTCTGAAACCGCCAGACCAGCGGCAAAGAAACCAGGAACCCGGCGAGGGCGGCCAGGTTGGCCCAGATCCGGATCAGGTCCTTGCTCTTCGACGGAATAAAGAGCAGGACCAGCAAACCGGCCAGGGGCGTCAACAGTACGATGCTCAGTAAATGCTGGTCCATAGGTTTACCGCACGGCGTAATATCCGAACATCACCAGAATCCCGGCCACCACGAAAAACGCGTAGGTCTGCACCCGTCCGCTTTGCAGAATGCACACCGGATAGGACAGCATCTTGACGAAAAACGC
Organism: Bryobacterales bacterium; assembly: GCA_003164075.1. The sequence goes on along the minus strand of PLRZ01000103.1, from coordinate 2,684 downwards.
GGTGAAGCGCACCGCGCCGTCGACAATCCAGGTGTCCCACCACATGGAAACCTTGCCGGAGAAACGCGTCAGCCAGCCCGCGCCGTTCACCCCGCCATCCACCACGTTGCGGTCGAAGGAACCCAGCAGCAGGCCGCCGCCCTTGCACAAGCCGTCGACGAAGAGAAAATCGTAAAGCTCGTCCACGTACCACTTGTTGTAGAGCAGCGTGTGCAACGGTTTGACGGCTTTCGCGATGGTGTCGGGGATCTCGGGCTTGTGGTAATAGAAATACCGCGCAATCACGATGCCGACGATCGCCACCGCTACCGAAAGGCCCATCAGGGCCCACTCGACGGAAGCGTCGTGCGCACCTTCCCTGGCCGCCTCCACCGCGGCGGACGCGAACGAGGGTTCGAGCCAATGTTCGAAGCCGCGGAAGCTGTCGCCGAACACGGTCCACAGTTTCGGAACTCCCAGCCAGCCGCCCAGCACGCTGCCGATTGCCAGTAGCGTCAGGGGCACGGTCATCGAGGCGGGCGATTCGTGGATGTGCTTCTCCACTTCGGGATCCACGTGCGACTTGCCGTAGAACGTCATGTTCATCAGCCGGAACATGTAGAACGCCGTCAGACCGGCGGTCACCAGACCGATGAGCCACAGAAACTGGTTGCCCAGCGGAGAGCTGTAAGCCTGCCACAGGATTTCGTCTTTGGAGAAAAAGCCCGCGAGTCCCGGAATGCCGGCGATGGCCACCGATGCGATCAACATGGTCCAGTGGGTGATGGGAATCTTGTTCTTGAGCGCGCCCATGTGGCGCATGTCCTGCTCCCCGCCCAAGGCGTGGATCACCGACCCGGAGCAAAGGAAGAGCAGGGCCTTGAAGAAGGCGTGCGTGAAGAGATGGAAGATGGCCACCCAATACGCGCCCACTCCCAGGGCCAGAAACATGTAGCCGAGCTGGCTGACGGTGGAATACGCCAGCACGCGCTTAATATCGTTCTGCACCAGCGCGATGGTGGCGGCCAGTATGGCGGTGAACGCGCCCACGGTGGCGACCACGGTGGAAGTGCTGGGCGTCAACTGGAACAGCGCCGCGGAGCGCGCCACCATGTACACCCCGGCGGTCACCATGGTGGCCGCGTGGATCAGCGCCGATACCGGCGTGGGACCCTCCATGGCATCGGGTAGCCAGACGTAAAGCGGAATTTGCGCCGATTTGCCGGTGGCGCCGAAGAACATCAGCAGCGACATCGCGCTCAGCACGCCGAAGCCGGCGGTCTCGGCCGTGAAATGGCCGCTGCGCAGGATGGCGTTCACGTCGGTGAAGCGCACCGTGCCGAGTACCGACATCATGAGCAGCATCCCCAGGATGAATCCCGCGTCGCCCACGCGATTCACCACGAACGCCTTCTTGCCGGCATCGGCCGCCGATTTCTTGTGGAAATAGAAACCGATCAGCAGGTANNTGCACAACCCCACGCCTTCCCAGCCGACGAACAGCAGGATGTAGTTGTTGGCCAGCACCAGCATCAGCATGAAGAACACGAAGAGGTTGAGGTAGCCGAAGAAACGGTAGTAGCCGTTGTCGTNNCCATGTAGCCGATGGAGTAGACGTGGATCAGGAAGCCGACTCCGGTGACCACCAGGATCATCACGGAGCTGAGCGGATCGAGCAGAAAGCCCCAATCGGCCTGAAACGTGGCCATGTGCCCGTTGGCCATGTGGAACGGCATCCCGGCGATCCAGGTGAACTGGATGATCTGGTGGACGCGCACGGTCTGCTGCGCAAGCTGCCACACGGCGACGGCGGAAAAGATAAAGGAAAGCAGCACCATGCCGGGGCAGATGAAATCGATCAGGGTCTTGAGCGGCGAGTGTGCGTGGTGGCTGTGATCGTGCTCCTGCGCGCGATCGTGCGCGGGAGGGTACGCATGCCCGTGGTGTTCGTCGTATACCGGTACCACGCCGGGCGCCACCGCGAGCTCCGACACGGGCTGCGGATCGAGCTTTTTGCCCAACAGCAGCATCAGGGCCGCTCCCAGGAGCGGGAACAGCGGGATCAGCCAGATTTGGTCCAGGAAGTTCACGGCGCTCCTACCATTTCAGCAAGTCGATTTCATCCGCCAGCACGGTTTCCTTATTGCGGAACAGTGCGATCAGGATGCCCAGCCCTACTGCCGCCTCGGCCACCGCGTCGACAATCACGAAGATCGCGAATATCTGCCCTTGGACCTGGCCGGCGGCGTGCGAAAAAGCCACCAGGTTGATATTCACCGCGTTGAGGATCAGCTCGATGGACATCAGAATGATCACGATGTTGCGGCGCGTCAGCACGCCGATGGTCCCAATGAGCAGCAGCGCCGCGCTCAAGGCCAGATAGTGAACTTCGGTTACCGGATGCATCGTCAGATCCTTTTCTTGGCCATCACCACCGCCCCCACCACCGCGACCAGCAGCAGAATGGAAGCGATTTCGAAGGGCAGCAGGTAGTCGCGAAACAGCACGTCGGCCAGCATTTCCGTATTGCCCACGGCCGCCGGCGCCGCCCCCACCTCGCCCAGCCGGAAACTGTCCTGGCCGCGATAAAAGAAGTAGCCGATCTCCACGCCCACCGCGGCCACCGCCGCCAGCGCCAGTATCCACTGGCGATTGAATTGGCGCTCCTTGGCCATCTGGTCGAGATTCACCAGCATGATCACGAA
>PLRZ01000655.1:9815-18309 GCA_003164075.1 Bryobacterales bacterium | reverse complement strand
CCACGACGTCAGGAGTTCTGGAATTAGGCCCGCTGTTCGAATAGGATCGAGCGAAGGCGAGCACCGCCTGCCCCACCTGAGGCGCAAAGCTGCCGGGATGGGAACTGGTACCGGTAAACGCCTGGATCTTCGAATACCGGCCAAAAGAAGTCAACAAGTTGCGGAGGAGTTTCCGGAGAGGCACGGAGCCCTTTCTTAGTCTTTTCTCTATGCCTCCGTGCCTCTGTGGCGAACCAGCCTTTCCTACTCATTCCTGAGCGCCGCGATCGGATCGATCTTCAACGCCCGCCGCCCACGCCACGCGCGTCCATCCCCTGATCGCTTTGCGGTACGAATAGCCTGAACGTCGCGCGGCGGAGCCCCCGTGGATGGAGGTTCGAGCGTTAGAATGTGGACATGGCATCCGGTGAGCGCGAAGAAGATCCGGTGGTCGAGGCGTACAAGAAGGATCTCGATCGCACGCTGATTCGCGAGAATTTGAAACTGTCGGTGGAAGAGCGGTTCCGCAAGGCGCAGGAGTTAGCTCGTTTCGCGGACGAATTGCGCCGCGCAGGCCGGCAAGCGCGCCATCCCGGGTCATGACGGATTTCGCCGCTATGCTTGGCGCGCTCGTGCGTCACGATGTTGCCTTCATTGTAGTTGGTGGCGCTGCAGCAATTGCCCATGGTTCGGTGCGGCTCACCAGTGACCTCCATATCGTCTACCGGCGAACCCCAGCGAACCTGGACAGGTTAGTGGCCGCCCTGGTGGAACATCAGCCTTACTTGAGAGGCGCTCCGCCCGGACTACCGTTCCACTGGGATAAGACAACGCTGCTGCGCGGATTGAATTTTACGCTGATCAGCTCTCTTGGAGATATCGATCTGTTGGGCGAAATCCCCCGCGGCGGGATCTACGAGGATCTGCTGCCCGGAGCGATCAAGCTCTCAGTGTTTGGGATGCGGTGCCGGTGCCTGAGTCTGGCGCAGTTGATCCAGGCGAAACGCGCGGCGGGCCGTCCTCGTGACCTTGAAGTACTGGCGGAACTGGAGGCCATTCAAGAAGAGGGCCGATCCTAGACGCGAGTCACAAATGAGAGTCTTTGCAGCCCCCGCTAAGCCAAAAGCCAACAGCCAAGCGCCGATAGCTGACGGCTCTCCGCCGACTGTTTCGCTGGGGTATGCGCCGCAGGCGACGGGACAAGCAAAAGCATATCCTACATGATCGCCGGCAGCAGTCCCGCCAGAATGCCGCTCCCGAGCGCCGCCACCAGCGTGAATGCCAGCGCGTGGCGATTCAATCCGATCTCCGCGAGCCCCGGACCGTACCGCACCAGTTCCGCCGGCACGTGCGCCTGAAGCATGGCCCGCCCCCACTTGGCCAGCAGGAGCCCGGCAGCCGCGCCGGCCACCGCCAGAGCCATGCTCTCGGTGACCAATTGGCGCACCAAACGGCTGCGGCGCGCGCCCAGCGCCGTGCGCACCGCGATTTCGCGCCATCGCCCGGTGGCGCGCGCGAATTGCAGGTTGGCCACGTTGACGCAGGCGATCAGTAGCACGAACAGTGCCGCGCCCAGCAGCATCGCGGTATAAACGAACACCAGGCTCCCGCTCCCTGCAAAATACTGCTGCGCGTTCCACGCCAGAAAGCGGCGATGGCCTGTGGGGCAGGCTGCCGTGAAGACGGAAGATGGCGGGCTGAAGCCCGCCGCAGGGTGAACCCTGCCCCACACTTTGTAACTCAAGTAACGGCCGAGGGAGCGGTCCCTCTGTTAGGAAACCTGATGGCGGAACGTAAGTCATTCCTGATGCGCATCGATCCCGCGCTCTGGGCCGAGTTGGAGGCATGGGCGCAGGACGAATTGCGCAGTGTCAACGGGCAGATCGAGTACCTTCTGCGGCAGGCCGTACAGAAGCGCAAGGGCGGTACCGGTACGCGCTCGCCGGAACCCGATAAGACGTTGTAAACATTGAATTACAGCCTGTTGTGATGGCGCGAATAGAAAAATTCAATTGGACGCCGGAGCCCCCGTACTTGTAGCGTAAATACATGGCAGCGAGGACCCTCAGCGTAATGTCGGAATCCCAGGTTTCGTTATTCCACCGCGTGAGCAGTATCGTGAGCTCCAACCTTTCCATGGACGAAATGTTGGGCGAAGTAGTCGGTTTGACGGTGCAGGCCTCGGATTGCGATGCTTGCCTGGTCTACCTGATCGACCACAGTTCCGACGAAATCGTCCTCCGCGCTTCGCAGGTACCCCACGCCGCCGACCTGGGAACTCTCCGCTTGAAGATTGGCGAAGGCATCACCGGATGGGTGGCGGAGCACAAGTCTGTCGTCGCGCTGCCCTCGAACGCCGCCAGCGACGCCCGATTCAAGCGATTCCAGACCCTGATCGAGGACACCTATCAGGCCTTCCTCTCGGTGCCGATTGTCAGTGGAGGAGAGCTGATCGGGGTCATCAACGTGCATCACCGCGATGCGCACGATCACAGCAGCGAGGAAATCAGCACCCTGATCTTCGTCGGAGAACAGCTCGGCGTCACCATTTCCAAGTCGTTGCTGGAAGAAGAAAACGCGCGCCTGCTGGAAGAAACGCAGGAAATGAAGCGGGAGCTCGAAACCCGCAAGCTGATGGAGCGCGCCAAGGGAATCCTGCAGCAGAACCACAACATCACCGAAGAAGAGGCTTACCTGCGCTTGCGCAACCAGAGCCGGCGATTGCGCCGTCCCGTGCGGGAACTGGCAGAGGCCATCATCCTGGCGGAAGAATTGCATCGCCAGAACAAAACGATCTAGTAATCCCCCCATTCCAAGTCGACCCGTCCTCCCGACCACGTCACTGTTCTGTTAGTCCTGCCCGCGGAGCGTCCCTGCGCACGCTCAATTCGATAAAAACAATCACGGAGGAGACTTGTGGAAAACAAGCATGCTGTGTTCACTATGGTTGCGGTGCTGTGCCTTGCCGGCAGCGCCTGGGGACAAGGTCCGGAAGCCGAGTCGGTAAAAGGCGAGGTGCAGGTGGACTCGTCCGGAGCCGTTCGCACCGAAGTGACCCTGACCGACATGAAGAGCCATCGCACCTTTGCGACGGTACACGTAGGGAGCGACGGCAATTTCGAATTTCGCCGCGTGCCCTACGGCGATTATAGCCTGACCGTTTTAGACGGTAACGACAAACCGGTGCACGACGAGCTGGTTTCGGTGCACGGCCAGACTCAACCGATTCTGGTCCAGGCGCCGCAGCCCAAAACCCCGCAACCGCCGGCGGGCGCCGTCTCGGTGTTCGAGCTCCTGCACCCGCCCGCCAGGAAGGCGTTCCAGGCATTCCTGGCGGCGCGGAAACTCTCCGACCGGGGCGCGCACGACAAAGCCGCCGCGCAACTCGAACAGGCCGTCGGGCTTTCTCCCGAGTTCGCCGACGCCTGGGTCAACCTGGCGGCACAACACATCTACCTCCGCCGTTTCGAAGAGGCGCTCCGGGAACTGGCGCGCGCCAGCGAGATTTCCAAACCCACGGCCGTGATTCTCGCCGACATGGCCTTTGCACAGTACGCGCTGCATCGTTATGACGAAGCCACTCACTCGGCGCGGCAGGCTCTGCAAATCGATCCGTCGTCTACTCCGGCGCACTTTCTATTGGGTTCGTTTCTGGCGCTGGACCGGCGGACCCTGACCGAGGGCATCCAGCACCTGGAGGCCGCGGCCCGCACCATGCCCGCCGCGCAGGCGAATCTGGAGCGCGCCATGAGCGTAACGGCACAACTTGTAACCCATCCTTGATTCCTTTGGCGGACGGTTGTGATAACCTTGCAGAGAACGGAGGGTATTCGTGAAACTCAAGGTCTTGGCAGTATCGGTTACGGTTCTAGCTGCGCTGGTGCTGTCGGCGCAGGACAATAAGGTATCTCCCAAGAAGACGCCGGCCAAGTCGGCGATTCTTCATCCCGAAATGACGGTGGCCACGGGCACGTGGGACCATCCGGCCGCCACCATTGGCAGCAAGCCGGCCGAGCCCTGGTCCGCCACCAGCGTGGCGGCAGGCGTGGACAGCAAACCGCAACCCGGAAGGCCGATCGCCGTGGTCGGCGAGATTGTCGACTTTTCCTGCTACCTGCAACTCGGCAAGCACGGCGAAAAACATCGCGCCTGCGGTCAGAAATGCGTCATGAACGGGCAGCCCATCGGGTTGCTGACGCAGACCGGCTCACTCTATATGCTGATGCCCGAAGAACACGATCCGCGGCGTGACGGCGGCGTGGACGCCAAGGCCTCGGCGTCCGAGCACATGGGCCACATTGTGGAAGTGAATGGGACGGAAGCCTCGGTGGGCGCCTATCGCGGTATCTACGTGCAGGGTCTCACCAAGTAATCCAGCCCGTTCCTGCATCGCCAAATCGTGGCCGGAGCCCTGGCGCTGCCGGCCACTCTTCTTCTCGCCTTCGCGGCGGACAATGCCACGTCTCGCGAGTCCGTCCTTGTAAGAATTTGGCTTCGTTTCCACGTTTCGGGCTTAGAATAGAGCCATGGAGTGCACGCCCTCCTCAAAACGCCCCGGACTGTTCGGCTCCGACTAGTTCCCCGCCCTGCGCAATCCTTTACCCCGTAGGCTTCACAACCAAATAGGAGTGTCTTATGAGCAAGGCCATGGAACAGGTCCGCCAGGATCTTCCCGATTTGAGAGGCCCCGTGCCCGGACCGCGAGCACTGGCCATCATGGAGCGCGACGCGAATGTAATTTCGCCGTCGTACACGCGCGGCTACCCGCTGGTAGCCGATAGCGGCGAGGGCGCCATCGTGCAGGATGTCGACGGCAATCGCTTCCTCGATTTCAACGCCGGAATCGCGGTAGTGGCCACGGGGCACTGCCATCCGCGCGTAGTCGAGGCCATCCAAAAGCAGGCCGCGCGCCTGATCCACATGTCGGGCACCGATTTCTATTACGACGAACTGGTGACCCTGGCGGAGAAACTGGCGCAGATCGCGCCCGGAGACGTGCCGCGCCGCGTCTCATTCTGCAATTCCGGCGCCGAGGCCATCGAAGGCGCCATCAAGCTGGCGCGCTGGTCCACCAAACGCGACAAGATCGTCGCCTTCTTCGGCAGCTTTCACGGCCGCACTTTGGGAGCGCTCTCGCTCACCGCGCGCAAGGCGGTACAGCGGGCGGGCTTCGGTCCGTTGCTGCCCGGAGTGGTGCACGCGCCCTATCCCGATTGCTACCGCTGCCCGTTCGGCCGGCAGGAAGAAACCTGCGCAGTGGAATGCGTCAAGCATATTGAGAACGTGCTATTGAAGACCATCGCCCCTGCCCAGGAAACCGCCGCCATCGTGGTGGAACCGGTGCAGGGCGAAGGCGGCTACATCGTGCCGCCCCGGAAATTCTTCGACGAACTTGCGCGCGTGGCCGGGCAGAACGGTATTCTTCTGGTTTGCGACGAAGTGCAATCGGGCATGGGCCGCACCGGTAAGATGTGGGCCTCCGACCATTTCGAGATGGCGCCGGACATCCTCGCCGTGGCCAAAGGGATCGCCAGCGGAATGCCGCTGGGGGCCACGGTAGCCCGCGCCGATCTGATGACCTGGCCGCCGGGCGCGCACGCCTCCACCTTCGGCGGCANNCTGGCGACTATCGCGCTGCTGGAGGAAAGTCTGGTGGAGAACGCCGCCCGCATGGGCCAGCATCTGCGGGACCGCCTGCGCGACTGGCCGGAGCGCTTTCCCAACGTGGGCCAGGTGCGCGGTCTGGGCCTGATGATCGGCATCGAGATGGTGCGCGACCGGACTACCCGCGAACGCGCCCCCGAGATCCGCGACCGCGTGGTCAACCGGGCATTCGAGCGCGGCCTGCTGGTGTTGGGCGCGGGCGAGAATTCCATCCGCTTGTGCCCGCCGCTGGTAATCGCGCGCGATCAATGCGACTTCGCCGTCGACACTCTCGAAGAATGTCTGCAGGTGGGCTAATTCGGGGACAGGCTACATAACCTCGAAATAGGCCGGACCATTGAGGCACTTGCAAAATTCGGTAGCGATTTCTTCGAATTTTGCAAGTTCAGAACTCCTGATGTCGTGGAATTTGCAGTGAGCCCACAGGTGGGGCAGGCGGTGCTCGCCTTCGCTCGATCCGATTCGAGCAGCGGGCCCAAATTCAGCGTGGGCGGGCAGGCGAGCACCGCCTGCCCCACCTGCGAAGCTCTCGCAATCGAANNAGCCCATTTTCCCCGCCAAGCTGAAACTGCGGGGCGACATCGGGAGTCCTGAATTTCGAGGTTATGTAGCCTGTCCCCGAATTAGCGGCCTGTTTTGCTATACAATGGCTGGCGGGCGGGTCTCAATCCGTCAGAGGGAGCGGGAAACCAGGCACAATGTCAGATCGTGGAGCTTTATTTCTTTTCAGTCTTTTCATGATAGTGGGCTCACTGGGGGCGGCGGGGTGGCTTTTTGTGACCGGCCAGGCCGGCACCGTCGATGGTCTTTTTCTGGTCTTGACTGCCCTGCTGAGCGCGGCGGTCTTCGCACTTTACGCAAAGTTTGCGATCGGCCGCGCCATGGAGGCACAGAAGCAGCCGCCGGCCACCACCGTCGGGCGAACCTAATACCGGCGCCGCTCCGCGAAATCCGCGCCGCATTAGATTGGATCAAAAGACACCTCGCTATCGCGGTCGAGTTGGTATAGACTGGTTCTCAAAGAATTACTTTGGTTAATTCTTACAATTGCCGGGGATTTCTAATCCCGGAAGCGATGCGCGATGATCGATCACGATAGCAAGCCGACCATTCTGGTGGTAGAGGACGATGCCAGTCTCTGCCGCCTGGTCGTCCGTTTCCTGCACGCTGCGGGGTTCGCGACCCTCGCTGCCGGAAGAGCCGCCGACGGTCTCGCGCTGGTGCGGCAACACCAGGGCGCCTTCGACCTGGCCATCGTCGACATGGTCATGCCGGGAATGAGCGGCCTCGACCTGGCTACCGATCTGGACCGCGAGTACCCCAGCCTGAAGATCCTTTATATATCCGGCTACGTCGACAGCCTCGCGGCCGATGCGCTTTCCCGGCGGTCCCCCGACCGTGTACTGCTGAAGCCGTTCAGTGAGCAGGCGCTTCTGGACCGGGTGCGCATGCTTCTCGACTCGGGGCCCCGGCGCGAACCGGGACATGCGTCGCAGCCATCGGCTCCGCAAATCCGCAGCGGTACGTTATGGTGACCGAATCTTATGTCTTTCAGTATCGTGCTGGTTGACGATCATCGGATTTTACTTGACGCGATCAGGGAGATCCTCCTCCGCTACCCGGAATTCCAGGTGGTGGGCGAGGCCGGCACTGGCCTCGACGCGCTTCAGATCTGCCGCCAGACCGATCCCGACCTGGTGGTGATGGACATCGGACTACCCGGAATGAGCGGCATTGAGGCTACCACCGAACTGGCGCGGCACTGCCCGCGTGCCCGCGTGCTGATGCTCTCCATGTATGAAGACGAAGACTCCGTGATGGCTGCCGTGCGCGCCGGCGCCCGCGGTTTCGTTCTGAAGAAAGCCTGCTCCACCGAACTGGTCGACGCGATCCGCACGGTGGTGCGCGGCGGAACGTATTTCGGCGCACAGGTTTCGGACATGCTGCTCTCCGGCGTCCAGGTGGGAAAACTCCGCACCCCCACGCGCGGTGTCCGCGAGGCCCTTTCGCCTCGCGAGCAGCAGGTGCTGCGGCTCACCGCGGAGGGCAAGAGCAATAAAGAGGTGGCCACCCTGTTGCGTCTGGAAGTCCATACGGTGCGCAGTTATCGCAAGACCATGATGGCCAAACTGGGCGCCAGCAATGTGGCGCAATTGATCCAGGTGGCCACCGCGTCGGGATTGATCGACCGCGGCAACGCCCATACGAGTCTCTGATTCCTCCCCGCCCTGGCTTCGTTTTGCCCGCTTACAAAAACATTACTCAGGGAAATCCGCGGTCGACGCTCACACCTGCTACAGTTGAGTTGGCCGTTCCTCGGATCGTACTTTCCCCTCCCTCGATCTGCCTCTGCAATCTAAATGCATCCAACTCACCCTAAGGGTGTCCGAGCGCGGGTCCTGCTTTCGTCCGTGTTCGGCCCGTATGCGCAGGACGATGAATTCGGCAGCCGCGCTATCAATCCCATGGAGTTGTACCACAATCAGGTGACCCGCGCCCAGGGTTCGTTTTCCGTACGGCGCTTTCACCGTTCGTGGGGCATCCTCATGATTCAGGAAAATATTTCGGCGGCCTGCGCGGTGCTCGATTTTCCCACCCGCAAAGCCTTCGCCGCCGAGCTGGTGGCCCACCGGTACGACATTGTCGGCATCTCCGCCATCATCGTCAACGTCGGCAAGGCGCGCGAAATGTGCCGCATGGTCCGCGAACTTTCGCCGCACTCCACCATAGTGGTGGGCGGCCACGTGGCGGCCATCCCCGGCGTGGAGCACATTCTCGACGCCGACCACATCGTCAAAGGCGACGGCATCGAATGGATGCGCCGCTACCTGGGCGAAGACCCCGCTGCCCC
>PLRZ01000655.1:0-9734 GCA_003164075.1 Bryobacterales bacterium | reverse complement strand
ATGAAAGCGGCGGGCAAAAGCTGGGCCTTCCACATTTTTTCGTCGGCCAACGCCATCCGCAAGTTCAGCTATGAGGAATTGGTGGAACTGGGCATTTCCTCCATCTGGCTGGGGCTCGAATCGGCGAAGTCCGGGTACGCCAAACTGGACGGCGCCGACACGCTGGAACTCACTCGCGAGTTGCGCGAGCACGGCATTGTACTGCTCGGCTCCACCATTCTGGGGCTGGAACATCACACGCCGGAAAACATCGGGCAGGAGATCGAGCGCGCCGTGTCGCATCAAACCGACCTGCACCAGTTCATGCTCTACACGCCGGTACCGGGCACGCCGCTCTATCGCGAGATGTCGGAGCAAGGCAGGCTGCTGGACGACGTGGATTTGGCCGACATCCACGGGCAGGACAGTTTCAATTTCCGCCATGCGGCCATTTCGCGCGAGCAGTCGCGGACGTTTCTCGAATCGGCTTTCCGTTGGGACTTCGAGCGCAACGGCCCGAGTCTCTTCCGCATCTGCCGCACGACGTTCCAGGGATGGAAGCGCCACAAGAACCATCCCGACCCGCGTGTCCGCAGCCGCATTCGCCGCGAGGCGACTCCGCTACGGGCATATGCCGCGGTGCTATGGGCCATGGAGCGGCGGCTCAAGGACGTGACCCCCGGGGTTGTGCCGGAAATACGGGCGCTACGCCAGGAGATCGAGCGGGAGTTCGGATTCGCCGCCGTGGCTGCCAGCCGGATTCTCGGTCCGGTACTCTGGTGGACCAGTCTCCGCGAAGACCGGCGGCTGGCCCAGGGCAACAGTCACGAGCCTCCCACTATCATCGGACGCCGGAACTGGGCGGAAGCGTAAAGCGCCCGGCCGCGACGTGCAGATGGCCGCGCTTCCCCCGATCCGGTTCAATCTCCAAACTCCTGATGTCGTGAAATTTGGGATGAGCCCTGAGGTGGGGCAGGCGGTGCTCGCCTGCCCCACCTCCGAAGCTCCCGGCAAATTGCGGGAGGGCGAGACCTGATTCTCCATCCTGCTAATAATTAGGAGCCGCGAAGAAATATCCTGTGCATTCAGACCCAACCGCTTGCCTCCGGCCCGTCATCGCTCGATTCCAGCGCCTGTCCATTATCGCCGCCTCCCGGCCGCCGCGCCCACCGCCGCCCCCCAGGACCAGCGTGATCCCGCGGAAGGTCTGGGGCGTGGGGAATTCGAACTGGACCCACGACTTTTCACCAACTGGAGCCGGAGGCAGCGTGCTGGCGGTCACCAGATCGCCATCGGTGAGCGCGGCCAGAGTGATGTTTCCGCCGCTCGAGGTCACCTTCGGGTTCAACTTGGCGAACGGCGCCTCATCCCGCGGCGTGCGGTAGGCCACCACGGCGGCGTCCGCGTAGTACTCGGGCGGCGGCGCCGGCTCCTGCCCGCTGCTCGAACCCATCCGCGCCACAAAATGGAGACCCTGGAACGGACCGGTGTTTGCGGGTGGCTTGGGCAGCGTGCCGGTGAACGGTTGGCCGCCTTCCACCTGCGTCTCGCTCCACACGAACTTCTTCATGGCCTGCGCCGGAGTCACCCACGGACGCCGCTCTCGCTCCATCCGGGCGAGCTGGCGATGGCCATTTCCAGCCCCAGCCGATCGGCCTCGGTAGCCGCGAACTTGAACGCGTCTTTCCAACCCGGCGTCATGAACGCCAGACGCTTTTCCACCACTTGGGGAGTATTGATGGCCGCATCGAAGTTCTGAAAACCGCCGATTCCGACGCGCTTCATCCACTCTAGGTCGTGCGCGATCCCTTCCTTAGTGATATTGCCGTTCATTCAGTGCCACCAGACGCGCGGCTTGGCGCTGTCCGGAGGGTTCTGGAAACCTCGCCCGAGGGCATCGCCCGAGTTCTGCGCCGAGACGGCCCACGCGCCCAACAGCGCGACCGGCGCCGCCCAGCCGAGGTATTTCACTATCCTGGCGACTTTCATAGCTGTCTTCCCCTATCTCTCAAAATCTCGATCGCCGGCCGAGCGAACGGCGCCGGGCTTCAATGGCAAGCACGCAGCCCTGTCGCCCGCGGGATCGACCGGGATCCCGGAAACGGCGCCGCGCATGAAGCGCTGGCGTACTTCCGCGCTCTCGAGTTCATGAAGGTATCTCCATTGGGTTCACCCGCAGGCTGATGTTTGAGGCCGGCGCACAAGCCCGGTCTCGTCGCGAGGGCGTCCCGCTGGGTTGGTCCGTGTACCAGGCGGTACCGGGGCGATCTACAATCCTCTTGGACCCGCTATCCCAAGATCTTAGTCACAATCAGCCGGTGCCGCAAGCCTAATCGCGCGACGAGGCATCGGTTTCGCATTGCGCAACATCGTGTAGCCGCCGATTCGATTCCTCCAACCAGGAGATCCTGCTGGCGGGCATCGAGGCCTGCCAGGGGATGGCCGGAAAGCCCATGCTCAACTCCGCCTCCAGGGAACGAATCGAGGCGCTCGATCTGGCCGCCAGCCATGAACTGCCGGTGGTGGTGACCGCGGCCGGCGGAAGCGGCATGCCGGCGAACGCCGAGGAGCGCATCGAGAACGCTTCGTACATCGTGGAGGCGGCGCTGGCGAAAGGCATCCCGCTGCAACGGCTGTTCGTCGACGCCCTGGTGTTTCCCATTTCCGTGGACAGCCAGTTCGTGGTGCAATGCCTGGATGCGTTCCGCGAACTGCGCCGGCGATATTCGGAGCGCATCCATCTGACCGGCGGCCTGAGCAACGTTTCCTTCGGCATGCCGTGCCGGAAACTGAATCAACGAAGTCTTCCTCAACCTGGCGGTGGAGGCGGGCGCCGACAGCGGAATCGTGGACCCGGTGACGAGCAATCTGAACCGCGTCTTCCTGGCCGATAAGAGTTCCCTGCCCTACCGGTTGGCGCTCGACATGTTGCTGGGCGGCTATCCCGGTTGTACCAACTTCCTGGATGCCTATCGCGAGGGCGAGTTGGAGCCGGCGGCGCGATGACGTAGCGCAGGTTGGCGGGGAAAGGTGGGGCAGGCGGTGCTCGCCTTCGCTCGATCCTGTTCGAGCAGCGAGCCTAATTCAGTGCGGGCGGGCAGGCGAGCACCNNCCTGCGAAGCTCTCGCCATCGAAAGGAATGGCTCAGGTCAATTCCCCAACTATCCGAAATCCCCGGCCGGCATCGGGAGTTCTGACCGTGGTCCCGCGAGCGGCTATTTCACCGTGAGGGACGCCGCATTGGAAACCTCACCGCTGGGGTTGGTCACCACCACCGCCAGCGTCTTCGAGCCGGACGGGATGGCCACCGTCACTTTCAACTGCGAGGCGCTTACAAAATCGACCTGGCTGCCCGTATACACCGCGCTGCCCACGGTCACTCTGAGGCCGGCGCCGGACTGAAAGTTCGTACCGTTAACCGTGAGCACTTGTGCCGCCGTGGCGCCGGAGAGCGGGTTCGGCGTGAGTGACGCGATGGCCGGCGCCGGCGGTGCGTTCACCTGGAGGTTGACGGTGTTGGACATTAGGCCGTTGGCGTTCACCACTTGCACCGCGTAAGTGTGAGCGGTGAGCCCGGTGATGACATTCACTTGCAGCGCGGTCGGCGTCAACGTGGCTAGTTGGTTGGCCGTAATTGCCGTCCCTCCGATGGACAACTTCAATCCTGGCAGGAAGCCGCTTCCGTTGATGGTCAGCGTCTGACCGGAGTTGGAGCCGGTCATGGGGTTAGGGCTTATCGTGGCGATGGCTGGCGGCGGGGTGGGTGCGTTCACCGTCAGACTCACCGAATTACTCACCTGACCGTTGGGATTAGTAACCCGCACCGCCAGGCCCTGGGCGCTGGCGCCCACGTTCACGCTCACCAACAACTCCGAGCTATTCACGAAACTGACCTGCGATCCCTGGTACGCGGTCCCACCCACGGTGGCCTTCAGTCCACTGCCGAACACAAAGCCGCTCCCGTTGATAGTCAGGAGCTGGACCGAATTCAGAGCGGTCATGGGGTTGGGGTTCAAAGAGACGATGGCCGGCGGCACGCTGGGGGCGTTGACAGTCAGGCTCACCGTATTGCTGGCTTGGCCGTTCGGGTTAGTTACCTGTACCGCCAGGCTCTGGGCGCTGGCCCCCACGTTTACGCTGACCGATAACTGCGAACTACTCACGAAAACGACTTGCGACCCCTGGTAAGCGGTCCCACCCACGGTCACCTTCACTCCCGCTACGAAGCCGCTCCCGTTGATGCCCAGAAGCTGGGCAGAGCCCGAACCGGTCATGGGGTTGGGGTTCAAAGTGGCGATGGCCGGGGCCACGTTGGGGGCGTTCACCGTCAGGTTCACCGAATTGCTGGCTTGACCGCTCGGATTAGTTACCTGTACTGCCAGGCTCTGGGCGCTGGCGCCCACATTCACGCTAGCGACTAATTGCGCACTACTCACAAAATTGATTTGCGACCCCTGGTAAGCGGTCCCACCCACGGTCACCTTCACTCCCGCTACGAAGCCGCTCCCGTTGATAGTCAAAGACTGGGCCGAGCTCGAACCGGTCATGGGGTTGGGGCTCAAAGTGGCGATGGCCGGCGCTACGCTGGGGGGGCTCACTATCAGGCTCACCGAATTGCTGGCCTGACCGCTCGGATTGGTTACCTGTACCGCCAAATTCTGGGCACCGGCGCCTACGTTCACGCTGGTTACTAACTGCGTACTACTCACGAAATTGATTTGCGACCCCTGGTAAACGGTCCCACCCACGGTCACCTTCACTCCAGCTATGAAGCCGCTCCCGTTGATGGTCAGAGGCTGGGCCGAGTTCGAAGCGGTCATGGGGTTGGGGTTCAAAGTGGCGATGGCCGGCGCTACGCTGGGGGGGCTCACTATCAGGCTCGCCGTATTGCTGCCTTGGCCGTTCGGATTAGTTACCTGTACCGCCAGACCCTGGGCGCTAGTGCCCACGTTCACGCTGGCTACTAACTGCNNCCAGCCACGAAGCCGCTCCCGTTGATGGTCAGAAGCTGGGCCGAACTCGAACCGGTCATGGGATTGGGGCTCAAAGTGACGATGGCCGGCGCCACGGCAGGGGCGCTCACCGCCAGGCTCACCGAATTGCTGGCCTGCCCGCTCGGATTGGTTACCTGTACCGCCAGATTCTGGGCACTGGCGCCTACGTTCACGCTCACCACCAACTGCGAGCTGCTGACGAAATTCACCGCCGCCCCCTGACATTTGGCGGTCCCCACCGTCACCTGCAGACCCGTACCTGCCACGAAGCCGCTCCCGTTGATGGTCAGGGACTGGGCCGAGCTCGAACCGGTCATGGGGTTGGGGTTCAATGTGGCGATGGCCGGCGCCACGCTGGGGGCGTTCACCGTCAGGCTCGCCGAATTGCCGGCCTGGCCGTTCGGATTAGTTACTTGTACGGCCAGACTCTGGGCGCTGACGCCCACGTTAGCGCTTACCACTAACTGCGCACTACTGACGAAACCGACCGCCGACCCCTGGTAGGTGACCGTACCCACCTTCACCTGCAGACCCGTACCGGCCACGAAGCCGGCGCCGTTGATAGTTAGATTCTGGCTCGCCGCGGAACCGGTCATGGGGTTGGGACCGAGAGACGTAATGCCGGGCCCCGCTGCCGTGCCGTCCCAGTTGGTGACCAGCGCGTTGGCGTCCACCGAACCCAATCCGGTGGCCAGGTCGTAGCCCGCGCCGGCGCTATAGCCGTTCATCGTCCCGACGTTGGTGCTGGGCGCCGCCGCTGAACAGTTGGCCGAACCGCCCTGGCAGGGCACGGCGTTCGACCCCGTTGTGATGTCATGGTAGACCGAAGGGACCGACGACGCCAGCGCATAGAANNGTGTTGGTGTACTGATTGACGATGGCCATCAGGCCGGCAAAAGACGGGGTGGACGCCGACGTGCCACCCACCAGGTACAGGGCGCCTTCCTCTTCGATCACGTACCCATCGTGTCCCGAGGCCGACAGGGAAACGTCCGGCGTCAGACGCATGCTGCCGCTGGGAACTCCGGGTCCGGTTTGCCAACTGGGGCGAGGCCACACTATGCTGGCTCCGCCGGCGGCGGCGTAGAGGCTGTTGCCGGACGAGCCGGCGGTGTAACTACTCTCGTTCCAGACTATCTCCGGGATGTATCCTTTGGCCGAGGCGTTTTGAGCGCTGTTCGAAGTGTTCCAGTAAGTGGACGGCGAAGCCGTGTCGTTAAACTCGGTGCCTCCCACCGACACGTTATAGGGCGTGGAAGCCAGGCCGTTGACACCGAAGCCCTGGCTGGCCGGCGCGGTGGTATTTTTCCCGGCGTTCGATGCCGAATAGGGCACGTCGCAGCCGGCCGAACCGCTGTCCCCACTGGCCACAAAGACGGCGATTCCCTCGGCGGCGGCTTGCTGCCACAGGCTGCTGTAAAACTGGTTGCCGGTGCCCATCTGCGCCTCACAAAGGCCATAGCTCAGGCTCATCACCGGGGCGGTGGCGTGTTGCACGATGTATTGTGCCGAGAGCGTAATGCCGTCGGAGGTATTGGTGCTGGCGGAAGTTACTAACTTGATGCTGGCCCCTTTGGCTACCGCGCCGGACCACTCCACGTCCAGGTCGGCTTCGGTCTCTTCGCCGGCCAGAATCCCCGGGTCCGTGCCGTTCACGATGACCGTGGGGTTGTTGACCGGCAGGCCGAACGTGGCGCGGAAACTAGTGACATCGCTCACCTTGATGTTGGTTTCGCCGATGATGGCGATACTCTGCCCGGTGCCATCGTACCCCGCGGTCCACAGAGGGGCCACGTTATAGATAGCGGCAAAGTCATAAGGTGACAGCCCGTGTACGCCGCCGCTGAAATCCGTCTGCGGCGCGACAGTCGAAGGGATGACGTGGTGCAGCGGGCGGGCGCCGAAATCGTGCAGCGAGACCACTCCCGCCACCACCGGCGCCAGAGCCTCAGGGAGGGAGATGTCCGTGGCATTGGCGGTGTGCTGCCGGCCATTCCACTCGTAGCGATTGATTTGCGTGCGGAAGGCGATCTCCACTTGCCGGGCGGTGCCGCTGAATTCGATGGCGCGGCGTCCGGCCGCCACTTCCGTCACCTGGAATCCCTGGGATTGCAGCCATCCGGCAACGGCGTCCAGATCCTGCCGCGCCGCGCCGAACTGCTCCCCGAACTGTTCCGGCGTGAGCCACACATGGTAGCGCGGGGAGGACGGATCCTGTTGGTCCGCCAAAAGTTGTACCAGTGCCGCTTCCTGTTCCGGGCTGCTCTGAAGGTGCAACAGCATGCGCTCCATGGGCAAATTACCAGGCGCACGGCCGATTTCGGTAGCAGTCGCTACCGACGGGTGGACGGTGCCGGGTAGACGCACGACAACGCCGTTGTCCGGGCGCTCGACGATGCGCGGCCTCACCTGGGCGCCGAGAGTGCCGGTGAACGCCAGCGAGAAGAACAGAATGGATGCGGACAGTCTGAGGAACATGGTGCGAACTCCTGTGGGGAATGAGCTCCGCGGGAGACCTTCGGGACGGATTGTGAGGGCGGCGTTGGACAACGGCTACTGGTCTCCCAATGGGCTGGTTCACCTGCCCATTTGGTGACTTTATCGTCCGGAATTATTTTGTCTATAGCAGACTAAGGTCTTTTATTATTAATTAGTTTCTGTCGCGAAGCTCCGACTCGTAACGGCAAGACCGCTCCCTGGCGGTCNNGAATCATCGCGGCGTTTTCCGAGCCGCGCGCGCAAGCAAGCGGTGCCCGCCTGCCCCACCTACGGGCTCACCAGGAATCAGTCCCTGCAAGGAATGGCTCGGCCCGGCAAAATTTCGCTTGTATAATCGGGATCGCGCTAGTAGAATTATCCTTCCGCAGGAATATTAGGGATATTTAAGGTCTTTTACTATGCATTTCTCGACGTGCATTCGCCCTGTCTCGCTTCTCTTCCTGTTCTGCGCGCCCGCGGTTGTGCAGGCTGCCGCTCCCACCGCTCATCCCTACGACAAGCTTCCTCTTGCCTTCGAGCGCCAGGGGAAAGGTCCCGAAGAGCGGTTTGTGGCTCGCGGGAATGGCTATTCGATCGCCCTGCGGGGCGGTAGCGCGGCCATCGGAGTTCAGCCGCAGGCTGGACCTGCCAGTACCATGTCCATGGATTTCGCCGGGGCACTCAGAGTCTCCGGGACCGCGGGTCGGGAATTGCCCGGCAAGATCAACTATCTGCATGGAAACGATCCCAAACAGTGGCGCTTCGGCCTGGCGACTTACGACAGTGTCACTTATCGGGAAATATATCCCGGCATCGATGTCGTCTACCGCGGCAATCAGCGGCAGATGGAGTTCGACCTGGTACTAAGGCCGGGCGCCGACCCGAAACAGATCCGCTTGAAGTTTGGCGGAGCGGGCGATCTCACACTGGATCCGGATGGCTCGCTCGTGGTCCATAGTACGTCAGGGGATCTCCGGATTCCCCTGCCGGTGGTGTACCAGGAAACCGCCGGCGCCAGAGAGACCATTGAGGGGCGTTATGCGCTCTTGCCGAACAGTCAGGTGGGTTTCCGGCTGAATGATTACGACCGCGCTAAGCCGCTGGTGATAGACCCGACCATCGTGTACGCCAGCCTGATCGGAGGCGGCACGAGTAGCACCTATTCGTATGCAATTGCGCTCGATTCCAGCGGCAATGCCTACATCGCGGGATATACTTACGCCTCGGACTTTCCTACTGCCAACGCGGCCTATTCGCAGACGCACTCCCTGCCCGACGGGTTCGTCTCCAAGATCGATCCAACCGGTACGACGCTGCTGTACTCCACCTATATCGGCGGCGCAAGCTACGATTATCTTGAATCGATTGCCGTGGATTCGACGGGAGCGGCGTGGGTGACAGGCTATACGCAGTCGGTCGACTTTCCGGTTTTAAACGCCTACCAGTCCACGTTGAATACCAGCAGCGGTTCGTCCGATGCGGTAGTGCTGAAGCTCAGCTCGATTGGCGCCTTGCTCTACTCCACCTACCTGGGCTCCAGTTCCTATGGCCTTGGCATCGCGGTCGATGCCGGCGGAAACGCATATGCCACGGGCTACGTTTATGGGACGATCCCCACGACGACGGGTGCGTACCTGACGAATTCGGTGGGCGGAGTGGACGGCTTTGTCACGAAATTCAACTCCAGCGGCGGGGTGGTGTATTCCACCTACCTCGGCGGAACGGGCTCCGACTTCGCATACGCAATTGCCGTGGATACGGGCGGGAATGCCTACGTTACAGGGTATTCGTATTCGTCCACCTTTGCTAATGCCCCGGCGGGCGGCGCCCAATCGGCGAATGCCGGCGGCAGCGACGCATTCATCGCCAAACTGAATGCCACCGGCACTGCGTTGGGATATTTCACCTTCCTGGGGGGCAGCCAATACGACTATGGCTACTCGATTGCCGTGGATGCCGGCGGGAATGCGTACGTTGGCGGGTATACGAATTCAACGAACCTTCCCGTAACCGTGGGAGCGCTTCAGACGGTTCCGGGCGGAGGCTACGATGGTTTTGTCGCCAAGCTCAACAGCACCGGTTCCGCATTTAGCTACGTTACGTACCTGGGAGGAAGCCGCCAGGATTATGTGCGTGCGCTGGCAATTGACGGCAGCGGAGACGCATACGTTACCGGGTACACCGACTCCCCTCAATTCCCGACAGCGGCAGCGATTGAGGGAGGCCTTTCCGGGAATTCGGTTTCGCTCTATCAGACCACCAATTCCGGGACTTCGTGGGCCG
>PLRZ01000613.1:7146-8416 GCA_003164075.1 Bryobacterales bacterium | reverse complement strand
GGCCTGTCTCGCATCGTCCAAACAGCCTTCCACCATCACGCTTCCCCAGCCTTTTTGCCGATACTGCCTGGAGAAAATCCAAACGCAGTGAATAAACATGAAACCGGCGGCTTCTACACCACGCCATGCGAACTCGCCTGGAAGGTATTCAATGTAGCCGCCCGGTTGTCCGTCCGGGGCAAGAAGCGTCTTAGCCCGCAGACCGAACTGGGCGTTCGCTTGCAGCCAGCAGAGCTTCTGCCGGCGGCCAGGATGAGTGCGGCTCTTTATCCCGCAGCAGGGCAATGTGTCGAAGCTCGCCGCATCGACATCGATCAAGCTGGGCTTGTGTATCAAGGGAGACCGGCCTCCGTCACCTCCACTGTACTCCTCCGTACCCGAGTTCGAAACGTGTCCGGAGTGGCTGGGTGCGTAACCGGCCTGGGGAAGGTCCGTCACCGGTGAACGCTCCCTAAGTCGCGGCTCTGTAACTAACTGCAAACACGCGGGCACTCGTTACAGAGCCGCGACCGTGAGGGAGCGATTGCGCACGTTCGAGACATTTGGTCAGCTTATTGTTTCGCGGGCTCTCAAAGATAATCGGATGTGTTTGCCGCGCATGCCCGATTTTACTTCCTGCTGGCCCGCCGCCGGAAGCCCGGCTCAAGGCTGCGCGATCTCCGGCCCGTCGGGAGCGGGCATGAAATGTCCGGGTAGCGGCAACGCGTACCTTCACGGAGAACTCTTGGCGACTCGGGGAATAAATCGCGCGCCGCCCGAGTTTGGAACCCCGAAGGAACCTACGCGAGGTGACAAGATGTCGAAACTAATTCAGCACGGCCACAACGGCGACGGAATTGGCCGCCGCGGCTTCCTGCAATGCATGCCATGGGCGCCAAGGAATTTGCAGGCGGGAAAAGGCGCAGGACGCCAATGCTATCCTGTTAAGGAATTCGGTGTTCCAGCTAATCCACCTCCGCCGCGCCGGAGCTTTACCGATCGGCGGCCTCGCTCTTTTGACATGCCTCTGCGCCTGGCAAAAGCCATTTCGGGAGTACCCCGGAGTGGAGTACACCAAATATCCCATCCCTCCCAATCCCGATGAGCCCACCGAATGGGTTTTCGCCCGCCTGATGTATCCGCCCGTGGCCCCGCGCAACGGTGGTTTTGAATTCCTCGATAACTGGAAACTGGGCGGCTCGAACTGGACCATGGACTATCCCCGCTCCGACCGCCATCTCTCGGCCGCCGTCCGCCGCCTGACGCGGATCCATGCGCGGTCGGCCGAGGA
>PLRZ01000613.1:0-7140 GCA_003164075.1 Bryobacterales bacterium | reverse complement strand
TGTGCGACGATTTCCACGGCACCGTGGAGTGGTCCTTCTTCGAAGCCAGCATGCGCAAAGTTTTCCCCGACCGGCCGATTGTCGAGATCGACAACAAAGACCCCATCTTCCACACTATTTACGACCTGGACGAACGCTACCAGGTTCCCGGCGAGCAGTATCTGCATACCAACCAACTCTGGGAGAAAGATGGTAAAGTGCCTCACTGGCGGGCGATTTACGACGACAACGGGCGCATCATGGTGGCCATGTGCTTCAACATGGACCTGGGCGATTCCTGGGAGCACGCCGATAATCCGGAATACCCGGCCCGCTTCTCGGACCTGGGGATTCGCCTCGGGTTGAATTACATTGTTTATTCGATGACGCACTGAAGCGAGGAACCGATGAACTGGAGCGCGATTGCCGCCGTCTTCCTGGCGCTGGCCGTGGGTCTGGGCGCGTTCGGCGCGCACGGCCTGAGAGCCCGCCTGGACGCCAGCCACCTGGACATCTATAAGACCGCCGTGTTGTACCATTTCCTGCACGCGCTGGGAATGTTGATTGTGGCCACGCTGCCCAAGGCCGGTACGGTTTCGCCGGAATCCGCCAATTCGGTCTGCTGGCTGCTGGCCGCGGGCATCCTGATCTTCTCGGGAAGCCTGTACCTGCTGGCGGTCACCGGAGTGAGCGCGCTGGGCGCCATCACGCCCTTCGGTGGAGTGGCCTTCATTGTGGCGTGGCTGCTGCTGGCGTGGAAACTGGTGAGGAGATAACGAATGACCCACGACGAGTTTAATCTGGCCGCCGCGGCGCGCCAGGAGATGACGGATCACGGCTTCCAGCCCGATTTCCCGGCCGAAGCGCTGCAGCAGCTTGCGGGGATACATCCGCAGCCAGACCATAGCCTGCGAGATCTTACCGCGCTGCTCTGGTCTTCCATCGATAACGACGATTCGCGCGATCTCGACCAGATCGAATGGGCCGAACGCACCGCCGCCGGAATCCGCGTGCTGGTGGGAGTGGCCGACGTGGACACCGCCGTGGCGAAGGGTACGCCCATCGACCGTCACGCGGCGCGCGAAGCCACTACGGTGTACGCCGAAGTGCTCACCTTCCCCATGCTGCCGGAGCGGCTCTCCACCGATCTGACGTCGCTCAACGAGAATCAGGATCGCGCCGCCGTGGTGATGGAATTCGTGGTGGCGGCCGATGGTTCCGTTGGCGCCCACCGGGTCTATCGGGCCATGGTGCGCAATCGCGCGCAACTGGCCTACAACGCCGTGGGAGCGTGGCTGGAAGGGACCGCCGCGCCGCCTCCGAAAGTGGCGGCATCGAGGGAGCTGCAAGCCCAATTCAAACTGCAGGATGAAGCCGCGAGAGCGTTGCGCGAGGCCCGCCACCGGCTGGGCGCGCTCACCTTCGACCGCACCGAGGCCATGCCGATGATCAGCAACGGCAATGTGACGCAAATCACCACGCGGGGGAGCAATCGCGCGGCGCACCTGATTGAGGATTTCATGATCGCCGCCAATGAGGTGATGGCGCAGACCCTGAGCGCCGCGGGCGTCTCTTCCATCCGCCGCATCGTCAAGGAGCCGGAACGTTGGCCGCGCATGGTGGAACTGGCCCTTCAGTTGGGCGAGGCGCTTCCGCCGGAACCCGATTCCGGGGCGTTGAACGCCTTCCTGATGCGCCGCAAACAGGCCGATCCGGTGCATTACCCGGATCTTTCGCTGTCGATCCTGAAGCTGATGGGGCCCGGCGAATATGTGCTGCTGCGTCCGGGCGACCCCGCCGAGGGGCACTTCGGACTGGCGGCCCACGACTATACCCATTCCACCGCGCCCAACCGGCGTTTTGCCGACTTGTTGACGCAGCGATTGCTCAAGGGACTCCCCGGCAAACCGTATTCGGACGCGGAACTGGACGGCATCGCGCGCAATTGCACGCTGAAGGAGGATGCCGCGCGCAAGGTGCGGCGCGCCATGGATAAACGGATGGCCGCGGCGGCTTTGCACGACCGCATCGGACAGACGTTCCAGGCGGTGGTGACCGGCGTGACGCCGAAGGGCGTGTTCGTGCGCGTGCTGGGCCCGCCGGTGGAGGGCCGGTTGATGCACGGGGAACAGGGGCTCGATGTGGGCGACCGCCTGCAGGTCAAGCTGCTGAGCACCGACCCGCAACGCGGCTTTATCGATTTTGGGAGGCAATAATGGACGGCACACTGGAAATGCTGCGGCACACGGTGGCGACTCTGGCGTACCGGGGCGGCAAGGCGATGCGCGGCGCCCCGGCGGAATTCGCGCGATATCGGTCGGCTTCCGATTCGCGCACTCCGGCGGAGATTCTGGCGCACATGGGCGATCTCTTCGACTGGGCGCTGGGGCTGTGCGATGGCCGCCACGAGTGGCGCAATTCGCCGCCGCTCGAGTGGGACGAAGGCATGGCGCGGTTCTTTGCGGCGCTGGAGGCCTTCGACCGGCGGCTGGGCTCCGGCGCTCCGCTGGGCTTTCCGGCGGAGAAAATCTTTCAGGGGCCGATTGCCGATGGGTTGACACACGTGGGCCAGATCGCCATGCTGCGCCGCATGGCCGGATACAAAATGCGCGGCGAGAATTACTTCGCGGCGAAGATCGAAGCGGGCCGGGTGGGCGCGGAGCAGGCGGCGCCGGTCATCGAATTCGATTAGTACTTGCGGCAGGCTTTGGCCTGACTCCGGCCTCCTGATGCCGCTCGACAATTTCGGGTGGTCCGGGAAAATGGTGGGGCAGGCGGTGCTCGCCTGCCCGCACGTCCTCGCTGAACAAGGCCGCCGCCTCAGGAAGCACGCAAGAATAACTTCAGAACTCCTGATATCGTGGAATTTGCAGTGCGCCCGCAGGTGGGGCAGGCGAGCACCGCCTGCCCGCCCGCGCCGAATTAGGCCCGCTGCTCGAATAGGATCGAGGGCAGGCGAGCACCGCCTGCCCACCCGCGAAGCTCTCGCCATCGAAAGGAATGGCTCCGCCCATTTTCCCCGTCGAGACAGTCTCTCCAGCCAGCGGTGANNTGAATCCCGAAATCCGCTAGCCCCGCGGGCATTCGCATTCCCGCTATTACATGTGTTAGCGTGCCATCTATGAATCGTCTTAGGGCGGAAGCGCTCGTGCTTGGACTCCTGCTCGTCCCCCGCCTCGGCTGGGCGCAACCCACCCCGCCCGATCCCAAAAGGGCGGCGGAGTTTCTCGCCGATGCGGCGGCCGGATTGAAAACCCTCCAAACATGGTACGTAGAGGAAACGGGTTTATGGAAAACGACCGGTTGGTGGAACGCCGCCAACGCGCTGACCGTCCTGGTAGGGTACTCGAAGTTGAACCACACTCCGGACTTCCTGCCCACCATGGCGAATACGTTTGAACGCAACTCCCAAAAGCACTTTCTAAACGAGTACTACGACGATGAAGGCTGGTGGGCGCTAGGCTGGGCAGGGGCTTACGAGCTATCGCACGATGCGCGCTATCTCGAAATGGCGGAACGGATCTTTGCCGATATGTCGGGGGGCTGGGATGACACATGCGGCGGCGGCATCTGGTGGAAAAAACCCAAGCAGTACAAGAATGCCATAGCCAACGAGTTGTTCTTTTCCGTGGCCGCAAAACTGGCGAGTCTTACGCAAGACGAACAGAAACGGGCCGTCTACCTGGAGTGGGCGCAACGGGAATGGAAGTGGTTTGCGGCATCCGGCATGATCAATTCGGAAAACCTGGTGAACGACGGGTTGGATTCCACTTGCCACAATAACCATCGAACCACCTGGACCTATAATCAGGGCGTGATTTTAGGCGGTCTAACCATGCTGGCAAAACAATCCGGCGATGCCAAGCTCCTGGAGGCCGCGCAGTCCATCGCGTTGGCGGCGATTTCGCGGCTAACGGACCTGGATGGCGTGCTCCATGATACTTGTGAGCCCGCCCGATGTGGGAACGATGCGCCGCAATTCAAGGGCATTTTTTCGCGTAATCTGGCAGTGCTGAACTCAGCGGCTCCTGTGCCGGGGTTCCGCGCCTTTTTGCGGAGGAATGCCGAGAGTATCTGGAAGAACCGCGACGCGGAGGGCCGGTTTGGAGTGGTGTGGTCCGGGCCTTCCGATGTGAAGACCGCCGCGACCCAGGTTTCCGCCCTGGACGCCCTGGTAGCCGCTGCCGAAGCGGAGGGCGCTCCCGCCAGGAAGTAGGACGCATTTTCCAGCGGAGCCGGCGCACATTGAGGTTGTTGTTCAGCCCCTGAAGGCTGGCTGTGACCTCGCTCTGAACCAGTTGGCTTAACTGCTGCTGGAGGAGCGCTTCAACCTGAGCTTCAATCTCGCCCCAGACGTCCCCCGACTGCGGCCAGAAGATGGAGATGAGAGCGCCCAGCAGCGGGCCCACTTCGGGCACCGTTCCCAGAATACCGGCAATTGACTGTTCCGCGGCATTGTTCCAGTCGAAACCTGAACTTGCCGCGGCGGCGGCTCGGGCCGCCTGTGAACCGTTTGATAGTTGCATGTTACACATCCTTCCATGGTGCGTTGAAACAGGTCGGCTCCACGCCATTCACTTTCCAGCGTCGGAGTTATCCAGGATTTCCATTTGGCCTCCCGGGTCCCGATAGAGTAGGTACAAACTCCAGTGGGATATCGTGTTCCTACTAGGGAGCAGCTCACGCTCCAGCGATATCCGTAGACACCCGCGATTTCTCTAGGTATCACTACTCAGGCGGGTCCGGGATCCCGGCGCACGGCCGATATCCCAGCCCACAAGTCTTCGCCCAGTCACGTAGTTTGACCATCGGCCTTCCGGGACCGCGCCGGCGCCAGGCGCAGCACATCCGGATTCGCCGTACTTCCCCGAGGTATGTTGATCGTGCGAGTCTCTTTGTTACGCATCCGTGACGATAAAATCAATAGCCCATATTAGCCCTTACGGGTAGTAAATTTTAACGAACGGCCGGGAAGAAACGAGTATTCTTTTGGCTGGTCCGTCGCCATCTCGCACTTTGGCCGGCGAGTGGTCCCGAACCGCCGTACTGAGCAGTAGTACCTCCCTGATCGCCCAGTGCGGAGGGAAGCGTATCTGCCTGGTCCCGGCACCCACCGCCGCGCCCGGCAAGCGAATTGACAACAATGCATCGGGAATCCACCGCACTACGGTGAGATACTGAAAGGCGTGCCAACCATACTGATGGTGGGCCATACCGCATCTATTTTTACAGCCATGAGCCAAACGAGCCTCCCCATGTGCATGTGGACCGCGACGATCAGTCGGCGAAGTTCTGGCTGGACTCGGTTGCGCTGGCCAGAAATCTTGGCTTCGGTCCCGTGGAGCTTCGGCGAGTCCACCGGCTAGTGGCGGAGAATCGCACTTTCTTGTTGGAGAAATGGAATGAACGCTTCCCATCTTAATTCCGGCGAACGGGTACGCGACGTGCACGTCACTGAAGATACACTGGCGGTGGACCTCGCAGACGGCCGCACAATCATCGTGCCACTGACGTGGTATCCGCGGCTTTTGAACGCTACCATGGAACAGCGATCACGTTGGAAAGTAAGCGGAGCAGGCTATGGGATTCACTGGCCGCACATTGATGAAGACCTGAGCACGGAAGGCTTACTCCGCGGCGCGCCTGCCGCCGCAGAACCCGCTCGTATTGGCCGCTAGGCGGGTCCCGTGGATTGGCCACTCGGAAGCCGGCCCCAGACCCTGGTCTACGGTTACTCCTCCCTGGTCGCCAAGCGTTTAGTTAGCAACGCTTTTGCCGGAATCCACTTGGCCGAATAAACGCCCGACTTGCCGATCTGCTGCCCGCTTCCACCATGTCGATCGATCGGTACCGGGAAACGCGCCCCTTCCTGCCACCCCTTGAATCGTTCTCGCCTTCCATTGACGTGCCATTCAAGTTCAAGCTGCCGGAAGGAATCCGGGGATGCGAGTCGCCTGCGCCAACGCTTATTGGGGACCACCCCGCCGAAGCACACTGGGCCACGCACTTCAGGCGGCTCTCAGTTGCAGCCCGCACTTTCCGCTGTAGCCGGCAGTCATCGGTATTGACTCGTGGCATTCGACCGGGAGGGGCGCCAGAAACTATATAGTTATTGCCCCTATCGGCCGATATGAGTCGTGATGGCGGTTTCCTTGAAGAACCCGGTCGGCAGTGGCGTACGGCACTGGAACAGCGCGCTGGCAGCCCTCGCCATCGCAATACTGTTGCCGGCCGAGGGACTGGGCCAGCCACCATCCAAGGTCAGCCCCCGGACCCTGACCAAAGTCTCCCAGATCCGAGCTCTCTCCGCGGAGGAGGCAGGCCGGAAGTATCCCATCCATCTGCAAGGCGTCATCACTTATGCCGCGCCGGAGTACCAGGTCACCTTTTTCCAGGACGACACGGCCGGTATATTCCTCTGGGTCGGAGACACCGATTTGCCGCTGGCTGCCGGCCGCCTGGTGCAAATAGACGGCAATACCACACCGGGAGACTTCGCGCCGTCCATAGAGAATGCCAAAATCCATGTCCTGGGCCTCGTGGCGCTGCCCGCCGCGCCCCGCGAGTCCCTGGACCGTCTGCTCACCGGCGTCGACGACAGCCAATGGGTGTCCGTCCAGGGTGTCGTACACTCGGTGACCATTGAGGACCGATTACCTCCCGACATGCGAAAGGGACCTCCCCGGTTGGTACTGGGAATCGCCTCGGGCAGCAACCAGTTCAAGGCCCGGATCCGGCAATTCCCGCCTGACCGGGGCTACCGGAACCTGGTCGACGCAACCATCACCATTAGCGGCGCCTGCGGCACGCTCTTCAACAAGCGGCGCCAGTTGACCGGCGTGCAACTCTTCGTTCCCGGCCTGGACCAGATGACCGTGGACCTGCCGGCGCCCGCCGACCGGTTTGGAACGCCCGTATCCCCTGTCGGCAGCGTCCTGCAGTTCAGCCCGGCGATTGCCTCCGGCCGGCGGATGCACGTCCGCGGCGTTGTCACCCTGCGAAGTCCGGGCGCCGGCCTGGTGGTGCAAGACGACACGGGTGGAGTCGCCATCGAAACCGGCGAGGCGGCGGAGGTTTCCCCGGGCGATCTGGTGGACGCCATCGGGTTTCCCACCGTCGGACGGTATGCCCCGATCCTGCGGGACGGCGATTTTCGCAGGA
>PLRZ01000670.1 GCA_003164075.1 Bryobacterales bacterium | reverse complement strand
AACGCCATGTCGGTATGGCAGGCCAAACGCGAAGGGCTGCGAAATTTCTCGCTGCTCGCGGCCCATGTGCTGGTGCCGCCGGCCATGCGCGCCATCCTGGCGTCGCCCGCCAATCGCGTCGAAGGCCTGATCGCGCCGGGGCACGTCTGCACCGTAATGGGCACGCGCGAGTATGAGGATTTGAGCCGCGATTTCCGCCTGCCCATCGTGGTCGGCGGGTTTGAACCGGTGGACCTGCTGGAATCGGTGCGCCTGCTGGTGGCGCAGTTGGAAGAGGGGCGCGTGCAAGTGGAAAACCAGTATGTGCGCTCGGTAACGCGTGAAGGCAATCTGCCCGCGCAGCGCCTCATGGAGCAGGTATTCCGCGTGTGCGACCGGCAGTGGCGCGGCATCGGCGCCATCCCCCTCAGCGGCTACCGGCTGCGGCCCGAATTCGCGGAGTACGACGCGGAACTGGTCTACGGCACGGAACAAATCACCGCCGAGGAACCCCGGGAGTGCATGAGCGCGCTGGTCCTGCAGGGCCTCAAAAAGCCCGTGGATTGCGCCGCGTTCGGCACGCTGTGCACGCCGGAACGGCCTCTGGGCGCGCCCATGGTGTCGAGCGAAGGCGTGTGCGCGGCCTACCATGCGTACCGGCGTCGCGTACCGGAGGCCGCCCGATGATCCCGCTGGTCTGTCCAACCCCCATCGCTACCCGCGACCGGATTCTGTTGGGCCACGGCAGCGGCGGCAAACTGAGCGCCGAACTGCTGCGCGACGTATTCCTGCCGGCCTTCGCCAACCCCGTGCTCGCGCGCCTGGAAGACCAGGCGTCCATCGAGATCGGTGGCGTGCATCTGGCCTTTACCACCGATTCCTTCGTGGTGAAGCCGCTCTTCTTCCGCGGCGGCGACATCGGCTCGCTGGCGGTCCATGGGACTATCAACGATCTGGCGGTGGGCGGCGCGCGGCCGGAGTTTCTGAGCGCCGCGTTCATTCTGGAAGAGGGTTTTGCGATGGCCGACCTGCGGCGCATTGTCGACTCCATGTCGGCCGCCGCGGCGCAGGCCGGAGTCACCATCGTGACCGGCGATACCAAGGTGGTGGAGCGCGGCTCGGGCGACGGCGTGTACATCAACACCGCCGGCATCGGCCGCTTGCGCGATGGCGTGCGGCTTTCGGCCAGCCTGGCGCGGCCCGGCGATGCGGTCATCCTCAGCGGCAGTATCGGCGACCACGGCATCGCCATCCTGTCCGAGCGCGAGGGCCTGGAACTGGAGAGCGAAGTGGCCAGCGACTCGGCGGCGCTCCACACCCTGGTGGACGCCATGTTCGAAGCGTCCGGCGCGGGCGCGATCCGCTGCATGCGCGACCCCACGCGCGGCGGCGTGGCCAGCACGTTGAACGAAATCGCGGCGCAATCCGCGGTGGGCATTGAGATCGACGAGCGCGCCATTCCGGTTCATGAGGCGGTGCGCGGCGCCTGCGAGTTGCTGGGGCTCGATCCGCTATACGTGGCCAACGAAGGCAAGCTTGCGGCGGTGGTCGCGAGCGAGTCCGCGGACGCCATCGTGCAGGCGATGCGGCGGCATCCGCTGGGCGGGGGCGCGGTCATCGTCGGGCGCGTGACCGCCGCTCCTGCCGGAATGGTGATCATGCGAACGGCATTCGGGACCTCGCGCATTGTCGACATGCTGGCGGGAGATCAACTGCCGAGGATCTGCTGATGCACGAAGTTGGAATCGCGCAATCCATCCTGGAAGCCGTGCAGACGGAGATGCGGCCGTACCCCGGGGCGTTACCGGTAAAGTTAGCGGTAAAGGTTGGAGCAATGTCGGGTGTCGACCGGGATTCGCTCTCGTTCTGCTTCGAGGCCATCGCCAGGGGAACGCTCTTCGAAACCATGATCCTGGCGATCGAGGACGCGCCGGCCGACGAGTTGGAATTGAGTTATCTGGAGTTGGAGGAGCCATGACCACGGTGCCGCTGGAACGCAAGGTGCTGAGTGAGAACGACCGTCTGGCCGCGGAATTGCGCGCCGAATTCGCGCGCCACGGCATCTTTTGTCTGAACCTGATCGGCAGCCCGGGGTCGGGCAAGACGGCGCTGCTGGAGCGGACCCTGGCGTCGTTCGCCCCGGACAAGCGCGTGGCGGTGCTCACCGGCGACATCCGGACCGATGCCGACGCCCGCCGCCTGGCGCGCTACGGCTTCCCCGCGCGGCAGATCACCACCGCCGGCGCCTGCCACCTGGACGCGCGGATGATCGTGCGCGCACTGGAAGGCTGGGACCTGGCGGCGATCGACCTGCTGTTCATCGAGAACGTGGGCAACCTGGTCTGCCCCACGAGTTACGACCTGGGCGAAGCGGCCAAGGTGGTATTGCTCAGCGTCCCCGAGGGCGAAGAGAAGCCGCTCAAATATCCCGGCATCTTCTTCAAGTCGAAACTGATGGTGTTGACCAAAGTCGATCTTCTGCCGTACGTCCCGTTCCGTCTGGACGACGCCATCGCCAACGCGCGCAGCATCCAGCCCGGGATCGAGATCATACAGGTGTCGAGCACCACGGGCGTGGGCATAGACAGTTGGCTGANNTCAGCCCATTTTCCCCGCCAGGCTGAAATTGCGGGCGACATCAGGAGTTCTGAAGCTAGTCATTCGCCTCGCCAGCCGGTCATTTCAGAAGCACGCTAGCGTATGGCTTACCGAGCCGCGACCGCAAGGGAGCGGTAGCCCTGGGTGTGCGAAATACGAGACTGTATTTGTGAAACGGTGTACTCAGCCGACTTGCTCGAAAGCCCGCATCTTGAGATCTGACAGTTTGCCATAACTATAACTAAGGACTTGGTCATCATCTGCACCGTCGAGGCGCCCTACGTCTTTCAGCTTCGCATCGAGAGGAAGGCTGGCCACAACCGGGCCCGCCGGACCAGGCCGTCCGCCCAACTGCCGTCCGAATCCCCGGCAACAGGTCTGACAAGCCCCACTTCTCCATTGCCGCCAAATTTGAACCGATACTTTCCGCAAGCGTGCGTGTTCAAACAATTGTGAGCGACGAGGGGGAGGCATGAAACATTTCTTCTGTCTGCTGTTGATATCCTGTGCCGGATTCAGCCAGACAGCCACAGCACCGGTGATGACGGAGCGCGCCGCGGCGCGTTTCCTGGATCAGGCGACATGGGGGCCGATACCCGGATCCATCGCGTCGCTCCAGCAGACAGGGATCGCCGCCTGGCTCGCCGCCCAGTTTACAGCCAAAGAGTCGGATCTGCCCGACCAGGCCATACTGGGCTCCGACGGCAAATCGAATAACGATCTCACACCCGTCACTGCCGCCTTCTTTCAGAACACCGCGACCGGACCCGACCAATTGCGGCAGCGCGTGGCGTTCGTCCTTTCGCAAATCTGGGTGGTGTCGCATATCACCGATCATCCGGCATATGCATTCCCTCCTTACTGGAGAATCTTCCGCGACAACGCCTTTGGCAATTACCGCGACATTATCAAAGCCGTGACCCTGAGTCCCGCCATGGGGACTTACTTGAACATGGCGAATAATAACAAGGCGAACCCGGCGAAAGGGACGGCGGCCAACGAGAATTACGCGCGCGAACTGATGCAGCTTTTCACATTGGGACTTACTGAGTTGAATCCCGATGGCAGCCCTCAGCTCGACTCCAGTGGCAACCCGCTCCCAACTTACAATCAGGCGGTGGTAACGAACATGGCGAAAGTCCTCACCGGTTGGACTTACCCCACCGCACCGAACGCCACTGCAAAACCCAATAATCCTCCTTATTATTTCGGCCAGATGTTTGCCGTGGAGGCCGAGCACGATACCACCG
This sequence comes from Bryobacterales bacterium, assembly GCA_003164075.1. The sequence continues at coordinate 6,661 of PLRZ01000670.1, read as the reverse complement.
GCAAGGCAATCTTCAACAACGTGACTATTCCGGCCGGGCAGAGCGCGGAACAGGACCTGGAAAGCCTGCTGGACGCGCTGATGGCGCAGCCGACCATGGCGCCGTTCGTCAGTGAGCAACTGATCCAGCATATGGTGACCAGCAATCCCAGCGCGGCCTATATCGAGCGCGTCGCGCAGGTGTTTACGACCACCAAGGGCGATATGAAATCGGTGATCGCCGCGATTCTCACCGACACGGAAGCCCGCGCCGGCGACAATCCCAGCGCGCCGGTGAATGCCACCTTCGGCCATCTGCGGGAGCCGGTTCTGTTTCTCGCGAATCTGGTCCGCGGACTCAATGGGACGCTGGGCGCGGCGAACTCGCTGAATTACTACGCCAACGAAATGAGCCAGGATCTGTTCGACGCGCCCAGCGTATTCAGCTATTTCTCGCCGCAGAACCGGACTCAGGGCGGCCTGCTCGGTCCCGAGTTTCAGATCTATTCCACCCAGACCGCGGCGGACCGGGCCAATTCCATCGCCAAGGCGCTCTACGCGACGCTCGACAAAACGACCACGGTGGACCTATCGCCGTTCGTCGCCCGGGCGGCGAATGTCAACAATCTGCTCGACTATATCGCTTCCATTTTCGTGCACGGCGGAATGTCGTTGAACCTCCGGCAGGCGGCCACGGACGCGGCCAACGCCGCGGGTACGCCTACAGCCAAGGCGCAGGCCGCGCTCTACATCGTGCTGACGTCCAGCGAATATCAGGTGGTCCAGTAAGGGGAAGGCATCATGTTTACACGTCGAGGATTCATTCAAGCCGCCACGGCTTCAGTAGGATCGCTGGCGCTGCGGCCGTTCGGGTTGTTGCCCGCGATGGCGCAAAGCGGCCCCGGCTATCGCGCGCTGGTGTGCGTGTTCCTGTTCGGCGGCAACGATTCGAACAACACCATCATCCCCATGGATGACGCCAGTTACCAGGCTTACACGTCCATTCGCGGCAGCCTGGCGCTGACCGCGCCGGAGTTGACGCCGACGGTCTACAGCAAAGCCAACGCGCCGTACGCCTTTCACGGGAAGCTGCCCGAGCTGGCCAGCATGTTTTCGTCCAAAGAGCTGGCCGTAGTGGCAAACGTGGGGTCGTTGGTGCAGCCGTTGACGCGGACGCAATACCAGTCGCAACAGACGCCCGTTCCGCTGAACCTGTTTTCGCACTCCGACCAGCAGTTGCAATGGCAAACTTCCATCGCGCAAGGCAACAGTCCCACCGGATGGGGCGGCCGCGTGGCCGATTACATGGAGTCGCAGAAGATCAACGCGTCCAGCTTTCCGGTCTTCTTTTCGGTGGCCGGAAATTCCCTGCTCGGCGCCGGCGCTTCCACCCAACCGGTAGCCGTGGCGCCGGGCGGAACGCTGCAGCTTTCGGGATTCAATTCGTCGACGCCATCGCAGGCGCGATGGAGCGCGCTGAACAATCTGCTGAAGCTCGACTCGGGTATCGCGCTGGCGCAGGCGGCCAACAACACTCTGGCCAACAGCATGGGCGACGCCACCGCGCTGGGGCAGGCGCTGGCGAAGGGCGCTGCGCTCAAGACGCAATTCCCGGCGACCTCGCTCGGAGCGCAGTTGCAGCAGGTGGCGCAGGTCATTCAGGTGGCCAGCTATCTGGGAATGAGCCGGCAGATTTTCTTCTGCTCGCTGGGCGGGTTCGACACCCACGCGGGCGAGATTGAGGCGCACAACACGCTCTATCCGCAATTGAGCCAGGCGATCGCGGCGTTCTACGCGGCGACCGAAGAATTGGGTGTGGCGCAGGATGTGACCACGTTCACGGAGTCGGATTTCAGCCGCACGTTTCAGCCCACCACCACTGACGGCAGCGATCATGCCTGGGGAGGCCATCACATGGTAGCCGGCGGCGCGGTGCAAGGTGGGCAGATTTACGGCGCCTTCCCCGCTTTCCAACTGGGCGGCCCTAACGACACCGACACGCGCGGGCGCTGGATTCCCACAACGGCGATCGATCAATACGGTGCGACGCTCGCTTCGTGGTTCGGGATTCCCGATTCGGCGCTGTCGACGGTGTTCCCGAACTTTACGAACTTCGGCTCGCGGAAGCTCGGCTTCCTCGGGTAGAGCGGGCAGTCAGTCAGTCGAATAAGTGCGGCACGAACTGGCTGAAGTTCAGAACTCCCGATGTCGTGGAATTTGCGGTGAGCCCGCAGGTGGGGCAGGCGGTGCTCGCNNGCCCCACCTGCGAAGCTCTCGCCAAGGAAAGGAATGGCCCAGCCCATTTTCACCGCCAGGCAGGAATTGCCGGGCGAGTTTGATAGAGGCCGTAATAGTAGGGATACTTCCGGTACAGTTGTGGCGCCCACGTGCCGCCATCGTAAAACCCTTGTAACTTCACCGCCGCCTGTTGCGCCGCGGCGCATCCAACAGCGGCCAGAACCGTGAGAGTAACCCTGCCCTGACTTTTTGATAGCCGATCCCTGGATAGTTTCTGTCGCAAGACTCAAGAAACCGCTCCCTTGGCTCGGTAACGCAGCGATGATTCCACGGGGCTTGTTACCGAGCCGGGCCCAGAGGGCACCCCGCAAGGGAGCGGTGCTGCTCCGCCGCGCAGCAGTTTCGCGCCAGAAACCAGATAGAGGATACTCCTCTCCCGGGCGGATACAAGAGAACTTACGCTGTTACCGCGGTGATCTCGCGATTGGCCAGCACATCCTTCTCGTATTTTTGGATTTCGCGCAGCCAATCCATGCCCACGGGCGCGCCCTTCTGCGCGCAGTAATAGTCCCAAACGGCCGGCCACGGGAGGCTCTTCAACTCTTCGAGCAGCACCAGTCTTTGGGTGAAGTCCATCTTCAACTCCAAGTCCTGCAACGTGCCGGTGGGCTCCAGCAGGGCGAACAGCAGCGCCTTAATCATGTTGCGCGTTCCGATTACCCATGCGGCTACCCGATTGATTGAGGCGTCGAAATAGTCCAGGCCGATGTGGATCCGGTCGAGCTTTCCGCTGCGCACGATCTCAGTGGCGATGGCCTGCAACTCGTCATCCAGGATCACCACGTGGTCGCTGTCCCAGCGCACCGGCCGGCTGACATGCAGCAGCAGCCCCGGGCAGAACATCAACACCGAAGAGATTTTCTCCGAGATCTTCTCGGTGGGATGGAAATGTCCCGCGTCCAGGGTGAGCAGCTTGCCGCGCGATACCGCGTAACCCAGGTAAAACTCGAACGACCCCACGGTGTAACTTTCCGCGCCGATGCCGAATAGCTTCGCTTCCACCGCGTCCAGGTTCACGCGCGGGTCGATTTCTTCGCGGAAGATCCGATCCAGCGCCTCCACCAGACGCTGGCGTGGAGCGGTGCGGTCGACGGGAACGTCCTTGTAGCCATCTGGAATCCAGACATTGGTAACCGTCGCTGTGCCGAGTTGCCGGCCCATTTCCGCGCCGATTTTGCGGCAGGCAATGCCGTGCTGGATCCAGAATTCGCGGATGGCGGGGTCGGCGTGCGCCAGCGTGAAGCCATCGGCCGCCTTGGGGTGAGAAAAGTAAGTGGGGTTAAAGTCCAGGCCCAGCCGGTTTTGTTTGGCCCAATCGATCCAGCCCTGGAAGTGCCGCGGCTCGATGGCATCGCGGTCCACGAACTTGCCGCCATTTTCGAGGTAGCTGGCGTGGAGATTCAGGCGGTGATCGCCGGGAACCATGCGCAGTGCGGCTTCGATATCGCGGCGCAGTTCCTCAACGGTGCGGGCTTTGCCGGGATAGTTGCCGGTGGCCTGGATGCCGCCGCCGGACAGGGTCGCTCCGGGTTTTTCAAAGCCGCCCACATCGTCGCCCTGCCAGCAGTGCAGCGAGATCGGAAACGTCGCCAGTTTCCGGAGTGCGGCCTCGGTGTCGACGCCCAATTCCGCATATTTCTCGCGCGCGAGTTCGTATGCCTTGGTGATATTCGATTCGCTCATGGATGCTCCTGTCCCGCCGAAAAAAGGGTAACAATAGTTGCGGGCCATCGCAACTGCCCGGCCCGTTTTTCACCGCCGGGCGGAAATTCAGAACTCCTGATGTCGCCCCGCAATTCCAGCCCGGCAGGGAAAATGGGCTGAGCCATTCCTTTCGATGGCGAGAGCTTCGTGGGTGGGGCAGGCGGTGCTCGCCTTCGCTCGATCCTATTCGAGCCGCGGGCCTAACTGGTTTCTGTCGCGAAACTCTGGAAAATGGCGAGGACCGCTTGCTTGCGCGCGCGGCTCGGAAAACGCAGCGATAATTCCACGGGACTTGTTACTGAGCCCGGCCCAGAGGGCACCCCGCCAGGGAGCGGTCTTGCCCGTACGAGCCGGAGTTTCATGACAGAAACTAACTAATTCGGCGCGGGCGGGCAGGCGAGCACCGCCTGCCCCGCCTGTGGGCTCACTGCAAATTCCACGACATCAGGAGTTCTGAAATTGCGGGGCGACTTCGGGGAGCGGCGTCGAACGTCCCGGAGCGCCGAGATAAGTCTCCGGCCCAGAGGGCGCCCCGCAGACGAGAGTGGGACTCGCACAAATCGGTGGCAACCCCCGCTCCCTTGCGGTCGCGGCTCGGTAAGTGCCTGCCTTTCAATGTGACCTTCGCGAGCCGCGCGCGTGAGGCAAGTTTATTTCTTAACCGCTCCTTAGGGGTTGCGGCGTAAGGCAGCTTCGCCGCAACAATCGCTGAAGTCGACCCATTGACTGCTTTCCCGGCCGTTGTTTTCAACACGCACCGCAGGCGCGCCAGGGAAGCCAACAGTCAATAGCCAGCCGCGCTGTGAAACACTACCGCCGCGAGATGCCGAACATGGCGTGGTATTTCTCCGGCAGACGCGCTTTATGCATCTCGCGATTCACGAAGACGTGCCGCGTATGACCGGTAGCGAGCAGGATGCCGCCGCCCGCCAGACGCATCTCGTAATGGATGGTGACCATCCGCGGATTGGCATCCTCAATCCAGCTTTTCACGATGATTTCGTCGTCGAAATGGGCGGGCGCGCGGTAGCGGCAGGCGGACTCCGCCACGGCCATGAAAATGCCGTCCTCCTGTTCCATATCGCGATAGTTGAAGCCGCGGGCCTTGCACAGCTCCACGCGGGCCACTTCCATCCATATGTAATGGTTGGCGTAGTAGACCACGCCCATCTGGTCGGTCTCGGCATAGCGCACGCGCAGGCGCGTTTCGGTGGAAGGTTTCATGGACGGAAGTATTGTAACCCGCCGCAACCCCGGAACGGCTGCAACCGTCTGTTAGACTGTACCTTAACAAGCTCACGATGCGAGTGCGAGTGCTGTTTTTCGGGATGCTGAAGGAACTGGTGGGTCGTCCGTCGGAAGATGCCGACTTCCCCCCGGGGTCCGACCTGCGCGCCGTGTTCGATACCTACGCCGCCCGCCATCCGCGCTTGCGGGAGCTGGCTCCAAGTATCGTAGTGGCGCATAATCAAGAATTTGCCCAACTTTCTTCAACCCTTACTGAAGGTGACGAAGTGGCCTTTCTGCCGCCGGTGAGTGGTGGAACCGCAGCCCCCGCCGAAATCTGCCGGGACGGTCACTATTTCGCATTGGTCTGCCATGCCATCGACACGCGCGCCGTGATCGCCCGGCTGCTGACCGGTGCGGAAGGCGCCGTGGTCACCTTCGAGGGCACCGTCCGCAACAATACCAAAGGCCGCGCCACGCGCTGTCTGGACTACGAATGCTACCAATCGATGGCGCTCAACACGATGTTGAGTATTGGACTGGAAATCGTTGGCCAGTATGAAGTTGGCCGTATTGCCATGGTCCATCGCCTGGGCCGCATGCTGATTGGCGAAACCAGCGTGGCGATCGTCGTTACCGCCCCCCATCGCGGGCCGGCTTTCGAGGCTGCGCGGGAAGCCATCGACCGTCTCAAGAAGCGGGTCCCTATCTGGAAGAAAGAGCATTTCGTGGACGGTGAGGTCTGGGTGGAAGGAGAGTGGGACAGCAATGTACCGGTGGCTGGATAAACGCAATGGGGTCGCGATTGCCGCTGCCATGGCGGTAGTTTCCGGCGGTGCCCTGTTGGCGCAGCCGCCCACGGTCTTCCGCGACAACGTCACGCAGGTCCACGTCATCGCCTCGGTGAAGAACTCCAAGGGCGAACTGGTGGGGACCCTGCAGAAATCCGATTTCAAGCTCCTGGACAACGGTATTCCGCAGGAGATCCGGGTCTTCGAGCGGCAGACCTCGCAGCCCTTATCCATCGCTTTAATGATCGATGTCAGCGGCTCCACGGCAAAGGACTTAAAGTACGAGACCGATTCCGCCAGCAAGTTCCTGCACGCCCTGCTGTCGGAAGGCAATCCGGAAGACGCCGTGGCACTGTTCACATTCGACTCCGACGTGACTGAGGTCCGTCACTTCACCCACAACTATCCCTCGCTCGATACCGCTTTGAAGTCGGTCCACGGCTCAGGTGGAACTTCGCTTTACGACGCTCTCTATTTCGGCGCCCACGAGTTAGAAGAAAGAGCGGGCCGCAAAGTAATCGTGGTGATCAGCGACGGCGGCAATACCACCAGCACCATGGACATCCAGAAGTCCTTGAAGGCGGCGCAGTTTGCCGATGCGGTGATCTACCCGGTGGTGGTGGTGCCGATTACCAACGAAGCGGGACGCAACACCGGCGGCGA
>PLRZ01000599.1 GCA_003164075.1 Bryobacterales bacterium | reverse complement strand
GGCAGCACCGTGACTATTGTGGGCGCGGGCGTCTGCTCCATCGTCGCGAGCCAGACGGGAAACGCCACTTACGCGCCCGCGGCAACGGTAACGCAGACTTTCGCGGTTACCATGGCGCAGACCATCGCGTTCGGGGCGCTCAACAATCAGGCGCTTGGTTCGTCGCCCCCGGCGCTTAGCGCGAGCGCCAGTTCCGGACTGACGGTCGGCTTCGCTTCGAACAGCGCCGGAGTGTGCACGGTATCGGGCACGGCGGTGACGCTGGCCGCCCTTGGCACATGCTCCGTCACGGCCAGCCAGCCCGGCAATTCCATCTACGCGGCGGCGACTCCGGTCACGCGGACATTCACGGTGTCCACCGGGACTTCCCAGACGATTACAATCGACGCGGTCCCCAATCAAATCTTTGGAATCTCGCCGTTCCCGATTGCCGCTAAAGCCAGTTCCGGCTTGCCGGTCAGCTTCGCCTCGACTACGCCCTCAGTCTGCAAGAACGCGGACGATCTCGTCATGCTTCTGGGCGCGGGCGCCTGCTCGATAACGGCCAGCCAGGGCGGCAACGCCAGCTATAACGCTGCCACTCCGGTAACGCGGAGCTTTACTGTGAGCCGGGCGAAACCATCGGGCTCGTTCACGGCCGCCACGGGTAGCCCGTTTGCGGTGGGAACTCATCCCTACTCGCTGCTGGTGGGGGACTTCAACGGGGATGGCATCCAGGACCTTGCCGTGGCGAACCAGGGTAGCAACACCGTGACGGTGTTGCTGGGGAACGGCTCGGGCGGGTTTACGGCGGCGACGGGCAGTCCGTCTGGCGGAGGATCTCCTCGCTCCGCGGCGATCGGGGACTTCAACGGGGATGGCATTCAGGACCTTGCTATTACAAACCAGGGCAGCAACAGCATAACGGTGCTCCTGGGCAACGGCTCGGGCGGGTTTACGGCGGCTGCGGGCAGTCCGTTCCCGGTGGGAACGTTTCCCATTTCGGTGGCGGTGGGCGACTTCAACGGCGATGGCATTCAGGATCTTGTTACCGCGAACTTCAATAGCAACAACATAACGGTGCTGCTGGGCAACGGCTCGGGTGGGTTTACCGCTGCCACCGGCAGTCCATTCGCCGTTGGTTCACATCCTTATTCCGTGGCAGCCGGGGACTTCAACGGGGATGGCATTGAGGACGTTGGCGTGGCAAATGAAAGCGACGGCACTGTAACGGTGCTGCTGGGGAATGGCTCGGGCGGATTCACGGCGGCCCCGGGCAGTCCGTTTACGGTAGGGTTGCTTCCTTCCTCCTTAGCAGTGGGGGACTTCAATGGGGATGGTATTCAGGATCTTGCCACGGCAAACCAGGGCGGCGCCGGCAACGTAACGGTGCTGCTGGGGAATGGCTCCGGCGGGTTCACGGCGGCTGCGGGCAGTCCGTTCGCGGCGGGAACGTTTCCCATCTCGGTGGTAGTGGGGGACTTCAATGGGGATGGTATTCAGGATCTTGCCACGGCAAACCAGGGCAGCGGCAACGTAACGGTGCTGCTGGGGAACGGCTCGGGTGGGTTCACCGCGGCCAACGGAAGTCCGTTAGCGGTGGGTGCAACTCCTTTTTCCGTGGTGGTAGGGGATTTCAACGGGGACGGCATTCAGGACCTCGCCGTGGCAAACGTGAATAGCAACAACGTGACGGTGCTGTTGGGCTTCGCGACCGGCGCCACATCGCAGACCATCGCGTTCGGGCCGCTGAGCGCCGTGACCTATGGCGCTTCGCCGTTCACCATCGGCGCTACGTCGAATTCCGGTCTCGCGGTGAGTTTTGCGTCGACCACGTCTTCCGTCTGTACGGTGACGGGCAGTACCGTGACGATTGCCGGCGGAGGCACTTGCTCCATCGTCGCGAGCCAGGCGGGCAACGCCACCTACGCGCCCGCGGCCACCGTGACACAGAGTTTTACAGTCAAGCCGGCAGCGCAAACGATCGCGTTTGCGGGGTTGCGTAACGTGAGCCTCGGCGTGTCGCCATTCAGTGCCAGCGCGACGGCCAGTTCCGGCCTCGCGATAACCTTCACTTCGACTACGACTGGCGTCTGCACCGTCGCCGGGAGCACCGTCACGATCATTGCCGCCGGCACATGCTCCATCACTGCCAGCCAGGCGGGGAACGCCAACTACGCCGCCGCAACATCGGTATCCAGGAGCTTTACGGTGGTTGCCGCCGGTTCGCAGACGATCGCGTTCGATGCGATCCCCAACCGGATCTTTGGAACTTCGCCGTTCCCGATCGCCGCGCAGGCCAGTTCGGGACTGCCGGTTAGTTTCGCCTCCACCACGCCCGCGGTTTGTAAGAATGCGGACGATCTGGTCATGCTTCTGAGCGCGGGGACGTGCTCCATTACGGCGAGCCAGGGAGGTAACGGCAGCTATGGTGCAGCCACCCCGGCAACGCGCCACTTTATCGTAAGTCTGGCAAATCCATCGGGTACTCTCACGGCGGCCACGGGCAGCCCGTTCCCGGCGGGAGCCGCCGCAAGTTCTGTTGCGGTAGGCGATTTCAACGGAGATGGAATTCAAGACCTTGCCATCGGCAACTCCGACGCCGCCAACGTGACGGTGCTCTTGGGCAATGGGGCGGGCGGGTTCGTCGCAGCCATAGGCAGCCCGTTTGCGGTAGGAGCGGCTCCCGGGTCCATCGCGGTGGGGGACTTCAACGGGGATGGCATTCCGGACCTTGCCACGGCAAATGAGAATAGCGGCAATGTAACGGTGCTGCTCGGGAATGGCTCGGGCGGGTTCACACCGGCCACGGGCAGCCCGTTTGCGGTAGGAGCAGGACCGGTTTCCGTAGCGGTGGGGGACTTCAACGGCGACGGCATTCAGGACCTGGCCGTGGCAAATTACGGTAGCGGCAACGTGACGGTGCTGCTGGGAAATGGCTCGGGTGGGTTCACGCCGGCCGCGGGCAGCCCGTTTGCGGTGGGAACGAGTCCTGCTTCCATCGCAGTGGCGGACCTCAACGGGGATGGCATTCAGGACCTTGCAGTTGCAAATTCTGGCAGCAACAACGTGACGGTACTGCTGGGGAACGGCTCAGGCGGCTTCACGCCGGCCACGGACAGCCCGTTTACCGCCGGAACGAGCCCTTCTTCCATAGCCGTGGGGGACTTCAACGGGGACGGCGTTCAGGACGTGGCAGTTGCAAATTATGGCAGCAACAACGTGACGATACTGCTGGGCACTGGTTCGGGCGGGTTCACGCCGGCCGCGGGCAGCCCGTTCGTGGTGGGAACAGAGCCTGTCTCCGTAACCGTGGGAGACCTCAACGGCGATGGAATGCCGGACCTCGCTGTGGCAAATTTCGGTGGGAAGAACGTAACGGTGTTGGTGGGGAATGGCTCGGGCGGCTTCACGGCGGCTGCGGGCAACCCGTTTGCGGTGGGAACCAGTCCTTTTTCCGTGGCGGTGGGTGACTTCAATGGAGATGGCATTCAGGATCTTGCAGCGGCGAATTCCGGCGATGGGAACGTGACCGTGCTGCTGGGTGGGAAGGCCTCCACGAGCTCCGCGTTGACCACCACCTCGCCTTCGACCATCAGCCTGAGTGGAGCCGTGCCGCTGACCCTCACGGTATCCGACACGACCACTGCATTTAGCACCCCTACCGGTACGGCGACGTTCCTGGACGGCTCCACTGTTCTCGGCACGGCGAGCCAGACCGGCAGTCCCTATACCTTCAGCGCCTCGAATCTCGGCCTGGGCAGCCACACGTTGACCGCGACTTACGGCGGCGACGCGAGGAGTCTCGGTTCCACCAGCAGCAGCATCATCACGATTCAGGTGAATGCGGCGGCGATTTCCCAAACGATTACCTTCGGGCCGCTCGCCAATCAGACCCTGGGCTCGCCGGCCCCCGCGCTCAGCGCCACGGCGACTTCCGGCCTGACGGTGAGCTTCACCACGACCACCTCCGCGGTATGCACGGTATCGGGCACAACGGTGACGCTGGTCTCCGCGGGCGCCTGCTCCATCACAGCCAGCCAGCCCGGCAATTCGACATATGCGGCGGCTACTCCGGTGNNGGCTTCGCCTATCAGGAATGTTCCTCCGGCGGCCCCGTTACCGGGACCTACAGTCTGGACGTGAACACCCAGACCATCGTGGGAGCATGGTCGTTCACCACGCCTTACGGTGTAATCTCTTCCACTATGACCGGCGCCAGTGCCGGCGTCGCCCAACAAGCCTTAGCCAATGGACTGAACCGGGAGGCCTACTTCCAGGTGTCCACAACTTCCCCGGCGTTCCATGAGGTTCTGGCCCTCTATTTCGCCGCACCCAACAACAAACAATTGGGAACGGTATACTCGCCCGGTGGAGGACTGGCCGGCAGTTCGATCTGCCAGAACATCCCCAACCAATCGAGCCCCGGATGCGAGCCCGATGTAGCACTTGCAGGCACGACGACGGCGCTGGGAGCCGCCCTTCCCAGCTTCGCGGGCGGGCCAACTTCCACGCCTGCGACTCTGCCAACCGCAGCTCCGGTAGTGCAGGTCACGGGAACAATTGCGGGAGGGTCGCAGAATTATTACACCTTCCAATGGGCCGGCGGAGCATTCAGCGCAACCGCTTCTATAACCGGCGCCGACGCGGGAACGTCCTACCTGTTTTCGGAGGGCGCCGTTCCCGGCTGCGGCAGCGGCAGCGGCCCAACGCTAAATAGCGGCAACAGCTTTACCGGCACGATCGCAATTGCCAGCCTGGCGCCGGGTCAATACTGCATTGGGGTAGCCGCTACCGGTTCCAGCGATCCGGCCTTCACGCTGACTTTCAATACTCCGGTAAACGGGGCGCCGTCGTGCGACATCGACGGGGCTCCCCTCGGGGCAGTGGACATCGCGGGCGTGCAGTCCCTGGTCAACCAGGCCCTGGGCGCGAACTCGGCCGCCAACGATTTGAACGGGGATGGCGCGGTGAATGTTGTCGACGTCCAAATCGAGGTGAACGCCGCCCTGGGTTCGGGCTGCGCACTTGGGGTAGCGCACAGCAAAATTGGTGGTATGATCCGGCGGAGGTAGACACTCTCTGGCGCGAGACCCCGACTCGCAACGGCAAGACCGCTCCCCCGGAGCCGGTGTGCTACGGTGGTACTTGGTAATACCTTGGAATACTTGCAATGGCGACACTTTCCACAACCAGCCTAAAGCTCGATATTGCACTGAAAGAACGAGTACAACGGCTCGCTTCGGCGCGTCGCCGGACGCCTCACTGGCTCATGCGCGAAGCCGTCGAGCAGTTTGTCGAACGCGAAGAGAAGCGCGAGCAACTCCGGCAGGACGCGCTCGCCGCATGGTCTGACTATCAGACAACCGGACTGCACCTCACCGCCAAGGAAGCCGACGCCTGGCTGGCCAAGATCGAAACGGGCAAGCGCGCTGCGATCCCTAGATGCCACGGCTAAAGTGGTCCCAGCCAGCCCTGCTGGATGTCGCCCGTCTTCATCGGTTTCTGGCTCCCAAGAGCCGTGAAGCCGCGCAGCGGGCCGTCAAAACGATCCGGCAGGGTGTGAAAGCGCTCGGGAAGCACCCGGAGATTGGCCGTCCTGTCGAAGAGTTGCCGCCGGAGTTTCGGGAGTGGGTTATTGAATTCGGGCAAGGAGCCTACGTGGCCCTGTACCACTACGACGGGAAACAGGTTGTGATTCTGGCGGTCCGCCACGGGCGCGAAGCCGGATACTAGCCTAGACCGCTGGCGCTTGTTCACTCCTGATTGAATCCCAATCCCCTATGTCGTAACCTTAAGTACAATCATGCGCTGTGTCGTACCCCTTCTGGTCCTCGCGGGAATGCTAGCCGCGCAAAGGCCAAGACCGGAGCCGAAGGGCGCCATCCGGGGACTCGTGAAAGATACCGCGGGAGTTCCAGTCTCGGGAATTTCGGTGGAAGCGGCGCTGGGAGACACGGTTCTCACCCTCCGGAACGGCTCAAACGTCGTTCTCCGCTCTCACACCACAAGCTCCGAAACTGACGAAGCGGGGAGCTACGCGGCCGCGACCTGCCCTCTACTGCCCCCAGGCGAGTACAGATCGATGCCGACCAGGAAGTCGCCCTGGACGTGGTAGTGCCTGCGAATCCGGCTATTAGCGGCCGCGCGCTGAACCGGAACGACGAACCGGCACCCCGCCAGCAAGCGGTCCTTCAGAACTCCTGATGTCGTGGAATTTGCAGTGAGCCCGCAGGTGGGGCAGGCGGTGCTCGCCTTCGCTCGATCCTGTTCGGATAACGGGCCTAATTCAGCGCAGAAGCTCTCGCCATCGAAAGGAATGGCTCCGCCCATTTTCACCGCCAGGCAGGAATTGCGGGGCGACATCGGGAGTTCTGTCCTTGCCAGTCGAAGTGAGTTTCGCGAGCGCTCCACAATCGGGATGGAGCTGTGGCAACTTCGCCGCGAATCAGTTTACGCTTACGGTCTTGCTTCCTTCGGCTTTGGTCAACGTGACCAGCGTCTCCTTGCCGTTCACCGTGACTTTATGGGTTCCGTAGAACGCGCGCAGTTCCACTTGCCCCTGCCGGCCGGCGGTTCCCGACCAGCGGGTCCACCACTTATTCAGCACCAGATCTTCGTACGCTTTGGCTGCCGGCAGCGGCGTCCAGTCGCGCTTGTACAACGACGACTGCGGGATCCAGTTGGCGCCTTCCCAGAAGCCCCACATCATGATGCCGGTCACCGAAGGGTGCGCGAAGCAGATAGTGTAGAACTGTTTCAACGCCTCCGCCTTGGCCTGCTCTTCCTCCGGTGGCATCGCGGCCGTTCGGTCGCCGGTCATATATTTGGAGCGCTGGCCGGGGAAATTAAACTCGGTGATGCGGATCGGCAATTTGAACTGTGAGAGATCGTCGAGCGACTTCTGCAGGGCCGCCGGGTCGAACGAGTCGCCGTGCAGATGGCCCTGCACTCCGATGCCGGAAAGCGGCACGCCGGCATCCAGCAGCTTGCGGATGTGCTTCACGTAATCGTCCAGCCGGTTGCCGGTAGTGATGTCGTAATCGTTGACGAATAGCTTCGCGTTCGGATCGCCCTCTTTGACCCAAAGGGCCATCTGGCGGATGAAATCGATACCGAACCGCTGCTCGTAATAGTTGGCGTGCATCATTTCGTTATTCAGATCGTACTCCGCGAAGCGGCCGCGGTAGCGCGCCGCGACGGTTCGTCCACGCATCGCCACGGTGGTCTTGAAATCGTCGTCGGTCATGTCCTTGAGCCATGTCTGGACGTGATTCGGCACACCCCAGAAGATGCAGTGGCCGCGCACCATGATGCCGGCCTTTTCAGCCCAGGCGAGCATGCTATCGACGACCGAGAAATTCACCTGCCCTTGCTGCCGTTCCATCACGTCCCACTTGAAGTCGGCTTCCGGCACGCCGGCGTTGAAGTGGCTGACGAAAATCTCCTTCCATTTGGCGATATCTTCGGGCGTATTGCGGCCCGAAAACATGCCGCCGGGGAGCGTGGCGCCGAACCAGAACTCGTGGCGCACCTGTTCCACGGCGACCTTGGCGCCCGGAGCGGTCCGGATGGTCAGTGTTCCCGTGCGATTCCTGGCGATGGCGGCGTCCAGGTCCACGTCCGCCGCGTGAGCGCCGGCCGCGCTCAGGAGGATCAGCGAAAATGCGGAATTTCGGATTCCCATGCCGGTAAATTTAGCATAGCTCGGGGGCGGATTATGGTTCATCCGGTTACGGAATGCTTTGGCCGGGGCCGCAGTTTTTCCAGAACGTAGGCGTTCAGGCTCTTACCTTGCCGCCGTGCCTCGGCCATAACTTGCCGGTGCACTTCGGGCGGCACTCGCACTAGAAATTTTCCGGAGAACGGCTTCTCCGGGTCCTCTCCGCGAGAGGCGCAGAACTCCAGGTAATCGTCCACCGAATCCTGAAAGGCCTGTTTCAATTCCTCTACGGAGGAACCTTGAAAGGTGATTACGTCTATAGTGTTGATTACTTCGCCATGGAAAACGCCCGCCTGTTCGTCCAACTCCACCTTTGCCTGATATCCCTTATATGTCATGACTTCCCCCGCGCTCCAATGCCCGCCTCTACGAGAAACCTTTGCATGGAAGCGACCGCACCGCGGCCGGTCTCCTTCCGCGGATGTGGACGATGGAAAACGGCGCGCACACCGTTGAGCGCGATGCGCACCCGCGATCCCCGGCTTTCCTAGATTTCCGCCCCATCGAACAACAGCATTGCTTCAATATCCGGCCACGCAATGTTGACGCGTTTCTCGAAAATCGCTTCCAACACGCGCTGGTGCCTGTTAACTCCACTACGATATCAAAAACTGATATCAGCATGGATCGCATTGAATCTG
>PLRZ01000421.1:2152-8499 GCA_003164075.1 Bryobacterales bacterium | reverse complement strand
AGAGCTTCGCAGGTGGGGCAGGCGGCGCCGCCTGCCCGCCCGCGCTGAATTTGGGGCCGCTGCTCGAATAGGATCGAGCGAAGGCGAGCACCGCCTGCCCCACCTGCGGTCTCACTATAAATTCCACGCGATCCGGGGGTTCGCGCCCGGGAGCATCTCCAATGCGGCCTCCGCCGAACCCCGTGACCGGTATGGCCGATATCGAGGTGTAGCCCTTGTCTGCCTAGAAGAACAACTTAAGCGCCATCTGGATGTAGCGTGGCGAGCCGAACGAAGTGATTTGGCCGAACGTCGAACTGGCGATGCTGGTGGTGGGATTACTCCAGTTTCCGTGATTCATGATGTTAAACATGTCCGCGCGGAAATCGAGTCTGGTCCGCTCCTTCAACTTGAATCCGCGGCTCAGGGCCACATCGAATTGAATGCTGCCCGGACCATAAATAGCGAAGCGTCCGAGGTCTCCGAAAGTTCCCGTCGGCTGCACCGCGAATGAGGAGGCGTTAAAGTAGTCCAGAACGGTTTTCTGCAACGGATAGACCGCGGTTGGGTTAATCACGTTGGGCCGGTCTTGCAGTTGGGCGGTCAAGGAGATGTCCTTGCCGCCGTCGGTGAGGGTGAGCGGCTGGCCGCTGGTCAGGTTGCCGATGGTGGAGAACTGCCAGTCCTTGGTCGCCACCATGACCACTCCGCTTCCCAACCCTGGGCTGGTTGCAACCAGGGAGGTATTGAAGATAAACCGGTGGTCGAAGCTGCAGGCGCCGCGCTCGCCCTCGGCGCGGTTGTTGGGGTTCTGATAGAGCGGACTGGTCAATTCGCCCCCGAAATCGTACTCGCTGATGCAGTGGCTCCAAGTGAAGTTACTGCCTACCGTGAAGTGGTGAGAGAGGCGGTGCTGTGCGGTAACAAGCAATCCCTGATACTCGGCGTTGACGCCGGGGTCGGTCTGTTCGATGTTGCCGTAGTATTGCCCCTGCGCGGAGTTTGCCAGGTAAGTGAGGCGGCGTTGGGAGGTATTGGATGTACTCGCGCCGGTTCCGGTATAGACGGAAGGATTGACGTCAAACGAGCCCCAGATATGCCTGGTGGCATTTCCCAGATAGTTGATGGAGAAGAGCCAGTCTTTGGCTATCTGGCGCTGGTAGTTGACATTCCATTGCATGACATAAGTAGGCGGCAGATTGGGCGGAATGCTGATGTAAGTGCCGCCCACCGGGAAGAGCGCACTGCCCGGGAAGGGGTCGCCCGTCGCGCCGCTGGGCGCCACATAAGTTGAAAAGGGGCTGGAGAACTGTCCGCTGCTGAGCGTCAGTGAAGATGCGTAGGGCGGATTAGTAGTCCACCGTTCCGGATAGAAGAGCTCGGTGGTTTCGTGTAGCATGTTGAAGGACGCGCGGATGGTCTGCTTGCCCTCTCCGGTGGGATCCCACACCAGGCCGAACCGGGGCGAGAAAGTGGCCCAATGCGAGGCCGTCAAGGCGTCTCCGTATTTGTTCTCGGAATCGCCAGTAAAAATCAAGCCAGCCGGCGCATTGGGGAAGACCGTACTGTGCGTACCGGCGAGGAATAGCGGCCAGCTAAACTGGTTGCCGCGTCCTTGCTTGTCATAGGACGGTACCGAAGGCTCCCAGCGCAGGCCGATGTTGATGGTCAGGCGGGATGAGGCATGGAAGGTATCCTGGGCGTAAGCGGCGAACACCGTCTGGCGCAGGTAATCGGAAAGCGCATTGCCGTCCGTCAGCCCGGAAAACCGGCCGACCAGAAGATCCGCCAGACCGTCGCCGGTGGTGCCGCCATTAAAGGTGAACTGGCCGTTGTCCTGTTGGTTGTTCACGGAGTTGAACTGGTCCCTGCGCACGTCCACGCCGAAGCCGAACTGGTGTTTACCGCGAATCAGCGTGAAATCGTCGGCAACCTGAAAAGTGTTGACGTTGAAAAATCCCGGAGCGCACGTGCCGCAGCCAATATTGAAACCGCCCCCCGAATAACCGGAAACGGTGAGCTGGGTGTAGTTCGGAATAGCCACATACATGTTGACGCCCAGATCTTTGGGGCTAAACAGATTGGGTGCATCGCCGCGGTCGTCGCGGCGGCGGTCGAAAGTGGCATGCAAGGAGTCCACCGCGGTGCCGCTGAACGAGTAGGTGTCGCCCACCGTTACAGTCTCGGACCGCTCGGCGTTGCCCGCCGTGCCGGTGGTCAGCGAGTCCTTTCCGTCGAACAACGAGAGCGCCTTGTAATCGTAGACGTAATAGCGGGTAAAGAAGCTCTGCTTGCTGCTGATGACATAATCCACGCGGCCAACGATCTGGTCGTCCGGGTTATTGGAGATGTAACCGAACAAGACCTTGCCGCAGGGATCGCTGGTAGTTGGAAGGTAAGTGGAAGCGAGCTTGAATCCCGCGGGATCGAAGCTCGACACGGGAATCTGGTTGTTGGGGTAGGGCGTGCCCGAAGGACTCTTCAAGACCTTCGCGCTGGAAAGACAGCCGCCCGCCGATTTGGCGCCGTCGAGTACGCTGAAATCTCCGGTCAAACTCGCGGGAGTGGCAACGTAAGCGATATTGGACGCGGGGTCCGAACGCTGGCGGGTGCCCTGATAGCCGGCGAAGAAGAAGATCTTGTCCTTGATGACACGGCCTCCGACGGTGCCGCCGAACTGGTTGCGCTTCAATGAGTCGCGAGCCAGCGTGCCCTCCTGCCGGGCATTCAGATCGCCGTTGCGCAGATAATCGAACATGTCTCCATGGAAGGAGTTGGCTCCCGACTTGGTGACGATGTTCACCACGCCGCCGGGATGCAGACCATATTGCGCCGGCAGACCGTTGGTCTGCACGCTGAATTCCTGGATGGCATCGGGGAAAGGAATGGGCAGGTTCACATTGCTGAACGCGTCGTTGTTATCGCCGCCATCCAGCAGGAAGTTCACTCCATTGGCCTGGCTGCCGGCCACCGAAAAGGTTCCCGATGCATTGGAGCCGCCCATGTTCTTGCTGCCCGTCAGATCGCTGCCTGCCGGGGCGGTGCTGCTTCCGCCGATGGCCAGGAACAAGAGTTGAGTGGGATTCCGGCCATTCAGCGGCATTTCGTCGATTCTCTGCGTTTCGAGAACCTGCTGAACGGAGTTATCCTTCATTTCGACCATGTTGGCGTTGGCGGCCACCTCTACCGTGTCGGTGGTGGCGCCAATCTGCAAAGCGACATTCTGCTCGACGTTGTGAGCCACCTCCATAATGATGCCGGTCTGGCGGTAAGCCTTGAATCCCGGCGCCGATACTTCCAGTATGTAAGACCCGGTGGGCAGATTCGGAAAGCGGAAAACACCTGCTGTATCGGTGGTGAAGGTGTGGACTTGGCGTGTGTCCACTTCCGTGAGTTTGACGGTCGCGCCGGAAATGGAAGCGCCGGTCGGATCGGTTACGTGGCCGTCCACTTCAGCGACAGCTACTTCCTGGGCGTGGGCGCGGGGTGCGGCTATGAACATCAATAGGGCGGCGAGTACAAGGGCCGCGGCCAATTTAGTGCGACATACGTGGTTCGCAAGAATCTGCATCGTAGGATACCTCCCATAATCGGACATGGACATTCCAATTCGCCACTTTCCGGAGTGGCTGCCGGCCTCAGCAACGGAGGCCAGCGTTTTGCTGACGAAAACCCCTAACAAAAATCAATTGACACAAAGAGACCTAGATGGCGCAATGTTACGTTCGATTGGCCGCGAAGTCAAACCAGAAGGTTTGAACGATATCTTTAGCAGAACTCAACGTTCGAAGCGGGCGCGCGGACGTCAATCGCCGAGGAATTTGCCGATGGGCCGCAGCTCTTTGACGTTGTCGCAAACCGCCTTCAATCCGGCGGTCAACGGGATGGCCAGCAGCAAGCCCGGGGCGTCCCACAGAAAGCCCCAGAGCATCAGCGAGAAGGTCACTACCAGCGGATTCAGGTGGACCCGCGAGCCTACCACTTTGGGATAGAGAAGGTTCAACGCCGTCAGATGGAGCATGGACACGGACACTACTACCACCACGTATACCGGCACCGTGTTTCGCTCCAGAGCGGCGAACAGCGGAGGCATTGTGGCCAGCGGCAGCCCCACATAGGGCACCAGGCTCAGCAATCCACTCAGCGGACCCACCAGCAGCGGGTACGGCAGCCCGATCGCCCAGAACATCGCCGAGCTGACGATGGCCAGCAGAAAGCCCAGCAGGAAATTGCCCACCACGAAGGCGCGCACCATCTCGGCGATCCCTTCCAGGCTGCGCGCCGCCACAATCCGCGCCTGGCCTTGAAACAACTGCAGGAAGCTGCGGTTGATATGGTCGCGCCAGCTCAGCATGAAGTACACCAGAAACGGGATAAACGACACCATCAGCAGGATCTGGTAAAAGGAGCTCAGGTGCGAAGCGACATAGTCCGCGATGGCCGAGCCGGGAGGCGCCGCGGCGGCGGGCGCGGGCAGGGCCGTGGACGCGGCCGGCTGTGCCTTGGAACTCTTGCTCTTCTTGGCCGCCTGCCGCTGCCGTTCCTCTTCCTCCATACGCTGGCGCGTGGGCACCAGCATGCGGTAGGTGTCCGATTCCATACCCTGGATCTTCTGCTGAATGCCGTCCACGATATCGCCGATGCGCTGACCGTATTTCGGCAGGTCGCTATAGAGGCCGGTGAGCTGCGAGTAGGCCCCCATGCCAATCACGTAGAGAAACAGCAGTGCCATGGTGCACACTACGAAACTGGCCACGCTGCGCGGCAGACGCAGGCGCATCATCAAGGTCACAAAGGGCTCCAGGATGAACGCAATGGTCACCGCGGTCATGGCGGTGATGAAGAATACGCGCCCGAAATACAGAATGGCGACGATGACGCCGAGCGCGACAATCGGCAGGGACATATGCCGCACTTCCTGCACGGCTGTCTTAGCGACGCTGGGAGGCTGGATTAATGGCGCCACGGCGCGATTTCGACCCTTGCCTCGACTGTAGCATGGCGGAGTCTATAATGAAATTGATTTGACTCCAGCCAAGTCCCGCATCCTGGCCTTAGATCTAGGCAAAAAACGCATCGGCCTGGCGATCAGCGATCCCCTGGGTATCACGGCGCAGGGGCTGCCCAATCTGGTGCGCACCAACAAGCGCACGGANNATGCGGGGCACGGAAGGCCGGCAATCCGCCTGGGTGCACGAGTTCGCCGCCGCCCTGGAAAAGCAGACCGGCCTCCCCGTGAAGCTCTGGGACGAGCGCCTCACCAGCGTGGAAGCCGGCCGCGTGCTGCGCTCGAGCGGTATCAGCATCGAGAAACGGGCCGCCGCGGTGGACCGCCTCTCGGCCGTGATCCTCCTGCAGAGTTACCTGGATTCGCTGGGAAGCGCCCCCTTATGAACTTCCGGCGCACCGCGGGCACGCTTCTGTTGCTGGCGATTCTCGCCGGCGGCTTCCTGTACTACAGGGTGACCCGCCCGTACCGGGGCTTCAGGGGGACCATTTACGTCGAACTGCCGCACGGCACGTCCACGCGCAGCATGGCCGAACAGTTGGCGCGGGCCGGCGTGGTCGGCAGCCGCTGGGATTTCTGGATGGCGCGCCTGGCCAACCGCGGACGTGCCCTGCAGGCCGGCGAGTACGCCTTCGACCGTCCGGCGTCTGCCATGCAGGTATTCGGCCGGATTGCGCGCGGCGATATTTTCTACTACGAGCTAGTGGTGCCCGAAGGCAGGAACATTTTCGATATCGGGTCGGCAGTGGAACAACTGGGCGTCTTCAAAGCCTCCGAGTTCGTGAAAGCCGCCCAGGATCCCGCGCTGATTCGCGATCTCGATCCCCAGGCGCCCACGCTCGAAGGCTATCTTTTCCCCAGCACATACCGGCTGGGCCACCGCACCACGCCGGAGCAGTTGTGCCGCATGATGACCGACCGGTTCCGTGCCGCGTGGCGGGGTCTGGCCACCGATGCCGGGGTCCACCAGACCGTCACGCTGGCGTCGCTGGTGGAGAAGGAAGGCAAGCTGGAGGAGGAGCGCCCGCTCATCGCCGCGGTATTCGCCAACCGTCTACGCATCGGCATGAAACTGGAATGCGACCCCACCACCATCTACGCCGCCCTGCTTCTGGGAGTATATCGCGGGACCATCTACCGCTCCGACCTGGACCGCAGCCACCCCTACAACACCTATANNCTCTATTTCGTGCTGCGCCCCGACGGTTCCGGCGGGCACCAGTTCTCCACTAACCTGGCGGCGCATGCCGCCGCCACCGAGAGGTATCGCCGTGGCCTCCGCAAGGTCCGTTAAGCAGCGCCTGCGCGAGTACCTGGCCGGCATCGAGCCTCCGGCCATCACCGAAGCGGTGTGGCTGGA
>PLRZ01000421.1:0-2145 GCA_003164075.1 Bryobacterales bacterium | reverse complement strand
GAGCTGGAGCAATCCCTGCGCGAGATGCTGGGGATCTACGTGGACGCGACGGCGGCGGGCAATCGGGACCGCGCGCGGTATTGCAGGCGCCAGGTCATCGGCGCCAAGGATCGCGCGCGGTACCAGGCGCGCGACAGTCGCACACCGCCCGATAAGAAGGAGCGGAAAGAGGAGATGGTGGAATGGATGCTGGTATGGCTGGAGAATCCCGAAGTCTTCCCGGCGTGGGTAGAGGCGCGGAAGCGGGCTCGCGATACACTAAGAGTATGAATATCGACGAGCGCATTGAAGCGCTCACCATGAACCTGGAACTCGTAAGCCGCGACATTCAGGATCTGAAGGTTGCCGCCCAACAGGACGGCGAGAATATTCGCGCGCTCGTTCGCATCGCTGAGATTCACGAACGCCGGCCCACCCAACTGGAAGGCGGGGAATAGCTAATTTCTGTCGCGAAACTCACTTCAGGTGACAAGAACCGCTTGCTGGCGCGCGCGGCTCGGAAACGGCTCCATTGACTTCACGGGACTTCGTACCGAGCCGCGACCGCAAGGGAGCGGTTTCTTGAGTTTCGCGACAGACTCTTGCTATCATTTACATTCGATTGGCCTTGTAGTACCCTGGGAAGCACGTAGTTCGAGAGGGTTCTACTATGGCATCGAGTGTCTGGAAAGGCCACCTGACTTTCGGGCTGGTCTCGTTTCCCATCCGGCTCTTCAGCGCCGCGCGCAGTGAAACCATCAGTTTCAATCTGCTCCACAAAGACGATCATTCGCGCATCCGGCAAGTCACCTTCTGCCAGGCCGAAGACAAGCCCGTGCCGCGCAGCGAACTCGTGAAGGGCTACGAGTATGAGAAGGACCACTACGTGGAGATCGAGGACGAGGACATCAGGAAAGTCGCGCCCAAGACGGCCAAAGTGATGGAGATTCTGGAATTCGTCAAGGCCGACGATGTCGATCCGATCTACCTGGAGAGCTCTTACTACGTAGCGCCGGACGAAGGCGGCGAGAAGCCCTACGCGCTGCTGTTTCAGGCACTGCGCGAGTCGAAATATTACGGCGTAGCCAAGGTGGCCATGCACAATCGCGAGCACATTATCGTGCTGCGGCCAGGCGCGAACGGGATTCTTTCGCACACCATGTANNATGGCCAAGATGTTGATCTCGGCGCTTGAAGCCGAGTTCGAGCCGCAGAAATACCAGGACAACTACCGCGCTAATCTTCAGAAGATGATCGAGGCGAAGGTGGCCGGTCAGAAAGTGGTGGCCACTCCGGAGACTCACGTGGCGCCGGTGATCGACATCATGGAGGCGCTCAAGAAGAGCCTGGCGGAAAAGCGGAAGCCGGCAAGTGTGGCCACCGCGATGGCTGGCGCGGAGCAGGAACACGCGGCGGAAGCGGCCGAGCCGAAGAGGCGCGTGCGCAAGACCAGCTAGCTTAGCTAACTGGGTTTCTGTCGCGAAATCTGGCGGTCCTTGCCATTTGAAGTGAGTTTCGCGACAGAATTCCGTTTGGCGCCCGAACGCTCGCTCACGGGTGCCTAACCGTTTTGGGGATTGCGTGGCGCAGGCGCGACGGACCTTCAGAACTCCTGATGTCGTGGAATTTGCAGTGAGCCTGAAGGTGGGGCAGGCGGTGCTCGCCTGCCCGCCCGCGCTGAATCAGGCCCGCTGCTCGAATAGGATCGAGGGCAGGCGAGCACCGCCTGCCCCACCCATCTGGCGGCAACTTATGGATCACGCCAGCCTACGCCAGCACCAATCGGCAATGTCTGGAAATGTTAACCCTGAGGTGGCGGCAAGAGAAGAACTATTCTTTTCCAGTTGATTTTTCCCAACTGAGGAGACATTAGCCGGTTAATAAGTGAACAGCAGTGCCGCAACCCTTATCCCGCCGGTTCCACCACCGCCGACATCGACCCCTTGGACCGCTCCAGGCGCCAGTCCCGCCCGTAGGCATGGATCTGGTCGCGGCCGAATTCCGCCTCCGCCAGCTCGCACGTAATCAGCACCGTCCGGCCGCAGCGATCCACCTCTTCGGCGTGACGATATGCCTGGTCCAGCGAAAAGATGAAAATCCGCTGCAGCATTTCGATGACGTAGTCGTAGGTGTGATCGTTGTCGTCCAGGAGCACGACGCGGTAAA
>PLRZ01000084.1 GCA_003164075.1 Bryobacterales bacterium | reverse complement strand
ACGACATCCGCGAAGCGTTGGACGCCTCGATTCGCACGCATCGCACCCTCGAAAGCGGTCTGCTGTATGAGAGCCTCCCGGCCAATCCGCTGGCCGCCGGGATCAGCCGGGCACTGCGGGAGGCGATCGCGGAGTTCCGCCGGGCCGAAGCCCAACGGCTGGGAATCCACAAGACGCGCGACGCCACCGTACTGGGGCTGCTGGTCTTCCTGCAACAGCTTGAACTGATCCATAACAACGGGCGCCGCCGCGGACGCGCCTTCCTCGACGCTCTGCGCGATTTCTACCCGGACGAGTCCGCAACCGAGCCTCCCGAGGGTTCCCCGCTAATCTTGCCTTGAGCCTGGATTTGAGCCTGCGAGGGACGTACCTTCTCCACCAGACAGGCTCTCTTTCTGCCCGTGCTTACCATTTGGGCCGTATATTTGTGAACGCCGTTGACCAGTAACTCCACCGGACGTTCCACCGGGTAATCGAACGTGAGCAGATGACCTTCGCTGAGCCCCAGCAGGTCTGCGATGCTCAAGGTGGGACCTTCCAGCCGCGCCTCCAGCGTGAGGGCACTCTCCCGCAGCATGCGCAGGACCCGCACTTGTTCGGTAGCGTTGGCGTGAGTCTTGCGGACCGACCATTGCNNCGAACTTCTGCCGCATCATCTTGATGACGATGGAGGGCATGGCGATGTTCATCATCCCCACGGACTCGCCGATGCGCACTTCCACGCCGATCGAGACCACCGCTTCGTTGGGAGCCAGCAGGTGCAGCAATTGCGGCTCGGTCTCCATCGACTCGATGGTGAAATCCACTGCCGTCACACCCTTCCAGGCTTCCCGCAAGTCATGCAGGATGATCCGAAACAGGCCATCCAGCAATTTCTGTTCGATTTCCGTAATGTCGCGCTGGATGCTCGCCGAGCCTTTCCCCGTGCCGCCCAACAGCATTTCCAGAATCGGAAAGACCAGCGAAGGATTCAGTTCCAGCACGCCGTTGCCGTCGTACGGGCTCAACCCCAGCGAAACAATGCACGTGGGAGAAGGCAGGCCATCCAGGAACTCGGCGTAGGACAACTGCTCCACGCTCACCAGGTTTACCGTCAGGTACGAGCGAAGGTAGGCCGACAGACTGGACACCAGATTACGCACGAAGGTATCGTGCAGCAGGTGAATGGCGCGGACCTGCGATTTCGGAATGCGGTCCGGGCGCCGGAAATCGAATTTGACGGCCGGAGTATCGCGCTTCCGGTCCGTCATGTTCTGAAAGACTGCGTCGATTTCCTGTTGTGATAGCTCTCGGCTCAAACCCTAGGCTCCTGGTTTCCTATCGGCATTTCCGCCACAATCCTTTAATCCTCGGGGCCACGCAACTTTTCGCGATACTTTTTCATCCGTTTCCTAATGAAAAGCCGGCTTGGTTCCGATGAATAGTGTGTAAGGAGTCGAATGGAGTCAAACGTCTTGGTAGTGGATGATTCGGCTGCGATCCGGAAGATTTTGCAGCGGGTACTGCGGCAAACGGGCATGGCGATCCACACCATCCATGAAGCTGGTGATGGCCAGGAGGCGCTGGCAGTGCTCGGCGCACAAAAAGTCGATCTGGTGTTGAGCGACATCAACATGCCCAAAATGGACGGCCTGCAGCTTCTTGCTTCCATAAAGGCCTCCGCGCAATGGCGGCAGATCCCGGTAGTAATGATTACTACCGAGGGCGGTGAAACCAAAGTCGGCGAAGCGGTCAAACTGGGCGCCGCCGGTTACGTCCGTAAGCCCTTCACCGCAGATCAGATCAAGGAGAAGCTGGCCGGCCTTCTGGCACCAGCGCTGCCCTTATGAACCTTAACTCTATCATCCTGAAATCCGTGAGCGAGTCCACCCTGCAGGTGTTTACGACCATGCTCGGTGTCGATATCGTTTGCAACCAATCTGCGGTCGAGACCAGCATGCCGGAGGCCAGCGAGGGAGTAGTCTCTTTCATCGGCCTGGCAGGTTCCTGGGCCGGCACGGGCAGCGTAAGCTGTTCGCCTGCGTTGGCGTGCCGGATCTGCGCCCAGATGCTGATGTGCGAGGCCACGTCGGTCAACGAGGAAGTCCTGGACACCGTCGCCGAGCTCACCAATATGATCGTCGGCAGCGTCAAAACCGACCTGGAACAACATCTCGGCCCCCTCGGCTTGAGTATTCCAACCGTAGTCTATGGCCGGAATTTCAAAACCAAGAGCGCTGGCAACACGGAATGGATTGTCGTGCGTTTCTTGTGGGACGACGAAACGTTGGTCGTCAAGCTCTGTCTGGAGCCCAAAGAGCAGGCTGCGCACGTCCTGTTCCACAGTTCGCCGACGCTGTCGTGTTCCTTGGAAGTCTAAAGAGAATTATCGGGAGAAAATACCTATGCCACCCAGCATGTTAACTGCAAACGAACCGTCTACGGCCGCGCAAACCGACGCCCGCGCCGGAAAGTACCTCACCTTCCAACTGGCCAATGAAGAGTTCGGCATCCGAGTCCTGAAAGTGCGCGAGATCATGGGGCTGCAGGAGATCACCGCTGTCCCTCAAACGCCCATGCACATCAAAGGCGTGATCAACCTGCGCGGGAAAGTAGTGCCGGTGATCGATCTCCGCCTGAAATTCGGACTGGACGCGGCCGAATACACGCAACGAACATGTATTATCGTGACCCAGGTACAGGGCGAGTCCGGGTCGGTCCTGATGGGAATCGTAGTTGACGGCGTCTCCGAAGTCCTCAACCTGTCCGGCCAGGAGATCGAGGACACGCCGGACTTCGGCGAAGCCGTCACGGGCCAGTACCTCCTGGGTATGGCCAAGGTGAAGGGAAAAGTCAAAATCCTGTTGGATATCGACCGAGTCCTGTCCACTCAGGATCTGCGCGGGCTGGCCTCCATTGTCCACTAGGTTTCATCCATGAGAAAAATCAACGGTTCCAGCGGGAACATCCCGGAAATCGCCAAGGTCATCGACGAGATCGCCTTCCAGACCAGTATCCTGGCTCTCAACGCGGCCGTGGCGGCGGGTGAGGCTGACATGGGATTCGCAGTGGCGGCAGACGAAGTCCGCGCGCTGGCCCACCGCAGTGTCAGGGCTGCCCAGGAAGCGGCCCCGATCGCAGGAAACATCCAACAGGAACACAGTCTCTAAGGAACAATCCCTTGTCCCATTCGGCCGAGTTACACCAACAAATCGAAGATTTGGCTCTTCAGCTCGTGGTAGCTGAACCGGGGAACGCAGAGGCCGCATCCAAATGGGTGCCTGCCCTCGAAAGCATCCGCGACCGTGCCGCCGAGGACCAGGCCAGCCAGGTAGCCGCTGCCGCCACGGCCTTGATCCAATCGTTGCCGGATCCGGAACAAGCGGCGGCCGACGGCGTTGCCATTGCGGACGTGCTGCAGGCGGGCATTGTACGTTTGCAGCAGATCCTCGACGACGAAGCCCGCGAACCCGCTACCGGCTCGTCTCTCTCTTTGGCGCAGGACCCGGAACTTCTCGGCGATTTCATCCTGGAGAGCCGGGAGCACCTCGCCGCCATCGAATCCCAGCTACTGACCCTCGAAGGCGACCCTGGCGCTTCCGAGGCTCTCAATTCGGTCTTCCGGGGCTTTCACACCATCAAAGGTCTGGCCGGCTTCTTGGAGCTGTGGGACGTGCAGAAGCTTGCCCACGAGACCGAGACAGTGCTCGATCGCGCCCGCAGCTCGCAATGGGCACTGACTCCCGACGCGTTTGACGTAATCCTCGAAAGCGCCGATTATCTGCGGCGTTGGATGGCCCATCTGGAGTCGACCATGCAGGGCCGGCCGTCGGACGCGCCACCCCCCAACGAACCGCTGATTCTGCGGATTCGCGCCCTGACTGCCGATTCATCCGAACCCAGCCAGGGGACGGTCGAATTGGCACAAATGGCGGCTGCGGTCGACGCGGCATCCTCCGACGTAGCGGTACCGGCCGCCGAAGCGGCGCCAGCCGCCGAACCGGCGCGCCACAAGAACGAAACCATGGCGGTGAAGGTCGATACCGCCAAGCTCGATTACCTGGCAGACATGGCCGGCGAAATGGTGATTGCGGAATCCCTCGTCCGCCACGATCCCGAGCTTTCCGCGATCAAGAGCCAGGCGCTGCAACGCAAGTTGGCGCAAATGACGCGCATCACCGCGGAACTGCAGAAGACCGCCATGGCCATGCGGTTGGTTCCCATCGGACCGGTGTTCCGCCGCATGTCGCGACTGGTGCGCGATCTGTCGCGGCAGTTCGGCAAACAGGTGCAGATGGAGACCGAGGGCGACGAGATCGAACTGGACCGCACGATCGTCGAAGAACTGGCCGATCCGCTTATGCACATGGTACGCAACGCCATGGATCACGGTCTGGAGCTGCCGCAGGATCGCATCGCCTGCGGCAAAAGTCCTGCTGGCCATCTGTTGTTGAAAGCCCAACACCAGGCCGGCCAGGTGGTGATCGAAATCAGCGACGACGGCCGCGGGTTGGATGCCGCCAAAATCAAGGCCAAAGCCGTTCAGAAGGGAATGATCGCGGCCGAAAAAGAGCTTTCGGAAAATGAGACCTTCAACTTGATTTTTGAACCGGGCTTCACGACCGCGGCCCAGGTAACCAACGTTTCCGGGCGGGGTGTGGGCATGGACGTGGTCCGGCGGCACATCGAGAAGCTGCGCGGAAGAATCGAAATCCGGTCCAGCGTAGGACACGGCGCCGCGTTTTTCCTCAAGCTGCCGCTGACCCTGGCAATCATCGATGGTTTGGTGGTAGGCGTGGGGAGCGAACGCTACATAGTGCCTTTGTTCGCGGTGCGGGAGATGTTCCGGCCGACGGCCGAAACCATTTGGACCGTGCAGGGGCGCGCCGAAATGGCGCTGGTGCGCGGCAACCTGCTGCCGGTATTCCGCCTGTACCGCCGGTTTGGCGTGAAACCCCGGTCGGAAGACCCCACCCAATCGGTTTTGGTGGTGGCGGAAGTAGAAGGCGCCAGTTACTGTCTGTTGGTGGATGATCTCATCGGCAAGCAGGAAGTCGTGATCAAGTCGCTGGGCGCAACCTTTAGCAGCGTCACAGCTATCGCCGGCGGAGCGATCATGGGCGATGGCCGGGTAGGGCTCATTTTAGATTTGGACCGCCTTCTCAAGGACGGTGAGCATGAAGCCGCCCGCTGATTGGCTGGAGCAGGAGACCGTACCGGCTCTGGGGAGCAGGGATTTCGATCAAATTCGTCAACTGGCGCACGGCACGTTCGGACTGGATCTCAAACCAGGCAAGGAGGAACTGGTCTCCGCGCGACTGAGGCGACTGCTGCGGAAGGGCGGGTTCCGGTCGTTTCAGGAATACTACCGGCACGTCCTGGCCGATCGTTCCGGCGTGGCTCTGGCCGCCATGATCGACGCCCTGGCCACCAACCATACAGCCTTCCTGCGCGAGCCCGATCACTTCACGTTTCTGCGTGAGGAAGTGCTGCCCTCGCTCGCCAACCGCGACCCGTTGGAGGTCTGGTGCGCCGCCTGTTCCACTGGTGAAGAGGTCTGGACCCTGGCCATGTTCCTCAACGAAGCCTGTCCCCAGCGGCGGATTTCGATTGCCGCCACCGATATCTCGAACAAAGCGCTGCATGCCGCCCAGGCAGCCGAATATACGCCCGACAGGTGCCAGGGCATCCCGGCAGCCTGGTTATCGCGTTACTTTGTGCCGGGAAAAGGTCCGGCCAAGACCTACTGCGTGGCGCCCCGCATCCGGACGCAAGCAAGTTTTCGCCGCATCAACCTGGTCGAGACCTTCTCCTGGGGGCGTCTGTTTCCGGTGATCTTCTGCCGCAACGTCATGATTTACTTCGACCGCCAGACACAAGAGCAAGTGGTCGGACGGCTGGCGGCAATGCTGGAACCGGGTGGTTATCTGTTTGTAGGCCATGCCGAGAGCCTGACCAGAATCCCGCACTCGCTCGACTACGTGCGCCCGGCCGTCTATCGGAAACCCGTGAAAAAGGAGGGCCGGTGGAGCAAATAGTTGTAGGGATGGCCGACTGTCGCATCGGCGATGCGCCCAGCCAGGTACTCGCCACATACGCCTTAGGGTCGTGTATTGGACTGGCGGTTCACGACGCCAAGGCCGGGGTAGGCGGTCTGCTG
Organism: Bryobacterales bacterium; assembly: GCA_003164075.1. The sequence goes on along the minus strand of PLRZ01000084.1, from coordinate 6,419 downwards.
CACTTCATGCTGCCCGACTCCACCATCGATCGCGCCCGCAGCCGCGACAACCCGTGGATGTTCGCCGACACCGGAATTCCGATGATGCTGGACCGCATATGCGCGCGCGGAGCGTCGAAACGGCGTCTGACGGTGCGCGCCGCAGGCGGGGCCAGCATGATGGACCCGGAGAATGTGTTCGACATCGGCCGGCGCAATTACCTGGCCATGCGCAAGATTCTTTGGAAGGCCGGAGTGATGGTGCATGGAGAGGCCGTGGGCGGCGTCCGTTCGCGCACGGTACGGCTGGAAATCGGTAGTGGAAAGTTCTTGATACAGGAAGCCGGCGAAGTACGGGAATTAGCGGCCGGTTTTCCGAAAGTGGGGGTTGCCTGATGGCATATCGCGTGTTAATTGTCGACGATTCGCCGGCGATGCGGACGTTTGTCCGCCGCGTCATCGACTTGTCGGGGTTCGAATTATCGGAGTGCTTCGAGGCATCCAACGGCCAGGAAGCGCTGGAAATATTGAACCACGAGTGGGTGGACGCCATTCTCACGGACATCAACATGCCCGGCATGGATGGCCAGGAATTCCTCCGGCGCCTCTCGCAGGACGAACTGTTGCGCTCGATTCCGGCCATCGTAATCTCAACCGACGCCACCTCCCACCGCATGGCATCCATGGCCTCCCTGGGGGCGCGCGGCTATGTGACCAAGCCGTTCCTCCCGGAAGCCCTGCGAGCCGAGTTAGAACGCACACTGGGGGTGCCTTGTGATTGACACCGTGATCCGTCAGGCCTTACGAGATTCCGTCAACGAAGTCCTGGAAAAAATGTTCTTCGTCCAGACACTGGGAGAGTTCTCGGATCTGGAAGTTGCCGGGCACCCGCCGGAGGACGAAATGGCCGCCCGGCTCGATTTCCAGGGCGAACCCGCCGGTTCCCTCAGGCTGCGCTTGACATCCGTCGCGGCAAAGCAGATCGCCGCGGACTTTCTGGGAATTGACGCAGCGGACGTTTCGGACCTCCAAGTGTCCGAAGTGATCCGCGAACTGGCCAACATGACTTGCGGCTCGGTACTCAGCCGGGTGGAAAGCTCCACGGCTTTCAACCTGTCGGCGCCGCAAATCGTGCCGCCTTCGGAAGAAGACACGGGGAGCCTCTGGAACACCCGCTATGCGGTAGAGCTGTCCAACGGCAGACTCACCGTGAACATCACGACGGAAAGCCCAACATGCTCCCAACCCGCCGAATCCGCGTATTGATAGTCGACGATTCGGCGATCGTCCGCAAGATCCTCACGGAGGCTCTGGCGGGAGAGCCGGACCTGGAGGTAGTGGGCTCCGCCCCGGACCCTTACGTGGCCCGGGACAAGATTCTCTCGCTGCGGCCGGACGTGCTGACGCTGGATATCGAAATGCCGCGCATGGACGGGTTGACCTTTCTGAAAAAATTGATGCATTTCCACCCTATGCCGGCGGTGGTCATCAGTTCCCTGGCACAGCCTTCCTGCCGGGCCGCCATAAAGGCGCTGGAATTCGGAGCGGTAGAAGTTCTGGCCAAACCGGGCGGTCCCTACTCGGTGGGAGAATTGCGCCACTCGCTGGCGTCCAAAATCCGCGCGGCGGCGTCGTCCCGCGTGCGCCGGTCGGAGCCCCCGGCCCGACCGGCGGAACCGAGCGCGCCACCGGCAACCGCGGCCGTTCGTCCGCCGCTTCCCGGCGACATGGTGATCGCCATTGGCGCTTCCACCGGCGGCACCGAAGCCATTGCCTCAGTGCTCACCAAGTTGCCCGCATCCACACCCGGGATGGTGATAGCCCAGCACATTCCGCCGATATTCTCCCGCGCCTTCGCCAATCGCCTGAACGAGATCTGCGCCATAGAGGTAAAAGAGGCCGAAGAGGGAGATGTGCTCCGGCCAGGCCTGGCATTGGTCGCTCCGGGAGACTTCCACATGCTGCTGCGCAAAGCTGGCGGCCGGTATTCGGTGAACATCAAGACCGGTCCCCGAGTGTGTTACCAACGCCCTTCGGTAGATGTGCTGTTCTCTTCCGTCGCCGAGGCGGCCGGCAGCCGGGCGGTTGGCATATTGCTCACCGGGATGGGGGCGGATGGATCCCAGGGATTGCTCAAAATGCGTCAGGCGGGGGCCCGCACCATCGCACAAAACGAAGCCACCTGTGTGGTGTTCGGTATGCCGCGCGAAGCCATCAACTTGGGAGCAGCCGAACAGATTCTGCCGCTGCTCGCGATTCCCGAAGGCATCCTGACGGTCCGGCGCCCGGTCGCGAGCGCTACATGAAGTAGTTCTTGACCTTCTCGAAAAGCCCCTTCTCCGAGGGCGCGTTGTCCACCGGCAGCGTGTCGCGAAGTTGCTCCAGCAGTTTCCGTTGCTCGCGCGTCAGCCGCGACGGGGTTCTCACTTCGATGTGCACATACAGATCACCGCGGCCGCTTCCGTTTACCACCGGGACTCCCCGGTGCCGGATGCGGATCTGCCCGCCGCTCTGCGTGCCCTCCGGAATCTTCACTTTGTAGGGCTGTTCGAGTGTAGGAACCTCGAGCTCCGCGCCGAGCGCCGCCTGCGCGATATTCACCGGAATGGTGCAGTGCAGATCCTGTTCGTGGCGCTCGAAAAAGGGGTGCTCCCGCACTTTCAGGAACACGTAAAGGTCTCCCGCCGGACCGCCGTTGCCGCCGGGCTGCCCTTCGTTGGCCAGCCGGATGCGCGTCGCTTCATCCACACCCGCCGGAATGGTGACCTTGAGCTTGCGCTGCACCTGCCGGTAGCCTTGCCCGCGGCATTGACTGCAGGGGTTTCGAATGATCTTCCCGGACCCATTGCAGGTGGCGCAGGTCCGCCGGATAGAGAGGAAACTCTGCTGATAAAGCACCTCGCCGCGGCCGTGGCAGGTGGGGCAGGTGCTGGCCGAAGTGCCGGGTTCCGAACCGGCGCCGCTACAGTGATCGCAGCGCTCCATGCGCGGTACCTGAATGTCGGCGTTCATGCCGAATACAGCCTCTTCAAACGAAAGTTCCAGATCGTAACGGACGTCTTCCCCGCGCTGCGCCCGGGTGCGCCGCCGGCCGCCGCCTCCTCCTCCGAACAGATCGCCGAAACCGAAGAAATCTCCCAATATGTCGCCAAAATCGGCGAAGGCCTCGGGATTGGGCTGTCCCGAGGCGCCCTGCAATCCGGCAAAACCGAAGCGGTCGTAAGCTGCGCGCTTCTGCGCGTCGCTCAGCACACTGTAAGCCTCGGAGGCTTCCTTAAACCTGTCCTCCGCATCGGGATCTTCAGGATTGCGGTCGGGATGATGCTTCAAGGCCAGTCTTCGGTAGGCCCCCTTGATGTCCGCGTCGCCGGCATCCTTGCCCACACCCAGAACTTCGTAGTAGTCTCTCTTTGCCACGGGTTCTCCAGCGTTTACGGTTTTACAGCGACCTTTACCATCGCGGGTCTGAGGAGCTTGCCCTTGAAATTATAGCCTCTCTGGAACTCGCCCAGAACGGCCTGGTCCTCGGCCTCGTCGGTTTCCACGCGTTCCACGGCCTGATGGAGGTTAGGGTCGAACGGACGGCCGGCCGTCTCGATCGGCTCCAGCCCCAGCTTCTTGAGCGTATCGTACAACCGTTGGTAGATCAGTTCCACTCCCTTGGCGTAGTTCCGGTCGGCGGTTTCCACTTTCAAGGCCCGCTCGAAATCGTCCAGCACCGGAAGCACCTCTTTCACCAGGTCCATGGCGGCAAACTGCAGGAAGTCGGAGCGCTCGCGTTCGGCGCGGCGGCGCGCATTGTCGAACTCGGCGCGGGCGCGCAACAGGCGGTCGCCCAACTCCCCCTTTTCCGCCGCCAGCCGGTCGCGCTCGGCGGAGACGGCGGCGAGCTGCCCCTCCAAAGTCTCGGAGGGAAGGCCGGCGTCGGGAGACACGTCGGAAATATTGGTATCGGGTTTCGGGGTGTCCACTACTCTTAGCTTATCAAAGCGGTCGACTCAACTTCAAAACCGGGCATTTTCCAGCGCCCGGCTGGTCTGCAATACGGCCGCCATGACGCGCTCGTAATGCATGCGCATGGGGCCGAGCACTGCCACCTTGGCGGGCAATCCGCCGATCCGCACGTTCACGCCGATGAGCGCCAGATCTTTCATGGCCGGGTGGATCTCTTCGAGACCCACGCGCACGTCCAGTTCCCCGGGCGGCAGGTCCAGGAAACGGTCCAGCAGCTCCATCAGCCGGCTCTTCTCTTCCAGCGCGCGCAGCAGCTCGCGCATTTTCTCGCGGGTGAGCCGGAGGTCCAGGGCCAGCAGGTTGGAAGCGCCTTCCATATGCACTTCGGGCGAGGTGTCCACTTCCAATAGACCATTGCGGCACAGCGCCTGCAATTGCGCCTGCGCCGCGTCGTACAGCGCCCGCTCCTGAAGCATGCGCCGCAGCAATTCGCGGCGCGCCGCGCCCAGTTGCCAGCCGCTGAAATTCCGATTCACATAGTTGCGGATGGACATCAGCTCATCGGGCGGCGAGGGTTGATCGAGGGCCACCACGCGGTTGCGCACCATGTGATCGCGCGTCACCAGGATGATCAGCACGCGCTGGTCGGCCAGCGGCACCAGTTCGATCTGGTCCAGTTCCTGCGCCAGCGCCGGTATGGCCGCCGCGATCCCCACGTTGCGGGTCAATTCCACCAGGATATGGCTGGACCGCTCCATGTGCGCGCCCACGGTATCCAAACCGCTGAACTCGCTACGCAGGCGGTCGGAGTCCGCGGCCGCCAGGCGCGAGGCTGTGAGGGAACTCACATAATAGCGAAAGGCCTTCTCGGTGGGCACCCGGCCGGCGGAGGTGTGCGGCTGTGAGAGGTAGCCCTCATCGGCCAGGTCGGCCATGGCGTTGCGGATGGTAGCCGGGCTGAGCGAATGGCTGCGATGCCGGGAAATGGTGCGTGAACCCACAGGCTCCCCGGTTTCGATGTACTCGCGCACGATGGAGCTGAGGATTTCCATGTGGCGCGTTTTGATCGGCGGAACGTTGGGCATGATGTCCCGGAATGAGTTCTCCCCTGTTCCTATTCTAATCGACTGAAAGGAAAGGGGTCAAATGCGGGCTTTCAGTTGTCGGCGATGGGCTCCTGGCTTTTTGGCTCACCGGGGCGCCCGATGGCATGGGCCGCTACAGGCCGCGCGGAGCTGAAAGCCAAAAGCTAACAGCCAAAAGCCTCTTCCCCTTTTCATCTGTGATACTCTGAAATTTCCACGTGTGCCAGCGTGTGTCAGTGAAGCTCTCGTTCTNNCAGGGTAAGTTGCGGGGCGTGGCCAAACGGGCGCGGCGGCCGAAGAGCAGTTTCGGCGCGGGGCTGGAGCGGTTATCGCACGTGCGCATGGCGTATTTCCAGCGCGAGACACGCGAACTGGTAAATCTGGATTCCTGCGAGATGATTCATTCTCAATTCGCACTGGTTTCCGATTACTGGACCAGCGTGGCGTTGGATTACTTCGCGGAAGTTTCAGAACAGTTACTGCCTTCCGCGGAACCGAGCGAACGGTTTTTCCGCTTGCTGCTGGCAGTTCTGGAGTCGCTCCAGGCGCCGTCGGCAAGCAAGGCGTGGCGGGCTGTAACGTATTTTTCACTATGGTCGCTACGGTTATCGGGCTGGCTGCCGGAACTCGATGTCTGCCTGGGCTGTGGCAGCCTGCTGGAAGATCCGGAGAATCCCCAGCGGGCCTTTTTCACCCGCGGGCAAGCGGGATTGATGTGCAGCCATTGCCGGGGCTCAAAGGGCAACCCGGCGGGCGCCGCCAGCAGTTGGGATTTGAGCGCCGCGTCGCGCGCGCTGGCCGCGGAGATGTTGCGGAAGCCGGTCGCCGGACTGCCGGCCATGGAGTGGAGCCAGGGGACGGCGGCGGATTTGAGAAGGTTCCTGATACAGCAGATTGAGGCCCATGCGGAACGAAAGTTGTACACGGCGCAAATGTTCTGGGAAGTAGCCGCTCCCTGACCGACGGGTTACCGAATGCCATCTTTTCAAGAGATCATTTTCAAGCTGAAACAGTATTGGGCCGAACGGGGCTGCATTATCCAGGAGCCGTATGACGTGGAAGTAGGGGCCGGCACCATGTGCCCGGAAACCTTCCTGCGCGTTCTCGGTCCGTCTCCCTATAGCGTCGCGTACGTGCAGCCCAGCCGACGGCCGGCCGACGGCCGATACGGCGACAACCCCAACCGCCTTTTTAAACACTCGCAGTTACAGGTGATCCTCAAGCCCGCTCCCGCGGACGTGATCGAGCAGTACCTCGGCAGCCTGGAGGCCATCGGGATCGACCTGCGGCAGCACGACATCAAGTTCGAAGAGGACAACTGGGAAGCGCCCACGCTGGGCGCCTGGGGCATCGGCTGGCAGGTGATGCTGGATGGTCTGGAGGTCACGCAGTTCACCTACT
>PLRZ01000442.1:6945-9174 GCA_003164075.1 Bryobacterales bacterium | reverse complement strand
AAGTCATTTGTGAAATCCGCCGCGCCCGCGCACAATGAAACAAGTGCGAATTCTGCTGGTGGAAGACGAGTCCCGGGTAGCCGCTTTTATCGCCAAAGGCCTGCGGGAGCAAACCTACGCCGTCGACATTGCCCCCGATGGCGAACAGGCGGTCTACCACGCCACCGTCAACGAGTACGACCTGGTGATTCTGGACGTCATGCTGCCCATCAAGGACGGCCATGCCGTCTGCCGCGAACTGCGCGCCGCCGGTTTCGGGGCGCCCATCCTCATGCTCACTGCGCGCGCCGCCGTGGACGACCGCGTGGCCGGTCTCGATTCCGGGGCCGACGACTACCTTGCCAAGCCCTTCGACTTCAAAGAGCTGCTGGCCCGCCTGCGCGCTCTGCTGCGCCGCTCCAAAGCGCTGCGTCCGCAGGTGATGCGCGTAGCCGATCTGGCCCTGAATACCAGCAGCCACGCGGTGACGCGTGGCGGCCGGCCGGTCAGCCTGACGGCCAAGGAATACGCCCTGCTCGAGTTCCTGGTGCTCAACGAGAATCGCGTGGTGGGCCGCGAACAAATCGCGCAGCACGTATGGGACGAGAGTTTCGACGCCTTTTCCAACGTGATCGACGTCTACATCAAACGGCTGCGCGTCAAGCTGGAAACGGGCGGCGGAAAACGCATGATTCGCACGCGGCGCGGAGAGGGCTACATGCTGACGGCGGAAGCGGAGGCCGATGATTAAGAGTTTCCGTTCGCGCCTCACTCTCTGGTACCTGGCGTTTTTTTCGCTGCTGTTTCTCCTCTTCGGCCTGTTCCTCCATAGCGTGCTCGCGCGCGCGCTGGAGCGCCGTTTGGACGAAGCGCTATCGGTGGAAGCCAACACCGCCGCGGCGCTCCTGGCGGACGAATTTGTGGAGATGAAGGGCGACCCGCCAGCCGCCGCCTCGGAGGTCCTTGCCGATCTGCGGCTGAACGGCAGCACCGTGGCATTTCTCACCGGCGTCCGCGTGCTGGGTTCGAGCGCGCCCATTCCGAAGGACGAACTGGAGGACATCGCCCGGCGCGCTGCCGCGGATCCGCGGCCCCACCAGGTGATCGCCGTCCCCCGAGCCGGGCCAAATGGCGCGCGCGCCGCGGTGGATCGCGTTACGCTCGGTGGGCAGAGTTACCTGGTATTGGCGGTCCAGCCCTTGGATGAAGTGGTCGCCGACCTGGCGGTGCTGCGCCGCGTCCTGCTGCTGGCGCTGCCGCTGCTCATGGGGCTGGCCGGTATGGGCGGCTATTGGTTGACCAGCCGCAATCTGGCGCCGCTGGCTTCCATGGCCGCGCAGGCGCGCCGCATTACGCACAGCAATCTGGAGACCCGCCTGGACATCGGCGCCGCGGCCGAGGAACTGGAGGTGCTGTCGGCGTCGTTCAACGAACTGCTTTCGCGCCTCGACCAGTCCTTCGAACATATGCGGCGCTTCGTAGCCGACGCTTCCCACGAGCTCCGCACGCCGATTTCGATCATCCGCGGCGAGGCCGACGTGGCGCTTTCGAACGACCGTAGCGCCGCCGAATACAAGCAGGCGCTGGCCATCGTCCTGGACGAATCGAGGCGCCTTTCGCGCCTGGTGGACGACCTGTTGAACCTGGCGCGCGCCGATGCCGGGCGGGTCAAACTGCGGGTGGAAGAATTCTATTTGAACGACCTGCTGGCGGAATGCTGCCGTTCCGCGCAGAGCCTGGCGGCGGCGCGCCGCGTGGCGATCGAATGCCACACGCCGGACGATGTGGCCTTCCGCGGCGATGAAGAGCTGGTGCGCCGTATGGTGATGAACCTCATCGACAACGCCATTCGCTACACCCCTGAAGGCGGCCGCGTCACCGTGGCCCTGGAGTCCCGCGGCGGGGACGTGGCGATCCGCGTTTCCGATACCGGCGCGGGCATCGCTCCCGAGGCCGTCCCGCACGTCTTCGAGCGCTTTTACCGCGGGGACAAGGCCCGCTCGCGCCAGGATGGCGGTTTCGGCCTGGGTCTGGCGATCGTCAAATGGGTTGCCGAATCGCATGGCGGCGCGGTGGAATTGGCCACTGTTCCGGGTACCGGAAGCACGTTTACCGTGACTTTGCCCCGGTGACACGCCCGGATCATGATGGGTACAGCCGGCCCTTGGCTAGAACCATCCTCCAGTACCGCGCATCGGGGCGCCTCGGTGAAGCCTCGCCGCGTGGCTGGGTGCTTAAACGGTTTCGGGA
>PLRZ01000442.1:2521-6923 GCA_003164075.1 Bryobacterales bacterium | reverse complement strand
GAAGCTCTGGCCATCGAAAGGAATGGCTCAGCCTATTTTCCCCGCCAGACAGAAATTGCGGGGCGACCCTGACACTGGGTGGCGCTCCGTTGAAGAACAGGCTATCGCTCTCCTGTACGTCACCCTGGGCCCGCTAGTCGTACACGAAATGCAGCACCTTTTTGAGATCTTCCCAGGCTTCCCGCTTGGCTTCCTGATTGTAGGCGCGCAGCAGGAACGACGGGTGGTAAGTTACCATCACCGGGACATCGCGCCACTTAAACCACTTACCGCGCATCTTCGTGACACCCTCCTTACGTCCGGTGATGGCCTTGGCGGCGGTTCCACCTAACACGCAGATAGCTTTCGGCGCGATGGTGACGAGTTGGCGATAGAGGAACTGACCGCAGATTTCCATTTCGTCGGGCTCGGGCGTGCGATTTTCAGGCGGGCGGCACTTCACCACGTTGCAGATGTATACATCCTCACGGAGGAGATTGATCCCTTCTTTTTTCGCCGTGCCTTCGATCATCTGGGTGAGCAACTGGCCGGCGCGCCCCACGAACGGAATGCCCTGCGCGTCTTCATCGGCGCCCGGACCTTCGCCCACGAAGACTAGCGGCGCCCGCTCATTGCCCACGCCGAAAACGATCTTATGACGGCCTTCGTGCAGGCGACAGCGGCGGCAATCGCCAATATCCTGCATGATCTGCAGCAGGGATTCGGAATTCGACGCCGCAGCGGGGGGCGCGGGAAGAGGCTCCGATTCAGCCTCGGGCGGCGGCGCGGCGGCGCGAATGGTTTCGCTCGCCGGTGGGTTTCGCTTATACACGGTCTTGATCCCCAGGTCCTGGTAAAACTCGAGATATTGGCGGAGTTGGTCAGCGTCCATCGGCGGTATGAAGTTCCAGGCGCAGGCGCAGCACCTGGTCGAAAATTCGATCGGCAATTTCCCGTTTGGAGGCGCGGGGCAGGGAAATGGTCTCGCCCGTGCGCATTACCAGCGTGACTTCATTCTGGTCGGACTCGAACCCGCTATCGGCGCCACCCACCAGGTTGGCCACCACCATATCGCAGTTCTTGGACTGCAGCTTGCGCCGCGCTTCCTGCACCAGGTTCTGCGTCTCCGCGGCGAAACCGATCAGCAAACGGTCGCCTTTCTTGCGGCCCAGTTCGGCCAGGATGTCGGGCGTGGGATCCAGCTCCAGCGAGATGCGCGCGGCGGTCTTCTTGACCTTCTGTTCGGGGACTTTGCTCAGATGGAAATCGGCCACCGCGGCGGCTTTGATCACGATACCGGCTGGCGCCAGGTTGGCCATCACCTGCTCGCGCATTTCGACGGCGGTATGCACCTGGATCACTTGCACGCCCCGCGGGGGCGACAGATGCACCGGACCGGAGATCAGCACCACGTCCGCGCCGCGCGCCGCCGCGGCTTCCGCCAGGGCGTAACCCATCTTGCCACTGGAGCGATTGGTGATATAGCGGACCGGGTCGAGCGGTTCCTGGGTGGGGCCGGCGGTGAGAAGCACGTGCTCGCCATCCATATCGTGGCGGCGGGGGAGTTCGCTTTGGATGGCGGCGGCGATCGCCTCGGGGTCGGCCAATCTGCCGGGTCCGGTCATGCCGCAGGCCAGATACCCGCTGTCGGGCTCCACGATGCGATGGCCGCGGCGGCGCAGGGTGTCGAGGTTCGCTTGCGTGGCGGGGTGCTGCCACATGTTGACGTTCATGGCGGGGGCAACCACCACCGGGCCGGTGAAGGCCAGATAGAGCGTGGTCAGAAAATCGTCCGCCAGCCCGTGGGCCATTTTGGCCATCAGGTCCGCGGTGGCCGGCGCTACCGCCAGCAGGTCGTTCTCTTGCGCTACGGAGATGTGCTCGATGGCGCTTTCGATCACAAAGAGGTCGGTCAACACTTTGCGCCCGGTGAGAGCGGCGAAGGTGAGCGGACGGACGAATTCCTCCGCGGCGCGGGTCATGACGGCTTGTACGCAGTGACCCTGCTGCATCAACAGACGCGCCAGTTCGGCGGATTTGTAGGCCGCGATCCCGCCTCCGATGCCGAGGATGAGCCGCATAGATCCGCTGGAGTATTCTTAGCTCTCGGGTTCCACCGGCGCCGCATCCGGCGCATGGCCGGTGAGGCTGTACTTCACCAGACCGCGACGCACTTCTTCGGTGGCGATGACGGTGGGTTTCTTGGAGGATGTGGGCAGGACCGGACGTGCGCCGCCCTGCAATTGCCGGGCGCGCTTGGCCGATACGATGATGAACCGGTAAGTGCTCTGTTCGGGATCGTCCGGAAGAGTGCAATGCGCGTTGTTACGGGGTGGGGCTTTGTCAGCCATTTTGTCGCTTCCTTTTAAACTTCAATGCCTAAATGTTTCCAGAATAGGTTCGATCTGATCTTCGATCCGGTCTCGCCGGATTCGCTCGGCATGCACAATCGCGCTCAAAACGGCATCCGACTCCGCGAGCTCGCGATTGATCAAAACATAGTCGTAATCTTTGTACTTCTGGATCTCCACGGCCGCTTCCCTCAGCCGTCTCTCGATCACTTCCTCCCGGTCCTCGCCGCGGGCGCGAAGCCTGTCCTCTAAGACCTTCCGCGAGGGAGCCAGAATAAAGATGGTAACGGCTTCAGGGATCCGATCTTTTAATTGTCTCGCACCTTGCACGTCGATGTCGAGCACCAGATCCCGGCTGGCGGCGCGGGCCGCTTCCAGAATTCCCTGGTGGGTCCCGTAATAGTTGCCAAATACTTGAGCCCATTCGAGAAACTCGCCGCGCTCGATCATTCGCTCGAAGTCCTCGCGAGCCACGAAACGGTAGCTTTCGCCGTCCACTTCCTGTCCCCGCGGCTCGCGGGTGGTGTAGGAAACGGAGAACATCAACCCGGGGATGGCCTTCAACAGGCGCGTCACCAGGGTAGATTTCCCCGATCCGGAGGGAGCGGAAATAATAAAAATAGTTGTCATTCTATGTTGAGGGATTGCTCGCGAATCTTGTCGATTTCCGATTTCGCCGCCAGCGCCAGCTCGGTGATGGTGAGGCCGAGATCTCCCAGGCCGCCGGTCTTGGAAAGCACCGTGTTGGCCTCGCGGTTCATCTCCTGCAAGAGAAAATCGAGGCGTTTACCCACTTCGCCCTGGCCCGCGAGGATGGCGTCCAGTTGCCCGGCGTGGGTCCGCAGGCGCATCAACTCTTCGGCGATATCGCTGCGGTCGGACAGGATGGCGGCCTCCATCGCCAGGCGCTGCGGGTCGATATTGGCGCTGTGCAGCAGGTCCGCCAGCTTTTCCTTCAAACGCCTGAGGAAGGCCGGGACACTGCCGGCGCGGATCTCGTCCATGCGGGTCACCAGGTCGCCGATGTTGCGGCAGCGCTGGCGCATTTCCTGAGCGGTGACGGCGCCTTCCCGCTCGCGGAATGCGTTGAGCGCGGCGACGGCCTCGGCGGTAGCTTCGAGGATGGCGTTTGCCAGCGGCTCGCTGATTTCGGCATCCTCGCCGCCGATCCCGAGCATCCCGGGTGCACGGAGCGCGGCGTTGAGATCGGGCTGCTGGTCGGTGAGGTGATAGAGTTCCGCGGCCGCGCGAAAGGCGTTGATGTAGAGCGCCAGCAAGGGCCGGTTCAAGCCGGCGGCATCGCCCGTGGTGCACGCCAGCGAGAGATTGATCTGCACGTGGCCGCGCGCCACGCCCTGCTTAATGATGCCGCGGATGTCGTTTTCCAGGGCGTCCAGCGCGGGCGGCAGGTGGAAGTGCAAGTCCAGGCCGCGATGGTTCACGCTCTTCAGGCTGAGGACAATTTCCGTGTCCTCGGCGATCTTTTTTACCCGGNNACACGGATAAAAAGATAAGAAGGAGGGCCTTTCTCATTCGTGTGAATCCGTGTTCATCCGTGGCCATTAAGTGTTTCTCCATCACAGATCCACCACCGATCCGGCGTCCTCGGCGATCTTTTTTACCCGGNNACACGGATAAAAAGATAAGAAGGAGAGCCTTTCTTATCCGTGTGAATCCGTGTTCATCCGTGGCCATTAAGTGTTTCTCCATCACAGATCCACCACCGATCCGGCGTCCTCGAACTGCAGATCGTGGAGCCGATGATAAATACCGCCCTGGCCGAGCAGTTCTTCGTGCGTGCCCTGTTCGCGAATGCTGCCCTTTTCGAGCACCACGATCTTGTCGGCGCGGCGAATGGTGGAGAGCCGGTGCGCGATCACAATTACCGTGCGGTGCTCCATCAGGTTGGCCAGCGCCTTCTGCACCAGCATCTCCGATTCCGTGTCGAGATGCGAAGTGGCTTCGTCCAAAATCAGAATGGGCGCGTTCTTCAAAAGCGCACGGGCGATGGCCAGGCGCTGCCGCTGGCCGCCGCTCAACTTCGTGCCGCGGTCGCCGATCACCGTCTGGTA
>PLRZ01000442.1:0-2492 GCA_003164075.1 Bryobacterales bacterium | reverse complement strand
CCGATGACGGCGCGCAGCGACGCCAGGTTGAGGTCGCGCACATCGCGGCCGTCGATTTTCACGGCTCCGCCGGTGACGTCGTAAAAGCGCGGCGCCAGGTTGGCGAGCGTAGTCTTGCCGCCGCCGCTCGCGCCCACCAGCGCCACAACCTGGCCGGCCTTCACTTCCAGGTCGAGACCCTGCATGCGGAAGCCGTCGGGCGCGGCGGGATAGTGGAACGATACATCTTCGAAGCGGATGGCGTCGGAGAAGCCGGCCAGGCGCGCGGCTGCGGGTTTCTCGACAATCTCTTCCTGATGATCGAGATACTCAAAGACGCTATGCGAAGCGCCCAGCGCCTGTTCGAAGATGTTGTGGATGCCCACCAGCCGCTTCACCGGTTCGAGCAGCATCACCAGCGCCACCACGAAGCTGGCGAAGTCGGCGGGCTTCAGGGTGTGCGCCACAATCTGCTGGCGCGCGTAATACAGCAAGCCCACGATGGCCAGCGCTCCCACCATTTCGATCAGCGGCGAGGCCAGCGCCTGCTGCCGCACATACTGCACGTTGGTTTTCAATAAGCGGCGGGCGGCATCGCGGAAGCGGCGGGATTCGTACCCTTCCGCGCCAAAAGCCTGCACCACCATGTGGCCACTCAGGGTCTCCTGCAGAATCTGGTTCAGGTCGCCCTGTTTGACCTGCGTGTGGCGGGTGGTGCGGCGGATCCGCCGGCCGATCTGCGTGGTGGGGATGATGACGAAGGGCACCACCACCAGGCTGATCAGGGCCAGTTTGAAATCCTTGCCCAACACCACCAGGCTCAGGGCCACGGCCATGAACAATTGCCGCAGAAAATCGGCCAGGATGTGCGACGTGGCCAGTTGCACCTTGTCGACATTGTTCATGATGGTGGACATGAGCTGGCCGGTGGAGTGCGCTTCGAAGAATTCCGCGCCTTGTTTGAGGACCTTGTCGAACACCGCGTTGCGCAGGTTGGTGATGGCCGAGAAACCGACGTAGTTCACCAGGTAGTTGCCGAAATAGTCGCAGAATCCCTTGAGAAAAAAGACGCCCAGCACCATGTAGGCCAGCATGTTCCACACGTTGTGGAATGAGGCCGGGAAGAAATCGCTGAGGTAAAAGACGTGGTGAAAAACGGGATCGGTATAGAGTTTGACGGGTTCGTTGCCGTGCTCGGTGTCGAGCGCGTTATAAAGGATAGGCCCCACCAGGGTGGCCATCATGCCGGTGGCGGCGCCGGCCGCGGTCATCAGCACCACCGCCCCGGCCAACTGCGCCACGTAGCGCCGCGCATAGGAGATCAGGCGGAGGAATTCCTTCATGCGTGCACTCGCAAGCGCTCCAGCGCGTCCAGTACCTGAGACGTTTCCACGTAGCCGATGCCTCCCGGCGCGGTGACCGTTTCCGACGCCGTGCGCCACGGTCCCCAGATGGCTGGATTGGAGTTGCCGAAGATGACCACCACCGGCAATCCGAACGCGGCTGCCATGTGGGCCGGTCCGGAATCGTTGCCCACAAAAAAGGACGCGCCCGCCAGCAGCGTTTTGATTTGCGCGAGCGGCGCGCCGGCGATGGTGCGGAAGGCGGTGAAGGGCGCAAGATCGTCGGACGCCGCGCCAATGAAGACCGGCTCCATGCCGGAACTTCCGAGGCGCTCCGCCACGGCGAGAAATCCATCCGCGCGCCAGGTTTTCCGCGGCGTCGCTGCGACGGGATGAATTACGGCGATGGGGCCGCGTTTGACGAAAGGGCCGGCCGGCGGCGCCAATTTCGCGCGCGGGATCTCGCCGGCAGGCGCGCCGAGCCAGAACATCGCGCTGGCCAGATGTTCGGCCGTGTGGACGGTGCGCTCGACGCCTAGAATCTCCTGCGCGCGCGGGATGTGCGCATTGTAAATCCACCGATGACGAAAATGTCCGAATCCGGCACGCCGTTCGGCTCCGGACAGTGCGGTCATCCACGCGCTGCGGCTGCCGCCATGCAGATTCAGACACAGCCGCGGACCCCAGTGGCGCAAAGCCCCGATGGAGGGCGGCAGAATGTCGTCGAGGTCGGGATTGTCTTCGAAGAGCGCGCGGAAGCGGTCTTCCACTACTATCGAGAGCCGCAAGTCCGGCCGCGAGCGGCGCAGAATGTCGAGCGCGGGAGTCGTCAAAACGCAGTCGCCCAAAGACCGGAGCCGAAGGATGGCGACGCGGCTACCGTGCGGTAAACATTCGAGAACGCTGCCCACGGCATCCTATTCTTCGATCTTGGCTTCGTCGACCAGCATCACGGGGATGTCGTCGCGAATGGGGTACACGCNNCGCGGTGGCATTCCACACACTTCAACCCGCTCTGGTCGGCCTTCAGCTCCACTACAGCCTTGCAGACGGGGCATACGAGGATCTCAAGCAGATCTTTGCTGATTGCCATAGAATCAACCAGTTTAACAGGACCGGCGGACACATGTTAGCCGTCCAAAATGTTGGGGTGCTTAAACGGTTTCGGGA
>PLRZ01000279.1:21912-29840 GCA_003164075.1 Bryobacterales bacterium | reverse complement strand
GCAGCTCGCGGCACGGCCCGGGCGCGGCCCGGCGGACAAGCTAAAGCATGTCCTACAAAGTTCAGGCCGGAGGTGGAACCGCTGAGCGACGTCGACCTGGCCGTTCAACCTAAAACGGCGGCGGTTGACAGGCCGCCACACAAGCTTCCTCTTTAGCCCCAAGTGCTTGCGGAAACGCCAGTTGTCACCCAACGGGTGAACTGCGCGGCAGTTGGAAACCCATACAGATCTCGGACTTGCCGGCAACGCCGGCAGTCAACCGCCGTTTTTAGGTTGACGGTTCCGGGCCTTCACGGATAAGTACCGGAGCGCACCACGGGAAAGTTTGGGGACATCGTCCAACCGGAGAGATACACGTTCCCGCTGGCGTCGAGCGCTATTCCGGACGCTGTATCGGTCCCGGCGCCGCCCAGGTAAGTGGCATACAGCAGCAAGTCTCCCGCCGGACTGAGCTTAAAAAGGAAAGCGTCACAGCCGCCACCGTTCACGATCTGTATACCGGCGGTCACGGGAAAATCGGTGGAATACGTGTATCCCACCACGTATGCGGCGCCGCTCGAGTCCACCGCGATGGCGTTGCCCACGTCTACCCCGGACCCGCCCATATACGTGCTGTACTGCAGAGTTCCCGAAGAGCTGACCTTTGTGACAAAAGCGTCGGTGAAACCAAGCAATTGCGGCTGGACGGCCTTGAACAACGGAAAATCGGTGGAGCTGGTAACCCCCGCCACATAGGCGTCACCCTCCGAGTCGAGCGCGATCCCTTGCCCGGTCTCCGGATAGGCCACCGAAGCGCCGCTGCCTCCCAGGTACGTGCCGAACAGCAGAGTGTTGCCGTCGGAGCTAAGCCGCGCGATAAAGGCGTTGCATGGGCCCGCAATCTGCCGCTGGAAGGCATTCGACACGGGAAAATCGGGGGACCAGGTGGAGCCCGTGACGTATACGGTTCCGCCGGCATCCACCGCGACCGCCGCCCCGTGATCGGTGCTCGATCCTCCCAGATAAGTGCTGAACAGGAGATGCAAGCCATCGGAGCTGAGCTTCGCCACGAAGGCGTCCTGCAAGCCGTGGTAGCTGTTCTGGAACGCGTTGGCGGGGAAATTCATGGAGGTGGTGTCGCCTACCAAGTAGGAGTTTCCGGAGGCATCAATGGCGATTCCGTTGGCGACATCCCCGCCACTGCCCCCTAGAAACGTGCTGAAGACCAACATATCGCCCGCGGGGTTGAGCTTGAACACAAATGCGTTACGGGGCCCCTGCAAACTGCCCTGCTCCGCGTTCCGCGTGGGAAAATTTGGTGAAGTCGTGGTCCCCGCCACATACGCCGCGCCGGTGGCATCCACGGCGATGGCATAGGCCCGGTCGTCGTCCGACCCGCCCATGTATGTACAGTACTCCAGGCCGCTCCCCGCGGGATTCAGCTTGGCCACGAAAACGGCAACGCTCCCGGCGTTGAAATTCTGCGCCGGGTTGGCGGTCGGCAAGTTGTCCGAATCGGTGTACCCCGCGATGTAGGCGGCCCCGGCGGCATCCACCGCGATGGCGGTAGCGGCGTTGAAGCCGGTGCTTCCCACCAGGCTGCTGTAAGTCATCACCGGGTCGATAATCAGCGGCCTCGCCGTATCGTACGGGCCCAACGCAAATCCCACGGCGCCATCGGCGGCGATCGCATAGCGGCCTTCCACCGGCGCCTTTACGCCATCTCGTTCCTGATAGATGAAGGGAGCGCCTTCGCCCAAACGCTGTTCTCCCACGGGAATCGACAAGGTCCCATCCGGCTGGACCATGGGCGGGCCAGCCCCGGTGTAGCGGAAGCGGATACGCGCAGGGTCGGCGCCGCGGGCCACGATAAACTCGGACTTCAACTGGAGTCCATTGCCGCCATAGATCATGTCGATTCCAGAGTAGAGATTGCGGTATCGAACGGCCCCGAATGTGGGGATATCGCGATGCCATTGGCGCACGCCTCCGGTCAGAAAATTGGCTCGCCCCGGCAGAGGACCGGCCCCTTCCAGGCGCGCCGAGGAACAGGCGCCCTCGAACTCGATGCGCACCCACACGCCCCGCGCGCGCAGCAGGACTTCGCGGCGCAGAAAGTAGGCCGTCAGCCCCGAACCCTTCGCCATGAACCGGACCGCCCGCGGAGCCTGGCCCTGGTTCGCGACAAAAAACACCGGCACCCTTGGCCCTGCCATCGCAGCACAGCCGGCCCACAGGACGATGTAAGCGGCTCGCAACATACGCTCCCCGTCAAACTATCGGCGGAAAGCGAACTTCCCATTACTCGCGAAGACCGTGACAGGGCAGTGTCAGACGCCTGGTGTGTGGGGAATCGCGGCGCTTGGCCGCTCCCTCATGGGGCACGCTCCGGGTGCGGCCGAAACAGCCACACTTGTCAGGGCGCTTGGGAGATTCAGACCTCCTGATGTCGCCCCGCAATTTCTGGGTGGCGGGGAAATGGGCTGAGGCATTCCTTTCGATTTCGATGGGGAGAACTTCGCAGGTGGGGCAGGCGGTGCTCGCCTGCCCCACCAGGCCGGAACCCTTTATTAGCGCCGGGCGGCAAGCCGGCGGCGGGAAAAGAAGCCCAGGAATGCCAGTCCGATGACCGGAGCGAGAAATGTAGCCGGCTCCGGCGCGACCTCGGCGTTGACATCGTTGCTTGACGCAAATGAGGCGGCGCCCTGACCGTGCGCCAGGTCGCTGAGGATGGCTTGCAGCGTGGGAGCCGACAGCGGATCCGTCACGCTACTGGTCTCGAAGCCGGGGCCGCCAAACTCGAAAGTTACCGTGGCATTGGCCATCTGCGCCGAGGTTACGGTATCGGCGTTCAGCAGGAGAGCGTCGTTGGCCAGAGTCTTGCCGGCGTTGGAAGCCTGACACAGCGCCTTGGGGATCGGTTTGAGGCTGCTGCAATCGGCCAGAGTCTGCAGCGTGGGATTGGGGTGATCCACGTCGGCACTGAAAGTGAAGGTATCGCCCGCAGTAAAGTCCGCGAATGTGAAGGTCAGGAGGCTGCCGCCATCGAGAGCGGCGCCGGTGGCGGATATATTGGATAAACCGGTGGTCACATCCGTGCCGTTGAAGCCGCCGACGTCCTGGTACCCTAGCGAGCCGAAGCCGCCCGGCGCCGTATCGAAGCCCAGGTCAGCGGGGCCGAGATTGATTGTAATTTGCTCCAGGTAGACGCCGGGAGCGCCCGAGACATATTGAAAATTCCAGGCATTATTGTATCCGGTGAAAGCGGCCGTCGCATCGACGGTAATGGGACCAGCCACTAGCGGGGTTATAAACGCACAGGCGGCGAGCCCGCGCAAAAGCACAGCTACGATTTTCATGAACCTCCATTTGAAATCTCAAGATCCATTCAATAATAACGCGCGGCTGTAACACGCGAAGACCGGCCAAGCACCAGTACCGATGGCGCTTGAATAATGGGAAGACCTATAATCGGATTGCGCCAATGGAACCTTCCCAGTCAGATGTTCCGACCGCACAACCGCGCTCGCCAGCCTTGGACGATTCCACGCTGCGAGCGTGGTGTGAGGCGGCCTTCGAGCGAGCGCCGATGGCGGTGCTGATGCATCGCGGCGGCCTGATCCGCTATGTGAATGCGGCCGGCATGGAGTTTCTCGGCGCTATCGGCCCGGACCAGCTCATTGGCAGGCCGGTATTGGACATTGTCGATCCGGACCTGCATCCGCTCGCTCTGGAACGCATGCAGGGGCTGGCCGAACGATTCGAGGCGGTGCCCCCGGTGGATGAAAAGCTGGTGCGGCTGGACGGCCAGACCAGGGAAGCGGAGGTGACCGCGTGGGTGATCCCGGGCCGTTCCGAACCCTCCATATTGGTGACGTTGCAGGACATTACGCCGCGCCGGCAAGCGGAGGAAGCGCTGCGCGACAGCGAAGAGCGCTTCCGGGGCCTGTTTGAAGACGCTCCCATCGCTTACCACGAGATCGACATCTACGGGGTGGTCCAACGGGTCAACCGCGCGGAATGCGAGTTGCTCGGTTTCCAGCCGGAGGAGTTGCTGGGGATACCCGTCTGGGACCAGGTGGCCGCCGACCAGCGGCAACTGAGCCGCGAACGCGTGGCCGCGAAACTGACCGGGCAGGAGCGCCTGGCGCCGTTCGAACGGGCGTATGCGCGGAGCGACGGAGGGCGGCTGCGGCTGGAGGTCCACGAGAATCTGATTCGCGACGAACAGGGAAGAGTGGTGGGGATCCGTTCCGCGCTGCTCGACGTGACCGAAAAAAGGCAGGCCGAGGAGCGCCTGCAAGCTTTCTCGCAGCAGTTGCAGACCAACAACGCGGAACTGAGCCAGGCGCTGCGGGCGGCCTGCGAAGCGGCGGAGCTGAAGAGCCAGTTTCTGGCCAACATGAGCCACGAGATCCGCACGCCGATGAATGGCGTGATCGGCATGACCGGGCTCCTGCTGGATACCAATCTGACGCCGGAGCAGCGGGACTACGCGGAGACGGTACGCAAATCGGCCGAAGCTCTGCTGGGCGTGATCAACGACATTCTGGATTTCTCGAAGATCGAAGCCGGCCGGCTGCAGATGGAATCGTACCCGTTCGATTTGCGGCTGTTGATCGAAGAAGTCAACGAGATGCTGGCGCCCAAAGCGGAGGAGCACAACCTCGATGTGGCGGTGGACTACCCGCCCTTGGCGCCGCGCCGCTTTATGGGCGACGGCGGACGTATCCGGCAAGTGCTGACCAACCTGGTGGGGAATGCCGTGAAATTCACGGCCACCGGAAGCGTGTTGATCACCGTGGAATGCCAGGCGCGGGAGGGGCAACAGGCCAGGATGCGGATCGCCGTGGAGGACACCGGAATGGGTATCCCGCCAGAGAAACTGGGCGCGCTGTTCCAGAAGTTCAGCCAGGTGGATGGGTCGGCCACGCGAAGGTTCGGCGGCACCGGGTTGGGCCTCGCCATCTGCAAACAACTGGTGGAACTGATGGCTGGCGACATCGCGGTGGAAAGCCGCGCGGGAGCGGGTTCCACCTTCTGGTTCACCCTGCCTCTCGCGCTGGACGCGCAGCCGGACGCGGCCCCCATCGGAGTGGCGCAGTTACATGGCCTGCGAGTGCTGATTGTGGACGACAACGCGGTGAACCGGCGCGTGCTGGAAGAGCAGACCGCCAGTTGGGGCATGGAGAGCCGCAGCCTGGAGCGGGCGTACGGAGCGATGGCGGCGATGCACGACGCCCAGGCGAGCGGCCAGCCTTTCGACTTTGTGTTGCTGGACTACCAGATGCCCGGCATGGACGGAGCGGCTCTGGCGGAGGCCATCAAGAGCGACCCCTCCATCCACGACGTACCGCTGATCATGCTGACGTCGGTGGGCCATTGGAACGAAGTACGGCGCATGGAGGGCACCTTTGTGGACGCGTCGCTGGTGAAGCCGGTCCGGCAACTGCATCTTTTGAATACCTTGCTGGTGTGCCGGTCGAAGCAGGCGGAGGCGGCTCTCCGGGTGCGGACTACCCGCGCCTCGCAGACGGTGCGGCAAAAGTTCGAGGGGCGTCTGGCAGGCACCGGGGCCCGCGTGCTGGTAGCGGAAGACAATATCGTAAATCAGAAGGTCGCGGTACGCATGCTGGAGCGGCTGGGATTACGCGCGGACATGGCCGGCAACGGGCTGGAAGCGGTGGCCCTGTTCCGGATGGCGCCCTACGACGTGATTCTGATGGATTGCCAGATGCCGGAAATGGACGGTTTCGCGGCCACCCGGGAAATCCGCCATCTGGAGGATCCGGCGCGGCGGGTGGCGATTGTAGCCATGACCGCCGAGGCCATGACGGGAGTCCGCGAACAGTGCCTGGCGGCCGGCATGGACGACTACATCAGCAAACCGGTGAAGCTGGAGGACCTCTACGAGACCCTGCGGAAGTGGGTAGTGAAGAATTGAAGGCCGCAGCTTGATAGAATACGGTTGCGAATGCTGAAGCGTCTCATTTTCTGGGAATATCCGCGCGGAAGCTGGCAGTACGACGTGATCGTGGGGGTGATTCTGGCCTTCCTGTTCCTCACGCCGCGCGGCTGGTTCCGCGATCAGCCAAGAATTCCGCATGTCAGCGTCATCTCCATCGCCCACGGAGAATTCATGGTGGATCCGGAATTCTGGACCGGCACCCCGGAGGAGCAGCGGATGGTGAAACTGACGCAGGAAGTGCGCACCCGCGCGGGCAACGCTCACCTGACGGTAACCAGCGTGGAGCCTTTCATGGACTCGGATGGGGAACTGCGATTCTACATTGCGTTCACCCGCCAATGACCGGTTCAAACCGCAACCGGGACGGAGGGAATTTGGTAAGGGAACGACACTCGATGCGATGGTACAGTCCTCGGTTGGCGCTGGTGTGCGCGCTGGCGGCCATGGTGGGGATGCCGTTCCGCGCGACGGCGGCAGACCACTCGCTGGCCGACACGCTGGCCAAAATGGACCAGGCGGCGTCACGGTTCAAAGGTCTTTCCGCAAATGTGGATTACGTGTCGCACATGGAAGCCATCCACGAAGACGATTCGGAGAGCGGCACCATCCTGGTAAAGCGGGCGCATCCCAAGGACCTGCACGTGAGGATCGCCATCGACAAGCCGGATCCGAAGGTGGCCGTTACCGACGGCAAAAAGGTGGACGTGTATTATCCGCGGAGCGGAGAAGTCCAGAGGCTGGAACTGGGCCACCGGCGCTCGCTGGTGGACTTGATCCTGGCGCTGGGTTTTGGCGGCAATTCACGGGAGTTGCAGAGCGCCTATTCGGTCAAGCTGGGGGGGGCCGAGACCGTTGCCGGGGAAAGCACCACGCGGCTGGAACTGGTTCCCCAGTCGCCCGAAATGCTGCAGCAGTGGAAGAACATCGACCTGTGGATCTCGGACAAGTCGGGCTATACGGTGCAGCAGAAATTCTACGAACACGGAAGGGACTACACGCTCATTACTTATACGAGTGTGCAGTTCAACCCCGAAATCCCCGATTCGAAATTCAACCTGGATGTCCCCAAGGGAACCAAGCGGGAGCCTCTGAATAAGAAGTAGGTTTCGACGGCCATGAAGTTGAAAAGCAGCACCAACCGTCTGGACTACCTCGATTGGTTGCGGGGCATCGGGGCGACCATCATGCTGCACGGTCACGTGTGGGATTCCTTCCTGAGGGACGATCTCAGGAATCGCGGGCCGTACATCTTCTCGCAGTTTCTGGGGGGCATGCCTCCGGCCATTTTCCTGTTCCTGACGGGCGTCACGCTGGGATTCCTGATGGACAGCTCGGAGCGCAAAGGGATGGCCCCGCTGGCGCGCGTGAAGACGGCGTTCCGGCGTTCCGGGTACCTCTTCTTTCTGGCATTCGCGTTCCGGGTGCAGCTCTTCATCTTCGGCATCCCGGCGCCCTGGAGGGACCTGTTCCGCGTCGACATCCTGAACTGCATGGGCTTCGCCATCGCGGTGTTGTCGGTGATGGCGCTCTTTCCCACTAGAGAGCGGGCCAAGGCGGCGGCGGCGGCCGGCCTCGCCATCGCGTGCGTCTCGCCGCTGGTCTCGCAATTGCACTGGGAGGCCGTGCCATGGCTGGTGCGGAACTACATCGTTCCCGACTATCGGACTTTCGGCTTCTTCCCGTGGGGCGCGTATCTGGCGTTCGGAGTGAGCGCGGGGAGCGTGATTCGCGCCATTCCCGCGGAAGCCACCGAGCGCGTCATGCAGTGGGCGGCCATGTTGGGCATTGGCGCCATCCTGGTATGCCACTATCTCGACAGCCTGCCCTACGCGATTTATGCCAGGTCGGAATACTGGCTGAATAGCCCGCTGCAGATTCTGACCAAGCAGGGCGTGGTGCTGGCGATTCTTTCGGCGGCCTTCGTCTGGACGCGCTATGCGGCGGGGACGGGTTGGAGCTGGGTACGGCAATTCGGCACCAC
>PLRZ01000279.1:0-21813 GCA_003164075.1 Bryobacterales bacterium | reverse complement strand
AAAGCGGAACGGGTTCCGGGAGATTAGCAGGGCAACGCGGAAGACCGCTTGCTGGCGCGCGCGGCTCGGAAACGCTGCGATTGGGCTGAAGCCCGCCGCCGGCTGAAGCCCAATGCCACTTACTTTGCTCAAACGTGGAATTCTGCATTTGTTGTGGGGCAGGCAATCCTGCCTGCAGCCGCCTTTCCAGGCGGCTCTTGGGGCCGTCGACGAGTGCTTGTAGTCCGAAAGAGCCGGCTAAAAGCCGGCTGCAGCCACGATTGGCTGCCCCACGAATTGTGCAGAATTGCGTCTCTGCCAAAGTAAGTGACATTGGGCTGAAGCCTGCCCCACGCTTTCTCACACAGTTCCGGTCAGGGCATGTGACGCAGATTTCGACGGCCGAAACCAGTTACGCCTTGCGCAGCGCCAACACGGCGTTCAAACCGCCGAACGCGAAGGAATTCGACAGTGCATATTCCACCTGCACTGCGCGCGCATGATTGGGGATGACGTCGAGGTCGCATTCCGGATCCGGCTCGCTGTAATTTGCGGTGGGGGGCAGCAGGCCGTCGCGCAACGCCAGCGCCGTGGCCAGACACTCCAGCGCGGCGGAGGCGCCCAGCGCGTGGCCGTGCATCGACTTGGTGGAACTCACCGCCAGGCGGCCGGCATGGGCCCCGAAGACCGCGCGGATGGCGGCCGTCTCGGTAGAGTCGTTGGCCAGCGTGGCGGTGCCGTGCGCATTGATGTAGGCGATGGCATCGGGCTCGAGTGCGGCGTCGCGCAGTGCCGCCCGCATGGCGCGGGCCGCTCCTCCGGCCGAGGGCTGCGTAATGTGGCCGGCATCCGCGGACATGCCGAAGCCCACGATCTCGGCGTGGATCCGGGCTCCGCGGGCGCGCGCGGCTTCCAGCGGCTCCAGCACCAGCATGCCGGCGCCCTCCCCCAGAATCATCCCGTGGCGATCCTTGGAAAACGGCCGGCAGGTGTCCGGCGACACCACCCGCATGGCTTCCCACGCCTTCAGAATTCCGAAACTGAAGGGCGCCTCGCTGCCGCCGGTGATGGCCAGGTCGGTGGCGCCGGAGCGCAGCATCCAATACGCCTGGCCAATGGCATGCGCGGCCGAGGAACAGGCGGTGGAAATGGTGAAGCTCGGGCCGGTGATGCCGAATTCCATGGAGATGTGGCTGGCGCCGGCGTTGGCCATAGTCTTGGGAATGGTCAGCGGGTGTACGCGGTTGTGCCCCAGCTTATACAGCTCTTGAAAACCGACGTCTTCAGTGCTCTGGCCGCCTACGCAGGAGCCCGTGATAATGGCGGCCGATTCGCGCAGTTCGGGAGTGAACTCAATTCCGGCATCGGCGATGGCCTCGCGCGCGGCGATCACCGCGAACTGTGCGAAGCGGTCGATGAAATCGGCGCGGCGGTCTTCAAAGTAAGGCTTGTGGCTGTAGCCCTTCACTTCGGCGCCGTTCCGGAAACGCATCCGGGACGTGTCGGTGGATTCGATGGGAGCGATGCCCGAGCGGCCCTCGGCAAGCGCCTGGGCGAACTCCGCGATATTTCGGCCCAGGGCGCAAATAGCGCCCATACCGGTGATGGCGATGCGCCTCATGCGCTACCCGGGCGCCTTCCCGCCAGCGGATTTTGCCAGCAACAAACGGTCGACACCTTCGCACATCTGCCGGATGCCGCGAACCGAGCGTACCTCATCGTCTGGAATGCTGACGTCGAATTCGTTCTCGAGCGCGAAGAGGATCTCCACGGCGTCCATGGAATCGATCCCCAGTTGGGCGAAGTCGCTCTCGATGGTCACCGACTCGATGGGAATCCGCTTGGTGGCGGCAATCACTTTAATGACCCTTTGAATCAGTTCGTCGGACATATCAATCGGCTTACCGTCTCAAACTCGTAGCCCCGTTCCAATAGCGTGGGAACCAGGCGCCGCACAGCCTCCACGGTGACGCCGATGTCGGGCCTGACCCGCAATTCGCGGCCATCGTGAAGACACAGGATAGCGCCATTCGAGGCGCGCTTCGCCAGATGCCCGAAGACCGCGTCCGAATTCCGCTTCCAATCATAGCCGATTGCGCTCCACATGACGCCGGTGAGCGAGAGGCGCCGTTGTACCCGGCCCATCCCGAACCAGCGTACGCCGAAGGGCGCGCGAAACCACTCGGGCTCGATGCCGGTATGTTCCCGGATGGCCAGTTGGGCGCGCCGCAGGTCCGCTTCGATGAAGCCCGGCGACCGGAAACAAAACAGCGGATGCGCGTAGCTGTGGTTGCCGATGGCGTGGCCCGCAGCCGCCACCGCGCGCGCCACCTCCGGCAGGCGTTCGACATTGGCGCCCACCTGAAAGAAGGTGGCAGGCGCGCGATACTGCGCCAGCACGTCGAGAATTGCGGGCGTGCCTTCGCTGGGGCCATCGTCGAAGGTGAGCGCCACTCTGCGCCGGTGGGGGCTGCCGCGCCACACCGACCGGCCAAACACGGCGGAGGAACGGCCCCGCACGGCCCATGCCAGAAACGCCGCGCCGGTCGAGAGCCCTCCGCCGGCGATGGGCAGGAAGTCCATGCTACTGCCGGGGCGGTGGATGCAGGCGGGAAGCGCCCTGGCGCGGCAACATCCAACCGGGGTACTCGGGCGGCAGCGCGCTCACGTCGTCCAACTGCTTGATTTCATCCGGCGTGAGGTGCAAGTCGTCGGCGGCCAGGTTGTCCTGGAGCTGATCCAGGCGCTTGGCTCCGATGATGACCGAAGTGACCACGGGCTTCGAGAGCAGCCATGCGAGGGAGATGCGCGCCGGGCTGCAATCGTGCGCCTTGGCGATGGGAGCCATGACGTCGAGGATCTTCCAGGTGCGCTCCTTGTCGACAATCGGAAAGTCGAATTCCGAGCGGCGGGATCCCGCGGGCTTTTGGTTTTCGCGGCTGAATTTGCCGGAAAGCAATCCGCCGGCGAGCGGGCTCCAGACCAGCAGGCCGGTCTTTTCGGCTTCGAGCAGCGGCCCGATCTCACGTTCCAGGTCGCGGCCGGCGATGGAGTAGTAGGCTTGCAGCGTGTCGAAGCGGGCGAGGCCCTTGAACTCCGAGATGGCCAGCGCCTTGGCGATTTTCCATGCCTGCCAGTTGGAACAGCCGATGTAGCGGACCTTCCCCTGCCTCACCAGGGTATCGAGTGCGCGCAGCGTCTCTTCCACCGGCGTGACCGAGTCGTTGCCGTGGATCTGATAGAGGTCGATATGGTCCATCTGAAGGCGGCGGAGGCTGGCTTCGACGGCGTCCATAATGTGTCCCCGCGAGGCGCCTACATCGTTGCGGCCCGGACCGACGCGGCCGAAGACCTTGGTGGCGATGACCACGTCTTTGCGGGCGATGTTCAGGTTCTTGAGCGCCTGGCCGAGCGACTTCTCGCTTTCCCCTTCGGAGTAGACATCCGCCGTGTCGAAGAAGTTGATGCCGGCATCGAGGGACGCTTTGACAAGCGCATCGGCACCCGCCTGGTCGACGGTGCCGATCGCTTTCCAGAAGCCTTCGCCACCGTGAAAGGTCATGGTGCCGAGGCAGAGATGGGAGACCAGCAGTCCGGTGTTACCTAATGTTTTGTATTCCATGAGCACTTTCTATTATCTGCCCACGGATGCCACTTAGAACAGCAGCGGAGCCAACTCGGCCAGATTCCGCCGCCACAGCGGCCACACATGCGCGAAACCGGGGATTTCCAGCTCCGTAAACTTGATGTCTTTAGACTTGAGCCAAGTTCTGAACTGCCGGTTGACGCCCATCAATCCGTCGTCGGCGCCGCAGGCGATCCATACCAGGCGGAGCTGCGAGTTGGCCTTGGCGGTGAGATTGGGGAAGGCCTTGGCGAAATCGGCATCCTCCATGGTCTGCGGCCCGCGGCCTCGGCCGGTTGCAGTTCCGGCCGGTGGTGGAGGCGCGGGGTTGGCGCGCGGCCACATCACAAACGCGCCGCTGAAGGATCCGACATAAGCGAACCGGTCCGAATTGTTGAGGCCGATGTAAAGCGATTCGGCTCCGCCCATGGAGAGGCCGGCGATGGCGCGGTGCTCACGGTCTTTGGCCGCGTGGTAATTCTTTTCCACCTGCGGCAGCACCTCTTCGAGCAGCGCCTTGGCGAAGGTGGGGATCATGTCCGGTCCCATGGCGCCGCGCGGGCCGTCGGCGGTGCCGTATCCCAACGTATTCACCATGATCATGGGCTTGGCTTTGCCTTGGTTAATGAGATTGTCGAGGATGACGTTGGCCGCTCCGACGGTTTCCCACCCGGAGGCATCGTCGCCCAGTCCGTGGAGCAGGAACAGGACCGGATACGCTTCCTTGCGCTGACGGTCGTAATTCGGCGGGGTGTAGACGTAGTAATCGCGATCGTCGCCAATTAGCGCCGAGTGGTAGGTGTGATGCGTCACGGCGCCGAACGGACCAGCGCCGGGATTCCACGGGGCGGCGCCGGGCACGCGGACCATGCTTTGGCCGGCGCTGCCATAGGAAGTCTTGGAAAGCGGGTTGGCGGAATCGTTGAACGTGACGCCATCCACGGAGAATGAATAAGTATAGAGATCCGGCTGGAGCGGCGCGGTGGTGGCGGACCAGACGCCTTGGTCGTCCTTGATCATGGCGAGGCGATCGCCGAGGCCCGTGACGGCGGCCTCCTTGGCGTTGGGCGCGCGCAGGCGGAAGGTGACCTTGCCTTCGGCGGAGACCTCCGGCGAACGAACGGGGGCGGGGCCACGTCCGGGTTGCGCCCAGAGGGTGGCTGCGACGAGCGTCAGGGAAAGGATCGTAGAGCGAATCATGGTCATCATTTACCATATTTCACTCGGCGGCGTGGGCGGCGCTAGTCAAATAATGATGCTTGCCATTGCCCCAGGGGACTTCCTCGACGACCAGCGCTTCGCAGCGGCGACGAATCGTCCGTGAACAGAGTACCGGCGCATTCGTCATAGTAGAGCATGGCATCCATCGGCTTGCGCCCGATATCGCCCGCCTGAGCCGCGTCCGAAAATAAGGCCGCTCACCGCCGCGACTCCGATGCCGAAAGCCAGCACCGTCCAGTTCAAGCCTACCTTATGGAAGGCCATTGTGGCACGCTGGCTTCCAATGGCAGGGAAGAAGAGTGGATTGCCCGGGCGCGTTCCCGACCGGAACAGCGGTTTGCGGACGCCAAGCGGGTCCGCACCCCGGGCGCGGTCGCTACTTCTTAACGCCGTCCGGCACCGTGCACTTGGCCAGGGAGTGGTCGCCCTTCTTGTAGCACGTGCCGAGGTCGTTCAGGTTCGGATCCTTCTTCATCGCGTCCGGGGTGCCCACTTTGACATGGCAGCCGGTGCACGACTTGAAACCTTCTTTCTTCTGGTACTCCGGCTTGCCGAACGATGCCGTCGTGCAGAAGAGGAATCCCGACATCACAATCACGGCCGGTAGGACTAATTTCCAGGTGCGCATTCTGTTCTCCTTCAGGTTTAAAGCATACCCGTAATCTCAATATTCTGAAAGGTATTATAACTCCACGCTGAAACGCTCTACACCTTGTGGAATTAAAATGCTGTAATCCACCTCGCGCTACAGGTTGGCATCCGTCTCCAGACTCCTCCAAAGATACCAGCTTGCCACCGTGCAGTAGGGCCGCCAACGCTGGGCCAGGACCTCCATTTCGGCCGGTGTGGGCGGTTCCGCCATCCCGTAAGCCCTGCGCATGGCGTTACGGATTCCCAGATCGCCGGTGGGCAGCACATCCGTGCGCTTCAGGGCGAATATGAGGAACATGTGGACCGTCCAGACGCCTATCCCTTTCACCTGCGTGAGCCGCTCGATGACCACGCCGTCATCCAGCGCGGCCAGTTCTTCGAACACCACCAGGCCGTCGCGGGTGTGGCGCGCCAGGTCGCGAATGTAGGCCGTCTTCTGCTTCGAAAGCCCCAGTGTCCGCATGCGCGCGGGACGCAGTTTCAGGACACTTTCGGGCGTCAAACGGCCGCCCACCGCCTTGGCCAGCCGTCCGAAGATGACCGAGGCCACACGCCCGCTCAACTGCTGGTATACAATCGATTTCACCAGCGTTTCGAAATCCGGATCGCGGAATTGGATACCATAATCTCCAACGCGGTCTATGATTTCCGCGAGGACCGGATCGTTGCGCCGGAGGTGCTGAATGGCTTCTTTCATGTTGAAACAGTATTGCGCCGGGATACGTCACTATTGTACCGGCATGCGACTATTTCTCGTTTTCACCGCGGGCGCGCTGCTCCTGGCGCAGACTCCGCCCCCACAGCAGAAGCTTCCCGACGACCTGCCCACCATCAAAGTGGATGTCGACGTGGTCAGCGTTCTGGCCTCCGTCCGCGACAAGAAGAACGCCCTGGTACCCAACCTGGAGCAAAAGGATTTCACCATCCTGGAGGATGGCAAGCCCCAGCCGATCAAGTATTTCACGCGGGAAACCGACCTGCCGCTTACGATCGGGCTGCTGATCGATGTCAGCGGCAGCCAGCGCAATCTCATCCAGATCGAACGCGATGCCGCGTCGCAGTTCTTCACCCAGGTTCTGCGCAAAAAGGACGAGGCGTTTCTACTGTCCTTCGGGGAAGAAGCCGAACTGCTGCAAGACTATACCAACTCTCCCAGACTGTTGATCTCGGCGATGGGCGATCTGCGGGTGAGTTCCGGGGTGGGGGGCTTCGGGCCGGGGCCGGTTCCCACCGTGGGACAGCCGCGCGGCACGGTGCTGTACGACGCGGTATATCTGGCCGCGAGCGAAAAGTTGAAGAACGAAGTGGGGCGCAAGGTTCTGGTGGTGATTACCGATGGCGTGGATGAAGGCAGCCGCCTGCCCATTTCCGACGCCCTGATGGCCGCGCAGAAGGCCGACGCGGTGATTTACAGCATCGAATATGAGGACCCGGGCGCCTATGGCCGGGGCTGGGGCATCAGCCTGGGCGGCGGCGCAGGCGCCAGTGCGCTGCACAAACTGTCCGATGAGACCGGGGGCCACGTGTATCGCGTGGACCGCAGGAATACGCTGGAGGTGGTCTTCAAGGAGCTGCAGGACGAAATGCGCAGTCAGTACTCCATCGGTTACACTCCGTTGAACGACAACAAAGACGGAAGTTACCGCAAGCTGGATATCAAACTGGCGAATAAGGATCTCAAGGCGCAGGCGCGCAAAGGGTACTATGCGATCAAGCCCGAAGCGCATTAAGTAAGTATTATAAGGATGCAGAATTTGGTGGGGCAGGCGAGCACCGGAAGAAATGCGTTGCCTGACCCGCCCTGTCGGCAGACATCCACCGGACCTCGATCAGAACTTCCTCAGAAACTGGCGGTACGCTCCGCTATTGAAGGTGGTCCACGGTTCGAAACCACGCTCGGTATATAACTGATAGGCGAAGTCGATATTCGCTTTGCAGTCCAGCAGGTCCCGCAGGTTCACTCCCGCGCGTTTCAAGTGGACCGTGTTGATCTGGAAATAGCCCCAATCGAGCGTGCCATCGGAATTATAATGGTAGATCTCGCACGCGCCGCGCGGGTTCTCGGCGCGTTGAACCGCCAGTGCGACCCGGCATGCGGGTCCGAATTTGTTGCAGGCGTATTGCTGGTAGGCAGTCAACCTGCGGCCAAATTGATCGCTTTGCGCCTGGCCCGATTCCCGCGGTGAAACTCTGGGGGCCATTACCAGGGGCCATTGCAGGCGGATGCGCAACGGCGATTGCAGCGTGATGGTGTATTGGCTCTGGAGCGTGACGATCGCTACGCCGATTCCCGCAACGCATGCGAGAAGCAGCGCCCAGCGCCTCGCAGGCGGCTTCAGGCGTCTGCCGCGCGGACGCCCTTTCAGTGGCATCGGATGGCTCCCGTGGATGGCATTCTTCGATCAGAGTAATCACGTACGATAGACGTTCAATTCTGTCGCTAACAAACTCATTCAAAGGCACTTGCCGGACAAACCGCGTATGATGCCTGTGGAAAACCATGAAGATTGACAATCCCTCACGCACCGCCGGACTTCCTGCAAGCCATCTCGACCGTGATTTTCCGCGCGCCTCGCGCATCGAATCCCCGCGCATCTCGATCCGGTGGGCGTTATGCACGATACGGTCAGAATGCCGTCGGCCAATCACAAACCAAGTCACGCCGCTTCTATGCTTATACGAGCATGACTGTTGTTGGCAAGGCCTCTTCAACCCTCCTGAGCTCGTCTGGAATTTCCCAACCTTCGATGACCGATTCAATTATTAGCGGTACGTTTTCAGGTATCAATTCGGCGACCAACTGAAAAGCCCTGATCGATGAGAACGAGAGCCGATCATGTCTGCTCGACGAGTTCACCTCACTGACGTGGACCTGCCGGAGCTTCGACTCGTATACCTTGGCAATCAAATAGGCTTCCGTCATGGTCGCGTCGACCTGTCGTGCGTGGCCCAAATCTAAGCAAAGGCTCGCATCAGGCAACTCCTCAAACACACTCGCAAGTTCTTCGACGGTCCGGCCAATCGGCTTTCTTTTGTCCATATTCTCGACACAAAGCAAGTCCCCGAACTCTCTCCACACGCCATAGTCATGAATGGCGTCGGGATGCACAACAATTGACCAGCCATGTGCAGCCAGATCCAGGAGGTAGTTCCCTACCTGCCGTTCAGCTTCGACGTCGACGTTACTCGGCGCGTGGACCGCGACGTACCTATACTGTGATAAATCCAAATCATTGCTGGCCGCTATCAGCGGGCAGAGTTCTGACTGGCGTAGCGCGGAGAGTTCAACAGCGTGTGTATCGTAGGACCGGAGCATCTCCAGTGCCCGATGAAAATTGCCGTATGCCAGCGCGCCTGTAGAAAAGCCGAGGGTTCGCATTAGAATACTCCGTACATTCTTGTGAGTTCGTAGAGACGACTCTTCTCATCGAAAAAAAGCTCTAAGAGTGCGTTGCGGAACTGGTGTGTGATGCGCCTTGCTTCAGCCCATGTGCTATCGCTCGGGTCTGGGTCCGATGGCAAGTTCTCAAGATGGTCACGGGTTTGCTCGTCAGCCAGCAGCCCTAGGAAGCGATCATACGAATTGAATAAGGACAGAGCAGTCGGGTCTAGATGGGGAAAGGGCAACAGCGTTGTTGCAAGGATCTCCAGCGGCGTGAGTCGAAGGAAATCGTGGAGGCACGCGACACATTCCGGGGAACCGCTCGGCGCGGGGCACGGGAAGAGGCGCGGGCTGACGTTGATTTGGAGTTCACAACTAAAACACGTTAGGAGGCCAGAAACATAAATGAGCTTGCGGGACATTCGCAGCTTGAAGTTCCGCATGGCCGCACCGTGCCCGAACCGCGAACGTCGCTTGTACGCGAAGTCCACTGCCATGGTGCGCCAATACCGGGCGAAATCATTTTGGAGAAATCGCGGTACGTGATACTTGCCAGTGCCACGGCGGAAACCGTCATCTTCGTTAATGTAGCGTCGGAGAACGCTTTTGATCACACGGTCGTAGGCATCGGGACGCCCGACGGCAGAGGATTCGAGCAAAAGCAGAATCCGCCGTGTCGTATTGCGATTTGTATCATCCTCTCCTCCAATTTGGTGGATCAGATCATGGCTAAACGCCATCGTACCGAAGGTGCCCTCCCGCCCAGGCGGCTTTTTCGCCGCTCGGCCGACGATCTCCTGAATGCGAGGCAGAACGTCAATAATGTTAGGGTCAGCTTGCCCGTCGATAAGCAACGTCCAATCGATGTCACTACCCGAAGTGAATTCGTCCCGTGCAAGCGATCCCGATATTACGATACTGCTGTCGTCGGAATCCAGTCCGGCAAGATCTTGCCTCAACTTGGACCGCGTTCGGGCCGAAAGCTCGCGAGCATCGGTGATGTTCTTCCATTGGGCGTTGAACTTAGCCTCAAGCTTCTGAACGGGCGTAGGTATCCGTGACATCATCCTCTTGAACTATTGCGGAACAGTTGAAGGAGCCGCTTTTGACCGATCACTGTCGAACCACGTTCAGCGCTGACTTCCCGAGAAGTGAAGTCGCTCGACCCCATGTAGTCAATGCGGCATTGTACCAGAATCTGTGCGGCGACTACGGCCCGAGACCGCTGACCGCTGATGGGGTGCGGCTCTCTGCGGAAATGAAGGCCCGAATGCCGGCGCAGAGGACCAACTCCGAATTGAAAGCGCGGTGACGGAGTCATCGTCACCGGAAACCCTGCCGTTTGATGAGGCCGTGCGGGAGGTCATGTCCCGGGTTGCCTGCACGGAGTCCGAAGCGCGGTTTATCGCCAAGCGGGACGCCGCTTAGCACCAGCCCCCCGGTTCTTTCGGCATTGCAACAATCTCGGCCGGTTTGTCAATTAGCGGAAACGCCCATGTGGCGATCTCGAGCGCGTCTCAAATTCCGGTTTAGATGACTGCGATTTTGGCAACTCGGCCTGCGACATGCTCTACGCCGGGTAGTCGTATTGCTCGAGGATCCGGAAGCGGACGTGCCGCGGCGTATCGGAGACACGCTCAGCCGGGTGCAGGTGATGCATGCACGCAAAACTGCCGCGGCGGGTCGATTCGCCCAGTCCGGCCGCGATGTTAGGACATCCGCTTTCCCCCAATCCGCCCCCTGCTAAAATAGAAACTTCACACCACATGCTGGAAGAATCCATACAGGAGCTGGAATCCCGATCGCTCGCGCGCATTGCCGCGGCCACCTCTGAGGAGGAGCTGGAGGCGGTCCGCGTGGACGCCCTCGGCCGCAAAGGACCGCTGGCGCAGGCCGGCAAGGAGATGGGCAAGCTCGCGGCGGAAGACCGCGCGCGATTCGGCAAGCTGCTCAATAGCGCCAAACAAAATCTGGAACAGGCCATCGGGGCCGCCAAACAGACCTTGGCCGATGCCGCTCTGCGGGCCCGCCTGGACGTCGAGTGGATCGACCTCACCTTGCCCGCTCCGGGAGCGCGGCGCGGCCACTTGCACCCCATCACGCGCATCCAACGCGAACTGGAAGATCTCTTCAGCTCGCTCGGCTTCGCGGTGCTGGATGGCCCCGAAGTGGAAGACGAATATCACAATTTCGACGCCCTCAACATCCCNNCGCACCCACACGTCGCCCGTACAGGTGCGCGGCATGGAGCGCCTGGGCCCGCCCTTGCGCATGATCGCGCCCGGCCGCGTGTTCCGCAATGAGAGCGTGGACGCTTCCCATGAGCACACCTTCTATCAACTGGAAGGCATGATGATCGACCGCGACGTCTCCGTGGCCAACCTGCTCTACTTCATGAAGACGCTGCTCACCGCCATCTTCCATCGCGACGTGACGGTGCGTCTGCGGCCGGGCTATTTTCCNNCCGGTCTGCAAACAGAGCGGCTGGGTGGAGCTTCTGCCGTGCGGCCTGGTGAACCCCAAGGTCCTGAGCATGAGCGGCATCGACCCTGAAATTTGGGGCGGTTTCGCCTTCGGACTGGGCCTCACGCGCCTGGCGATGATGCGCTACGGCATCGACGACATCCGCCATTTGAACGGCGGCGATCTTAGGTTTCTGGAGCAGTTTTGAAAGTGGCTCAGTTTTGAAATTCTCGTATAACTGGATTAAGGAATTAGTCCCCGGGCTGGCCGAGGCTCCGGGACCGCTGGAACGGCTGATCACCATGAAGACCGCCGAGTGCGAAGGCGTGGCGCCGGCCGGCGAGTTGCTGGCGTGTGCCACGCTGGCGCGCGTGGAAGCGGTCGAGCCCATCGCCAACAGCCACAACGTGAAGGCGCTCGTCGATGCCGGACCCGCGGGCCGCAGGACGGTGGTTTGCGGCGCGCCCAATTGCCGGCCGGGCCTGATTACCGCCTGGGCGGCCATCGGCAAGAAGGTCATCAACGGGGTGGAAAGCGACGGCATGCTGGCCAGCGCNNCCGACAGCGTCATCGAGATCGACAACAAGTCCATCACTCATCGTCCCGACCTGTGGGGCCATTTCGGTTTGGCGCGGGAAGTGGCAGCCATCGTCAGGCAGTGCCTGCACGATCCCGTCAACCTCGATCTGCTGCCCACCGGCCCCGCGGCCATCAAGATCGTCATCGAAGATTTCGACCTGTGCCCGCGATACAGCGCGCTGGTACTGGAGAACGTCACCGTGCGGCCATCGCCCGACTGGCTGCAGGCGCGGCTGACAGCCATCGGGCTCAACCCCATCAACAATATTGTCGACATGACGAACTTCATCATGTCGGAACTGGCGCAGCCCATGCACGCCTTCGATGCCGGCCTGATCCACGGCGACACCATCTTCGTCCGCCGCGCCCGGGACGGAGAAGCTTTCCGCGCATTGAACGATGAGCATTACACGCTCGATTCCGCCAATCTGGTAATCGCCGATTCCGAAGGCGCCATCGCGCTGGCCGGAGTGATCGGCGGCGGCGACAGCGCTATCGGCGAGAAGACCACGCGGGTGGTGCTGGAGAGCGCCACTTTCCAGGCATCCAGCGTGCGCAAGACGTCTTCCGCCATCAAGCTGCGCACCGACGCTTCCATGCGCTTCGAAAAGGCGCAGGACCCCGCCAACACGGTCCGCGGCCTGGCGCGCGCCGTGGAACTGCTTGCCGAACTCTCGCCGGGATTCCGAGTGGTGGGCGGCGTGGCCGATCGAAAGAGGGAAATCGCGCCGCCCGCGCCCATCGACCTGCCGCTCCCCTGGCTGGAGCGCAAACTGGGCCGCGCTATCGACGCCGCCGAAGTGCGCGACATCCTCGAACGCCTGGAGTTTCAGGTGACCGAGCCGGAACCGCGGCTCTTCCGCGTGGGGGTGCCGTCGTGGCGCGCCACCAAGGATGTCTCCATTAAGGACGACCTGGTGGAAGAAGTGGGCCGCATGGTGGGTTACGTTTCCATCGCGCCGCAAGCGCCGCTGGTGCCCTCGCGCGTGCCACCGGCGAACCCCACGCGCAAATTCCAGCACGAGGTTCGCAATATTTTTGTCGACCAGGGCTTCACGGAGGTCTACAACTATTCGTTCCTGAGCGAAGAATCGGTGCGCGCGTTCGGTCTGGACCCGGCGGAGCACGTGCGCGTGGCCAATCCCATCGCGTCCGACCAGGCGTTGATGCGCACTTCATTATTGCCCGGCATCTGGCGCAACGTGCTCGACAACGCGAAGCATCGCGAGGCGTTCCGGCTCTTCGAAATCGGGCAGGAGATTCACAAAACGGGTGCGCCGCTACCCGATGAGATCCCGCACTTGGCCGCGGCGATTTACGATCGCTACGGCGATGGCCGCGCGGGCCTCTTCGAAATCAAGCGCGCCGCCGAGTGCCTGCTGCCCGGCGCCGAAGCTCGACCGGCCTACGCGCGCGCTTTCGAACACCCGGCCCGGTCGGCCGACCTCGAATGGCGCGGCCGCGTGGTGGGCCGTTTCTTCGAACTGCATCCCACCCTGGTGGAATCCGGGCGGGCGGCCATTCTCGATCTCGACTTGCGCCTGGTGGAATCGCTTTCCAGCGCGGAAGTGAAGTTCACGCCGATTCGCCGCTATCCATCGAGCGCCTTCGATCTCTCGGTGATCGCCCCGTTGCGTGCTCATGCCGGCGCGCTGCGGAATGAGGCGGCCGGGTTTGCCGGTCCGCTGCTGGAATCCATTCAATTCGTGCGGGAGTATGCCGGTCCGCCGCTCGCCGAGTGGGCGAAGAGCGTTTCGTTCCGCGTTACGGTGGGGTCGCCGGAGCGCACGTTGTCGTCGGAAGAAGTGGGAGCGATCCGCGCCGGTATGATCGCCGGGATGCGCGGGCTGGGGTACGAGCTGCGCGTGTGAGTACCCGCCGCACCAGGCCCGGGGGCTGGGTCGCGCGGCGCACGAAGGGCTTGTGCCGCTGGTGCGGGAATACCGTCCCTGCAGGCCGCTTCACTTTCTGCGGCAATTCCTGCGTGCACGAATGGAAGCTGCGCACCGACCCCG
The DNA here is from genome assembly GCA_003164075.1 of Bryobacterales bacterium. Next base: position 7,898 of record PLRZ01000279.1, on the reverse strand, counting down.
GGTATCTGCGCGAGCAGGTTTTCGCCCGCGATCGCGGCTTGTGCGCGCAATGCGGCGTGGACACCGAGGCCCTGCGCCGCGACAAGCGCAAGCTGGATTACCGCGCGCGCCGTCAATTTGAAAAAGACTGGGGCGGCCGGCGCTATCTGTGGGATGCCGACCACATCGTGCCGGTGGCGGAAGGCGGCGGCGAGTGCGATCTCGCCAACATGCGCACGCTATGCCTCAAGTGCCACAAGCTGGCCACGGCGGAATTGCGCCGCCGGCGGCGTCAGGCGCGGGTTGCGACGATAGGCGGCGGTTAGTCGCCAGATCCGGGAGCAGAATTCGGCGGCGAGACCGCTCCCTCGCGGGGTGCCCAATCTGACCTTTCCGAGCCGCGCGCGCAAGCAAGCGGTTTCTTCGAATTCCAGAACTCCTGATGTCGCCCCGCNNGGCAGGCGAGCACCGCCTGCCCCGCCTGTGGGCTCACTCCAAATTCCACGACATCAGGAGTTCTGAGTTTTGCGAAGCTCACCGGTGCGGCTAGTTGGCAGGCCCTACGGGCGCATCGCACCGCTGAGCGGCGGCACCCAATCGAGCTGACCGTCCGCCGCCACGGCCGCGACGAGTTTCGCAGCGACGTCAGGCGGCCACGGCGCGGTCCGGCGCACTAGCAGGTCGGCAAACGCGTTGATGCACTCCAGCGTGGCGGCCAACTTTCCGCGCGTCGTGTTGACCAGGAACATCACGTAGTGCAGGCGCTTCTGCGAGTAGCCCACCAGGCGGATATAGACGGCGATGTCTTCCCCCGGCAGCACTTCGGTAATGAAATTTACGTGATATTCCAGGTCGAAAGTGCCGCTGCCGTGGGCCGCGTGGTATGCCGGCGTGAGTCCCATCCAGTCGTGCAAAGTGTCGCCGGCATCGTCGAATAATGCGATGTACCAGCGCACGTTCATGTGCCCGTTGCTGTCGCGATAGCTCTCCGGCACGGTAGCGCGCAGGCACACCGGCTCGAGCGCTTCGATTTTGTCCAGGGGAATGAGTGGCGGCTTCAATACATGAGTCTAACCCAGGCTGCCCGTACGAGTTCGTAGCGGTGCTTTCCCTGGCCCTCGGGATCGGCGCCAATCGCGATCTTCAGCGGCCTCTTCTACCGCTATGGCAACGAAACTCTGTTTTCTTCGGTTACTTCCCGGATTTGGGCATCACCAGGTTGATGCGAACCGCTTTGGAGCCCGGCTGTGCCTTGCCGGTGCGCACCAGCAATTGCAGCGCGGCTACCGCCGAGACCACCCGCGCGATCACCCGATTGGCATCGATGCCGGTGAGCACCGCCACCTGCGCCGACGGCAGGAAAATCTCCATGACACGGATCTTCTCCACGCCGCTTTGCAGGTAAATCACCAGCTCTTCGTCGTCCTTGAGGGCCTTCTGCATGGCGCCGATCTGGTTGAGCATGACGGCGCCCGGATTGTCGGTCGCCGGGGCGGCCGGCGGGTCCTGAATCGCCGACTGAATCGCCTGCTGCGCCAGTTGCTTGGTGATATCCACGAAAGCCATTCTGGCTTGATGCTAGCATGGGGCGCCCCGTGCGAATCTATAGGCATGCGCGGTTTCGAAAGTTTGTCCGAGCGCGAGATTCTCGCCTTGGCCATCTCTCTCGAAGAAGAGGACGAGAAAGTCTACGCCAACTTCGCCGAGGGCTTGCGGCAGGATTTTCCGGCGACAGCGGCGGTCTTCGATGGGATGCGGGTGGAAGAGTCGGGCCATCGCCGCCGGCTGATCGAGCTTTCCCAAAAGAAATTCGGCGACCACATTCCGCTGATTCGCCGCCAGGACGTGCGCGGCTTCGTCCATCGCAAACCCGTCTGGATGATTCGTCCGCTTCGGCTGGAGGCGGTGCGCAATGCCGCGGCGTCCATGGAAGCGGAGACGCGGCTGTTCTATGAGAAGGCGGCGGCACGCAGCCAGGACGCCCACGTCCGGCAGTTGCTCGACGACCTGGCACAGGAAGAGCGGTCGCACGAAGACCGCGCCGGGCAACTGGAAGAAGACAAACTCGGCGGCGACGTCCGCACGAAGGAAGACGAGGCCAGCCGCCGCCTCTTCGTTTTGCAGATCGTGCAGCCGGGGCTGGCGGGCCTGATGGATGGTTCGGTATCGACCCTGGCGCCGGTTTTTGCCGCGGCGTTCGCCACCCACAAGCCGTGGGACGCATTCCTGGTAGGAATGGCGGCCTCGCTCGGCGCCGGCATCAGCATGGGTTTCGCCGAAGCGCTTTCCGACGATGGCAGCCTCACCGGCCGCGGCCACCCGTGGATGCGCGGCCTGATCTGCGGCCTGATGACCACCCTCGGCGGCATCGGCCATACGCTGCCGTTCCTGATCCCCAGCTTCACGGCGGCCATGACCGCGGCCATCAGCGTGGTAGTCGCGGAACTCGCCGTGATTTCGTGGATCCGCAAGACGTATATGGAGACCTCGGCGGTATCGGCGATACTGCAAGTGGGATTGGGCGGTGTATTGGTCTTCGCTACGGGCGTGCTGATCGGCAGTTCCTAGCGCACGTAAAGTTTTCAATAACGCGGAGCGCAGGCGGCGCCTAACCGTTTTGGGGATTGCGTGGCACAGGCGCGGAATACGCTCCCTCGCGGGGTGCCCTCTGGGCCCGGCTCTGTGACGAGTGCCCGCATGTTTGCAATTAGTCACAGAGCCGCGACCGTTAGGGAGAGTTAGGGAGCGTTCACCGGTGACAGGCCTTCCCCAGATCGGTTAAGCACTCACTGGGCGCGCGGGCAAGCTAAAGCATGCCCCACCACGGTAAAATCGGAGATTGCCTGACATCCTGGTATCGGTGGTGATTCCCACCCTGGCCGCGGATTCGAGACTCGCGGAGTGCCTCGAATCCCTCGCTCGCCAGACGCGGCGGGATTTTGAAGTGATCGTCGTCGACAACAGCGGTCAAGGATTGGTGCGCCGCAACGGCGTGGCAGCCGGGGTGCGCGTAATCGAAAATGGCCGCAACCTCGGCTTCGGCGCCGCCATCAACCAGGGTTTCGATGCCTCCACGGCTCCCTATCTGGCCACCTTGAACGACGATGCGGCGGCGCACCCGCGATGGATCGAAGCGTTGCTCGCCGCCATCGAACGGCNNGCCGAGGAGACGCTCTTTCCCAGCGGCTCGGCCGCGCTCTACCGGCGCGCCATGCTGGACGCAATCGGCACTTTCGACAGCCGCTTCTTTCTCTATTGCGAAGATACCGATCTCGGCCTGCGCGCCCGCTGGGCCGGTTGGAAGTGCCTCTATGTTCCCGAGGCCGTGGTGGAGCACCACTACTCGCATTCGGCCGGCGGCGCGTCTCCGCTGAAGGCGTATTACGTGGAGCGTAATCGCCTGTTCGTGCTGGTGAAGAGTTTTCCCGCCGGCATGCTGCTGGCCGCGCCGTTCGCCACGCTGGCGCGCTATTTATGGCACGCCTGGTACCTGCTGGAAGGCCANNGTGGCGCGAGCGCCGCCAGATCCGCCGCCGCGCCCGCATCACGCCGGCCATTTTCCGGCGCCTCCTGCGCGCCCACTCCATCACCGCCCGGAAGGTGGCGGCGCTATGATCCGCGCCGAGGGTCCCGATTCCCTGCTGGTGATCGTGCCGGCATTCAACGAAGTGGGCGCCATTGCCCGCGTGGTCGAGGCCGTACATGACAGCGTTCCCGGAGTCCCGGTGCTGGTGATCGACGATTGCTCGCGCGACGACACCATCGCCGCGGCCCGCCAGGCGGGCGCCGAAGTGCTCCCGCTGCCGCATCATCTGGGCCTGGGCGGATGCGTGCAGGCGGGCTACAAATTGGCCTACTCGCTGGGATTTCAGTACGTCATTCGCGTGGATGGCGACGGCCAGCACGACGCGCGCGACATCCCGCGCATCCTCGAACGGTTGCAGACGTCGGGCTGCGAAATGGTCATCGGATCGCGCTTCGTGGCGCGGAACGGACAGAGCACGGGTGCGGTGCGGTCGCTGGGGATACGTTTTTTCCGGCTGGTGCTGCGTCCCATTCTGGGCAAGCCGGTGTACGACCCCACGTCGGGGTTCGTGGGCGTGAACCGCAGCGCGCTGGGCGTCTTCAGCCGCAGTTTTCCGCTGGAATATCCGGAAATCGAGGCGCTGGTGGTGCTGCAGCGGCGCCGTTTCCGCTTCGAGGAAGTGCCCGTCAAGATGCTGCCGCGTCTCACCGGCCGCTCGTCGATTACGGCCCGCGTATCGCTCTATTACATCGTCCACGTGCTGCTGGGCGTTTTCGTGAATATCCTGAAGTATGACCGCCGGTTGCGCCGCGCCAAGCCCGGGCCGGGCGCCGGAGCGGGAGGATAGATGGACCGTTTATTGAATGTGACCACCGTACTGAGCATCCTGCTGCTGATCATGGTGCTGTTTTCCGTGCGCCGCGCGCACATTCGCGTGGAGTATTCGGTGAGCTGGCTGGCGACCGGCGTGGCCATGTTGGTGCTCTCGCGCAGCCGGCCGGTGCTGGAGGTCATCACCCGCTGGAGCGGTGTGCCGGATACTCCGCTGACCCTCTTCCTGATCTCGGGCGCCTTGTTTCTGATTATGTTTTTCCGATTCTCAGTGATCATTTCGCATCTGCGCGACGATAACGTGGCGTTAGCGCAGCGCGTGGCCATTCTGGAATACCACATCCACAGCCTGGAGTCCCATGAAGAATAAGAAACGGGAAGGTCGCAAGGGTGGCGCGCCGCCGACGGTCGCCGTCGCGGCGCCAGCGGTGCGTCCGCAGTGGCATTACTTCGCGCTGGCGGCGCTGGCCGCGGCAATCGTGGCGCTGTGGGCGTACTGGCCCTCCATGAGCGGGCCCTTTTTGTTCGACGACAATTTTCTGCCCTTCGCGGTCGGGGACATCTCCGCGCAGCCGCTCACCGCATTTCTCCACTCGCAGCGCCCCTTGCTCATGGCCACCTACTGGATCAGCGCGCGCCTCTCGCCCGACGATACGTGGTGGTACCACTTCTTGAACGTCCTCATTCACTGCGTCACCACGGGCCTGGTGTTTTTCATCGTGCGCCGGCTGCTGGCGTGGGCCAACATAGGCGAATCGCGCCGCGGTTTGCTGGCCGGCATCGCGGCGGCATTGTTCCTGCTACATCCGGCGCAGACGGAAGCGGTGGCCTACGTGGCGGGCCGCTCCGACGCGCTCAGCGTGATGCTGGCATTTTCCGCGTTCACGGTATTCCTGTACCGGCGCGAAAGCGCCGCGGGATGGAAGACGGCATTGGCTGTGCTGCTGCTGTTCGGCGCGGCGCTGACGGCCAAGGAAGACACCATCGCGCTACCGGCGCTGCTGCTGCTGACGGACTTCTGGTGGAGTCCGGGCTCCCGTTGGGAAGGCATTCGGCGCAACTGGAAAATCTACGTGCCCATGGCGGCGGCCTCGGCGGGCGGACTGGCATTTTTCTGGCGCCTGATCACCCACGCCACTACGGCTGGATTCGGACTCAAGGATTTCACGTGGTACCAATATTTCTTCACCCAGTGGCGCGCTATTTTCGTGTATCTGGGAATGTTCCTCTGGCCCGCGAACCTGACGCTCGATTGGGACTTCCCCATTTCGCACACGGTCCTCGAGCACGGCGCCATTATCTGGCTGGCAATCCTGCTGGCGCTGGTGGCGGCCGCGTGGATGCTCCGCCGCAGGTACCCCCTGGCCTCTTACGGCTTCCTGGTGTTTCTGATTCTACTGGCGCCCACGTCCTCAATTCTGCCGATTCGGGATCCCGTGGCCGAGCGTCGCCTCTACTTCGCCATGCTCGGCCTGCTGCTGATCGTGGTGGACGTGCTGGCGCGCGTCAAAGTGGATCGCCAGGCGCTGGCCGCCGGCGCGTTGGCCGTGGTGCTGCTGGCGGCCTTTGTGACGCATGCCCGCGCGGAGGTGTGGTCCGATGAGTTGACGCTGTGGCAGGACACGGCCCGCAAATCGCCCGGCGCGTGGCGGCCGCACTTCCAGCTCGGCTTCGCCTATTACAAAGCGCAACGCTACGACGAGGCGCTTCAGGAATTCGAAAAGACTGCCCGGTTACACCCTTCCGACGGCGACCTTTTGCTGGATTGGGGGCTGACTTACGATGGCCTCAACCAACTCCAGCCGGCCCTCGAAAAGCTGCAACAGTCGGCCCTGTGGCAACCCACGGCGCAAGTCTATTCGCAGATCGGCATGGTCTACGGCAAACTCGAAAAGTGGCCCGAGGCGCTGGCGGCTCTGGACGTCGCCGAAAGGCTGGACTCCAATTTCCCGGACACTTACGTCTATCGCGGCGTGGTGCACACCAAGAACAACGAATGGGTCTATGCCATCCAGGACTTTCGGCGCGCCCTGGAACTCGACCCCGGCAATACGCGGGCGCAACAGTTCCTGAAGGCCGTGACGAATGAACTGCGCGCCAATTCCAATAAGAAGTAACATGCGCCCGTTGCGCATCGGCGTCAATGCCCTCTTTCTGATCCCCGGCGGCGTGGGCGGCACGGAGATTTACCTGCGCGGGTTGCTGGCCGCGCTGGCGGCGACGGACACGGTCAACCGATACTTCGTATTCACCAATCGCGAAACCGGGCCCGGCCTTACGCCCGCGCGCGCCAACTTCACGGACATGCCGCAGCCTATCCATGCGGCGTCGCGTCCCGTCCGCATTTTGTGGGAACAGGTGGCGCTACCGCTGGCGGCCGCGCGGCTCGACCTCGACGTGCTCTTGAATCCCGGCTTCACCGCGCCGCTGTTCGCCGGATGTCCGCAGGTCACGGTGTTTCACGATTTGCAGCACATCCGCCATCCGGAGTATTTCCGCTGGTTCGATCTGCCGTTCTGGAAAATGCTGCTCTTCGGGTCGGCGCATGTTTCGCGCCTGCTGCTGGCCGGTTCGCCCGCCGCGGCGCACGACGTGCGGCAGCATTACCGGCTGCCCGCGGACCGCGTGCGGGTGGCGCTGCTGGGCGTGGACCCAATCTTCTTCGAACTGGCCGGGCGGCGCCGTCCGGAACCATTTCTGCTGGCGGTTTCCACCTTGCATCCGCACAAGAATCTGGATGGCCTATTGCGCGCGTTTGCGGAATTCCACCGCGAGCGGCCTGAGTTTCGTCTGACGGTGTGCGGGCTGCACGGCTTCTTCACAGGCCCGCTGCACGATCTGCGCGAGCGGTTGGGTCTTGCCGGCGTAGTGGATTTCCCCGGCTGGATTCCGCGCCACGAGCTTCACGATCTGTATGCCCGCGCCTGGGCTTTCGTGTACCCCTCGCTGTTCGAGGGCTTTGGGATTCCGGTGGTGGAAGCGATGGCTGCGGGCGTGCCCATGGCGTGCTCGGACATCGAGCCGATTGCCGGTATCGCAGGAGACGCGGCGTTGCGGTTCGATCCGCGCGATGTCGGTGCGATGGTGGCGGCGCTGCGGCGGATTACCGGGGATGAGGCGTTGCGGCGGCGATTGAGCGCGGCGGGCCCGCGTCGCGCGGCGGAGTTCTCCTGGCGGAAGACTGCGGAGGTCACGCTGGAAGCGCTGCGGGAGTGCGTGGGGTGAGGGGGACGGCGGGTTTGTGAAGGGTCTCACGACGCGGCTTCGCCGCGGGCTTTCAGCGGTCAGCATTCAGCACGGGTGCCGCGTCGAGGCGCGGTCCATGGAGCAACTGACTGCAACGAGCGATTTGCGCAGTTGTCAGTAGAGGGCTGTTGGCTGCCTTGGTGCGCCTGCGGCACTGCCGGTCGGGGAAGTAGTCAGTGGAGAAGCTTGAGTCAGCGCCGAGACTGTGTGTTTGACTTCAGTGGCTGTTGCGGCGAACCCGCCTTGCCCCCCACCCCTTAAGGGAGTGCCGAAAAAGGCGTCGGAAAATCGTCGCGGCGCGCAATCCAGCGGCTCC
>PLRZ01000524.1 GCA_003164075.1 Bryobacterales bacterium | reverse complement strand
ACTTCAACAGTCGGCCACCTCTCGCGGTCGTATATTACTTTCCATTATGCTGGACCACCTCCTTTTCCAGTGATGGATTTATGCTCTCATGGAGAAGCGAATCTGTCAATAGAAATTTCCCGGGGCCGGGCGTTAAGGGTCATGTGCTGTTTGAGTTACATGTTTCTCGCGGCGAATCGGCACATCGCCAGGCCGTCCATCAGCTTGAAAGGAAACTGGCCCGTGGTGTAGTGCCCGCAAGGCAAGGTGAAAACCTCATGCGGCAAACCTAACTCGCGGAACGAGCTGAGGACCTGTTTGGAATATACCGGCAAGAAACTGGTGTCGTGCCGCGCCCAGATCAACAGGTTGCGCATGTCCCGCCCTTGCATACGCTGCAGATAACTGGCCGGGCTGATCATGGCCCAGTAACGCCGCAGGTCGTCCTGGCTCACCACCTCGCCGAACCCCTGGCGCACGTGCTGGGTGGACAGGCCGGTCCAGACCACATCCGAAAAATACATGGAGACGTGATTGAAGATGCCCACCTTAATGCGCGGATCGTGAGCGGCCGCAATAAACGCCATGCACGATCCCAGGCTGGTGCCCAGGATGCCGATCCGCTGGTAGCCTTGCGCCACCAGCCAGTCGATCGACGCGCGCACGTCGATAACGGACTGCCGCGCGGCGTGGATGGTGCGNNCGTTCCGCGTGGTATGCCATGGTCATCCGCAAAGCGCTGATGCCGAAACGGTTGAGCAGCTTCGCCAGGCCCACGTGGCCGCCCGCGTCGGAATTCCATTGAGGCAGCACCACGAGGGCCCGCCGTTGGTGTTGGGGAGCCGGAAACCANNAAGAAGCGGTCGGAATGGGCCAGGGCCTCGTCGGCGAAGCGGCCCACGCAATCGGCGGCGTTGCCGTTGGCTTCGGCGGGGCAGGAGGGGAAGCCGATTCCATGCAGCCAGTCGGTGCCCCATTCAAAAGGGCGGACAACGCGATTGGTGTCGCGAGTGGCCAGCTTCCGCTCCCAGCGGTCCATCCATCGAGCGTACAATCCCGGCATGATTTGAGAAAACTCAGTGTAGCAAACAAAAAAAACCCCGCGCCGGCGGATGGTATTCCGGGGCTGGGCGGCGATTACCTCCGGGAGGCAACATCACCAAAGTCGAGCAATCCTCTAGAACCCTGTATGAGCCCAAAAGCAATCGGGGGGCCATTCGTAAGAGGTTGAAAGCTATCGAACGACCTGCGGATTCCTCCCGATTTCGGTAGTTTCCTCTACCGCTTTCCGAAAATTGGCTCACTCGTGCGGTCGGGAGCATCCCTGAGCAACAAGTGAAAACGGTACAATCGTACCTGTGGATTCCGAGCCTTCCTTAGCCACAGAAGTCCCTGCCGGAGGCGGGAAAGCCTTAGCCGGCTTCCTGCTGTCGGGCTTTGTACTGGCTCTGTTGGGAGCCATTCTGCCGGCGTGGGGATACCACCGCGATCCGTCGGATTTTGTGGCCGTCGGCAATTATTTCCTGACTATGGCGCTGGGTATTGTGGCGGCCGCGCTGTTTGCGCGGCGGATCATGGCCCGGCGGGGCGTGTCGTTCCTGCTGGTATTTGCCTGCTCCCTTTGCTGCGTGTCGTTGGCCTACCTGGCCTTGGTTTCGCCTCCGCTTTCCGCCTGGTGGCGGGCTGCCGGCATGGTCAGCCTGGGTATCGGCGCGGGCCTGCTCAACATGGCTCTGTTCTATGCCATTTCGCGGAACTACCAGGCCGATTCCGCCGACACGGTCAACTTGGGTGGTGTGTGGTACGGTTTGGGCTGCATGGCCGCCACTCTTCTGGTGGCCGGCACTTTTTATGCCTACACGGTGCCCAAAATCCTGCTTTTCATGGCGATCGTCCCCGCGATCTTTGCCGTGATGTATTCCCGCGAGACTTACCAGGCGCTCCCCGAAGGCGCTCATCCCACCATTAGCCAGGCATTTCAGGACTTCAAGAGCCTGGGCGCGGTGCTGTTCGCCCTGCTGCTGTTTTTTCAGTTCGGCAACGAATTGTCGATCGCCGGATGGCTGCCGCTGCTGCTGATCCGGCGGATCGGCTTAAGTCCCGCGGCCGCCCTCGGGGATCTGGCTCTCTATTGGTTCGCGCTGATGGCCGGACGCCTGGCCTCGGCCGCCATCCTCCCCCACGTGCGCCACAGCCGCCTGCTGTTGGGCAGCGCAGCGGCGGCGATATTCGGCTGCGTCATCCTCTACTTCACCGATAACGGATTCGGAGCGGCCACCGGCGCGGTGTTTTTGGGATGCGGGTACGCCAGCGTCTTCCCGCTGGTCTCCGAGGCCATCGGCCGCCGTTTTCCCTACTATCACCCGGGATTTTTCAATGGCATCTTCTCCTTCGCCCTGGTGGGAGGGCTGCTGGCTCCGGCCAGTCTGGGATACGCCGCCTCGGTGTGGGGCGTGGGAGTGGTGGTGGGCATTCCGCTGACGGGCACCTGCATGGTGATGGTGCTGATTCTGCTGATCTGGCTGGAATCGAAGGTTACGGGAAGATGAAGCGCGCCGTTCCGGGGCTGGCGCTGTCGCTGGCCCTGGCCGCCAGCGTGACCGCAGCCTCCCTGCCGGAGAGTATCGAGCGTCTCATCGCCTCCTCGCCCGCCGCCCGCACGGCATTCTGGGGGATCGAGATTCTGGACCTCGCCAGCGGGAAGACGCTGTACCGCCAGAATGCCGGCCATTATTTCGTTCCCGCGTCCAATGCCAAGCTTTTCACCACCGCCCTGGCGCTCACCCGTCTGGGGCCCGATTTCACTTTCCGGACACGCGTGATGGCGGACCAGCCGCCCGGCTCCGACGGCCGTATTCCAGGCGATCTGCGGCTGGCAGGCGGCGGCGATCCCAACCTTTCCGCGCGGCCGATTCCCTACCGCCCGGGGCCCGTTACCGGCAACCCGCTGGCGGTCCTCGAAGAGCTGGCGGACCAGGTGGCGGCACGCGGCGTGAAGCGCATTGATGGCGGCATTGTGGGCGACGACACCTGGTATGTGTGGCAGCCTTACGCCACGGGATGGGCCATCGACGATCCGCTCTCCGATGACGGGGCACCCGTCTCGGCCCTGGCCATCAACGACAATACCTTCACCCTCAACGTCCGGCCGGGCGCCCGTGTGGGCGACCTGGCAGTGCTGGCGCTGAACCCTCCGGTGGAATATTACAGCCTCGACAACCGTACCCGGACGGTGGCGGCAGGCGGCGCGCGGGGCATCCGCGTCGACCGTGTGCCGGGCAGCCTGGAACTGCGCGTCTGGGGCGCTATTCCCCTTCGCGATCGGGGGGAAGACCTGCTTCTGGGCATCGAGGACCCGGCCCGGTATGCCGCCAAGGCGCTGCGCGAACTGCTGGAGCGGCGGGGGATTACGGTGGCGGGCCCGGCTGTCGCGCGGCACCTGTACGCCCACGATGTCGCCGACCTGACGCAGGGGCCGGCCGCGCCGCCGGACGCCGGCACGGAACTGGCGCGGCACACGTCGGCGCCATTCCTGGAGGACCTGCGGATTACCGATAAGGTGAGCCAGAATCTCCACGCGGAGATGGCCTTGCGAGCGGTGGCGCGGGCGCGCCGGAACGTCGGCAGCTTCGAAGCCGGTTGGGAAGAGATGCGAGCGTTCCTGGACGAGGTGGGGGTGGACGCTGGCGCCTATACGCTGTTCGATGGCTCGGGGCTCTCGCGGCTGGACCTGGTGACGCCGGCTGCGGTGGTCAAGCTGCTACGGTACATGTACCATTCCCCGGCGCGCGCCAATTGGATTTCGCTGCTGCCGGTGGGCGGCCAGGATGGCACGCTCGCCACGCGGTTCGGCGACGGTTCAGGTGCGGGCAGAATCCACGCCAAGACGGGCTCCCTTTCGCACGTCAGCGCGCTCTCGGGCTACGCGGAACGGCCTGCCGGGCGGTGGGTAGCGTTCTCGGTGCTGGTGAACAACTACAACGGGTCCCCCTCCGACATTCGTGGCGTTATGGATCGGATTTGTACCCTTATAATGGAATAGGACATTATGCCGATCTACGAATACCTTTGCCAGGATTGCGGTACCAAGTTTGAGAAGCTGGTGCGCCGGGTTGCCGATGCGCCGGAGACGGAATGTCCGTCGTGCGGCAAGAAGCATTTGAAGCAGGAGTACTCCACCTTCGCGGCGCACGCCAACGGACCCTCGAAGTCCCCCGAGACGCCGCCCTGTGCCGGCGGGCAGTGCTGCAATCCCGGTATGTGCGGGATGAATTTCAACTGAGTTTCGGGGACAGGCTACATAACCTCGAAACTCGGCTCTCACCGATTTCAGANNCACCGCCTGCCCCACCTGCCAACCTGTCGCCATCGAAAGGAATGGCTCAGCCCATTTTCCCCGGCCAGGCAGAAATTGCGGGGCGACATCAGGATTTCTGAATTTGTATTTCGAGGTTATGTAGCCTGTCCCCGAAATAGCCTAGCTTGCCAAACAGCCCTGACCGAGAACCGCGTTGATTACGATTTGGGCATCCACCACGTTGACCGCTCCGTCGCTATTCAAATCATTAGTCGCCTGCATCTTGCCGAGAGCCTGGTTGATGACATCCTGTACGTCCATGATGTCGGTTTTCTGATCCCGATTGACGTCGCACAAGGACAGAGCCAGAATCGCGATGCTGTTGCTGGTGGAAGGCAGGCTCCCTCCGCCTCCGCCATACGTCGCCGTCAGCGTATGGTTGCCGGCGCCGAGATTGGCGCTGAATGTGTAGGGACTGCCGGTCTGGCTCGCCGTACCGAGAACCGTGGCTCCGTCCAGGAACGTCGCCGTACCGGCAAGGGCGTAGAATGCCGGGGCCGTATCGGATACGGTCAGCGTCAACGGTACGGACTGGCCCACGAAGATGGTCGCCGGCGCGGTCGTGCTCAATACCGAGGTGGTGGAGACTTTTCCGCCGAGCAGCACGGTGACGTTGCCGCCACCGTAATTGGCCGTGGCGAGGTCCGGAATGCCATCGCCGTTGAAGTCCGCTGTTACAACGGAAAACGGAGACGCTCCCACCGTGAACGGGCCATTCGCGGCCGGTGTGAACGCGCCCATGCCGTTCCCCAGCAGCACGGTCACGTTGTTGCCGCCGTAGTTTGCCGTGGCAAGATCTGGAAAACCGTCTCCGCTGAAGTCCCCCACCACCACGGAATAGGGCGTCGTTCCCACTCCAAACGGGCTGCCCGTGGCCGCCGTGAAGCCGCCCGAGACATTCCCCAGCAGCACGGTTACGTTGTTGCCGCCGGAATTGGCCGTGGCAAGATCCGGAATGCCATCTCCGTTGAAGTCCCCTACTACGACGGAATAAGGGCTCGACCCCACCGTAAACGGGCTGTCCGTAGCTGCCGTGAAGCCGCCCGAGCCATTGGCCAACAGCACCGTGACGGTACCGGCGCCGAAATTCGCCGTGGCCAGGTCCTCGATACCATCCCCGTTGAAGTCTCCCACCGCCACGGATTGAGGATTTGTCCCCACGGTAAACGGGCCGCCCGCGGCCGGTGTGAAGCCGCCCGAGCCGTTCCCCAGCAGCACGGTTACGTTGTCGCTACCGGAATTTGCCACCGCCAGGTCCTGATAGCCGTCTCCGTTGAAGTCCCCCACCACCACGGATTGAGGATTTGTTCCTACAGTAAACGGGCTGCCCGTGACTGCCGTGAAGCCGCCCGAGACATTTCCCAGCAGCACCGTCACGGTGTTGTCGTGGTAGTTTGCCGTGGCCATGTCCGGAATGCCATCGCCGTTGAAGTCTCCCACCGCTACGGAACGCGGCTCGGTTCCCACCTGAAACGGGCTGCCCGTGGCCGCCTTCAGCGTTCCCGATAGATTTGCCAGGCTCACGGTGAAGCTCCTGGGTACCGGAGCGGCTGCGCTGAAGCTGACGTTGCCCGTCTGAGTGGCCTTGATGGAGCAGGTTCCCGCGCTCAGCAGCATGACCAGTCCGCTCGCGTTCTTGCACACTGCCGGGGTGGTGGAGGCGAGGGTGACCGGGAGCCCGGAACTGGCCTCAACGGCGATGGGGAATGGCGAGATTCCAAAGATCTGGTTGGGGATCGCGTCGAACGTAATGGTCTGCGGACTGACCGAAGCGGGCGTGAGCAAAAGGGCGTGGCTCGCTCCGCCGGGGACCGTGCCGGTCGCAACGATGGCCCCATTGTCGCTAATGCCGGTCCCGTCCCCGATGGTATAGCCTGTCGAAGCGGAATCGAGCAGGTTGTTGAGGTCCAGCAGCGTGCCGCCGTGATACAGGAAGCCATGGAAGCCCGATCCGCTCCAGAAAGACTCGCCCACCACATCGCCGCTGGAGTTGACGCCGCCAGCCCTGCTGACCGTGCTGGCCAGCGTCCCCAGATCCACCATGTGGCCGCCGGTGTAAAGGAACGCGTGCGTGCTCCCGTCGGCACGATTGGAGGAGCCCGCCACCAGACCATTGGAACTGAGGGCGGCGGCGCTACTGGTAGTGCCGCTGGCCGTTCCGTTCAGCGTGCCCAGGTCCGTGAACGTTCCTCCGACCAGAGTGAATGCATGGGTGGTGGCGCTGTCGGGAGTGTAATAGCCGGCAATCTCGCCGCTGTCATTAACGGCGTATGCGTAGCTCGAAGTTCCGCCCGGCGGCAAGCCCAAATCCTGCATGGTTCCGCCGCTATAAAGGAAGGCGTCATACTGATGGAAATTCGCGGTCGGCTGGGAGTAGCCTACCACCTGGCCGGAATTGCCGATGCCATAACCGAAGCTGTCAAGCCCTCCCAGAGTTCCCAGGGCGTTCATTACGCCGCCGGTATACAAAAATGCGATATCGTTGGTGCCGACCACCGCATAACCAGCGACCTGACCGCTGTTGTTGATGGCCAGTCCAAAGCTGTTGGCCCCCAGCGCTCCCAAGTCGACCGCCCCGCCGGAACTGCTGTAGCTGAATGCGTGAGTGACACTGCCGTTCCTGAAGTAGCCGGTTACGTAACTTCCGTTGCCGCTTATCCCGGTGGAAGTGCTGGACGTGCCTGTCAGGGCTCCCAGATCGGTGACGTGATATGTCGGCTGTGCCCCCAACACCCCGGCAGTGAGCGCACCTAGAACGAAAGCTCGCGATAGATTCATTGATCCCCCCTGGGCCGTTAAATAATAGGTGTGAGGGGATGCGGAGTCAAGTCCTGGAGCTCCTGGGCTAATTCGGGGACAGGCTACATAACCTCGAAATACCGTCGGGGCACTCGCCGGCTGATTGTCCGACTGTATTTCGAGGTTATGTAGCCTGTCCCCGAATTAGCACCACGTGCTATGCTGAAGCCGGATGTTCTCTCGGCAGCGTAAGGCCCGTGTTTTGTTCGGGCTATCCGATATTTTGCTGGCCACCTTAGCTTTTGAAGCAGCTTACCGGACCCGCACCTTCCTGCCGCTCGAACGCCAGTTCTTTCTCACCGCGCAACAGCGGGCGCTGGTCCTGGGCTCCGCTCTGGTCGCCTGGGTGGTGATTGCGCTGTGGCTCGAAATCTACGAAAAGCTCGATTCCGGCCATCCCCGCATCATCTTGCGCGACACCTTCCGGCAGTGCGTTTACGGCGCCGTGTGCCTGGTGGTATTCGAGTACGTCCTGCGCCTGGAGTTGAGCCGCCCGTTCCTGCTGCTGCTGTCCGCGTATACCTGGGTGCTGCTGCTGCTGTTCCGGCTTACCGCGGGCCGTCTGGTGGGCGTCCTGCGGCGCGAATTCGTGGCGCCCCATCAGGTGGTGGTCGCGGGCACCGGCGAACGGGCCATCCGGCTGGCCAAAGCGCTCGAAACGTCCACCGAGTACGATGTGCGGCTGCGCGGATTCCTGAGCGAGGAGGCCAACCCACCGGCCGAAATCGCGCTCGATTCGTTATATAAGGTGTGGCCCGTGAGCGAACTGCCTTCCATTCTGCGCGAGCACGTGGTGGACGAAATCATCTTTGCGGTGGGCAGCGAGAGCCTGGCGAATCTGGAGGAAGTCTTCCTGCTCTGCGACGAAGAAGGCGTGCGCACGCGCGTCGCCGTGGACTTCTTCCCCCACGTCAACAGCACCGTCTCCCTGGACCGCTTCGGCGAGACGCCGCTGCTGACTTTTTCGGCCGCCCCCTGCGATGAGGTCCAGTTGCTGGCCAAGCGCGCCATCGACGTGGTCATTGCGGCGGCCGGCCTGCTGGTGCTCTCGCCCCTGATGGGGCTGATTGCGCTGCTCATCCGGCTCACTTCGCCCGGTCCGGCAATTTTCCGGCAGGTGCGCTGCGGGCTGAACGGCCGGCGCTTCGTGTTTTACAAGTTCCGCTCCATGGTGGAAAATGC
This sequence comes from Bryobacterales bacterium, assembly GCA_003164075.1. The sequence goes on along the minus strand of PLRZ01000524.1, from coordinate 5,990 downwards.
CGAAGAGCTCAAGTCTCAAGTGGCCCACCTCAACACGCGCGACACCGTGGTCTTCAAGATTCCGGACGATCCGCGGCTCACCGCGGTCGGCGGTCTACTGCGCAAATTCTCGGTGGATGAGTGGCCCCAATTGTGGAACGTGCTGCGCGGCGATATGTCGCTGGTGGGTCCGCGGCCCGCGGTGCCCAGCGAAGTGGACCAGTATAAGTGCTGGCAGCGGCGCCGCCTGCGCATGCGGCCCGGCCTCACCTGCCTCTGGGCCATCTCCGGGCGCGACAATGTGGATTTTGAAACCTGGATGAAGATGGATATGCAGTACATTGATAATTGGTCCCTGTCGCTCGACTGGAAGATTCTGTTGCAGACCATTCCACGCGTGCTCACGGGCCATGGAGCCAGCTAACGATGCATCTGATCCCCACACAAGATGAAGTCGTGACCGTTTTGCGGGAAACCGGCGCGTTGCGTGACGGTCATTTCGAGTACCCCACGGGCATGCATTCCAACGAATACCTGCAGGTGCCGCTGGCTCTGCGTTACTACCAGTACCAGCGCATGCTCGCCGTAGGACTGAGCCGCCTGCTGCGCGCTCATCCGGAAATTCGCGCCGCCGTGAAAGACCTCTCCATCGTCACGCCCATGACCGGGGGATTGCCGGTGGCCTATGGTGTCTGTGAAGCTTTGCGCGCCAATCAGGTCTATTGGGCCGAGCGCCAGCACGACGAGCCATTGCGGTTCCGCCAGTTTCTGGAACCGTGTAAGGGTGAACAAGTGGTGCTGGTGGACGACATTCTGCGCACCGGCAACAATCTCGCCGAACTCAAGAAACTCTTGGAGGCGCGCGGCGCTATTGTGGTCGGCCTGGCGGTGATTATCTACCAACCGACTCCAAAAACCCTGAATTTCGGATCGCTTCCGCTGTACTATCTGGCCAAACTGGAGGCTAGTTACTATGCCGATGCGGCACAATGCGAGATGTGCCAGCGGGGCGTGCCCCTGGAGAAGGTTTGGGTCTAGCAGATGGCCGCGAAACGCCGCTGTCGCGAACTCCCAACAACCTTTTCCGCAAGCAGTTAAGGATGTGAAACGCAGGTTTGCTGAATAAGGGTGCAGAATGTCACAAAGCTATTACGCAACGTGTGGTTGGCCCCCCGGAAGGGGTGGTTTTCCACAGCCTTTTCCACAAATGGGGTGGAAAATCGGAATGGGGTTCCTTGCCCTGGGAATTGTATAGGTTCGCACATCGCTGAGGTTTTATGCGAAGAATCGCCTTGCTGACGCTTGCATTTTGCAGCTTAGTTCCGGCCCAGAGCGGTGACGCCGAAAAACTGGCGCCGTATTATCCGACCCCCGAGACGATTGTGGATAAGATGCTGCAGTTAGGCGGCCTCAAAGCCGGCGAGAAGGTGTATGATCTGGGTTCGGGCGATGGCCGGATCATCGTCATGGCCGCGCAGAAATTTCATGCCGATGCCGTCGGTATCGAGTTGGACAAGGACCTCTGTAAGCTGAGCGAGGATAAGATTCGCAAGCTTCACCTGGAAAAGAACGCGCACATCGTCAATGGCGATCTGCTCAAGCAGAACTACAGTTCAGCCGACCTGGTTACTGTATACCTGTTGCCGGGATTTATCGACAAGGTCCAACCCCTGCTCGATCTGCAATTGAAAAAGGGTGCGCGTGTGGTGGCCCACGATTTCGAATTCACGAATTGGACGCCCGATAAGGTGGAGAATATCGCCGACGACGGCGAAGGGCGCAGCCACACGCTCTACTTATACCGGAAGTAATGGCGTGATGCATACCACCGACTTCCCGTGGACGCGGCATCTCTGCTGGGTGCGCGTCCTGCTGGCCGCTGTCGCCGCGATCATGGCGGGCGTGTCTTCCGCGCGCCTCTCGCCCGCGGCCGCGCTGCTGGCGGTGTTCCTGGTGGCCAGTGTGGTGGCGGCAATTCGCGGCGTACAGCGCGGTCTGCTGGGAATGTTGGCGCTGTTTGCCGATACGGTCTACTTCCTGATTGTGGTCTATTTCGGCGGGGGACCTATGGAGTGGCTGGCGGCCGCCTTCTTTCTCTACTTACTGAGCGAAGCGCTGGTCTTCTTCGGCCCCGTGGAAGTGGCGGTTATTACCGCCGGCTCGGCCATTTTCTGCGCTGTTTTGCCCAATCCGGAAGTGTATGTTCTGGAATCGATGGTGGTGGTGGCAGGCGTGCTGGCCTGTGGTTTCGCGGTATACAAACGTCGCCAGAAAGCGTTCACGGACGAACTGACCGGTAGGTTGGACGCGGCGCAAAAAGCCGCCGAGAAGGCTCGCGAAGAGGAAAGCCAGCGCATCGCCGCCGATTTTCACGATGGTCCGCTGCAAAGCTTTATTAGTTTGCAGATGCGGCTTGAGATCCTGCGCAAGCTTTTCGAACGCGATACCAATTCCGGTATGCAGGACCTCAAGCAATTGCAGGCCCTGGCGCAATCCCAGGTCCGCGACCTGCGCACCTTCCTGCACAGTATGCGCCCCGTGGATATCGATGGCGGCAATCTGGTGGTGACTCTGCGCCGCACCGCCGAATCTTTCCAGAAGGAAAGCGGGATTCCGGTGACATTTGTCAGCGCCGCTACCCCCGTGGGCTTACCGCCGGAGGTGACCATGGAGGTTCTGCAGATGTTGCGCGAAGCGCTGCACAACGTTCAGAAGCACGCCAGTGCGACGCGTGTGGCGGTGGCCATGGAAAAAACCGATCGCGGCCTGGAGATTTCGGTGGACGATAACGGCCACGGCTTCAACTTTGCCGGCACTTACTCGCTGGAAGAGTTGGAACTGCTCCGCCTGGGTCCGGCCAGCCTGAAGCGGCGGGCGCGGGGCCTGAACGCCGACTTGCTCCTGGAATCGCGCCCCGGCCGCGGCGCGGGCGTCAAGTTCCGCATTCCATTGCAGTGAAGAAGCTGTTGGCTGGTTTCTGTCCGCGAAACTCATTTCAGATGGTAAGGGACCGCGCAAGAATAACTTTACAGTGTCCGCAGTGGCGATGTGGCGCCGGCACTCCTGCCTACCGGGTCGAGACTCCGAACTCCTGAGGTCATCCGGCATTTTGGGGCCGCCGAGGAATCAGGCCGAGCCACCGCATCGCAGAAACAAGTTTAGCCGCCGATGAACGCAGATGAACGCCGATAAAACAAGGTTTTTTCTTATCCAGAATGCCTTGTTCGGCCAGAAAGCTATCAAAAGAGGAACCAACCTTGCCTTTCTTGCGCGTCACCAGAGCACCTCCTTCATACGCTTGAGCGCCAGTCTCAAATCCCGGGCCGGAGTCTTCTGCGTTTTCTTGACCAAGCTGTGCAGCAGCACCATGCGTTCCCTCGCGACGCAGAAAATCACCCGCCCGATTCTTCCATCAGTCAGGTCGCTCCGTACCTCCCACAGACCATCGCCGAGACTGCGACAATAGGGCATGCCGAGCGGCCAACCGAATTCGACCTTCTGAATGTCCCGGCCGACCAATTTGCGGTCCTCCAAGGAGAGCCCCAGTATCCACTCCCGCACGGCCGCCTGCCCAGGGCGGATTCATAGAAGAACGCCGGGAGCTTTTTGGAACGGTCGACCAATCCGTATTGTGTCAAAAATGGCACATAATGGCAAAGGACCTCGCGGCGCAAATCTCGGGTCGAGCCAAGAACAGGAATGGCCACGGATGAACACCGATGAACACCGATGAGAAAGACCTTGTTTTATCCGTGTTTATCCGTGTTCATCCGTGGCTAAACTTGCTCTTGCCAAGCGGTGGCTCAGTCTGATCCCTCGGCGCCTCCGAAACACTGGGTGACTTCAGGAGTTCTCGGACCCGGCAGAGCTGCTCGGCGATTTCTGGCCGGAAGAAGAGTCCATTGAGGACTTCACGAGTGGCGCGGACATGATCGGTCTGACCGCGCGGCATGACGCCCGTTGTAGTCGACACGGACGTCGTTTCATCTCTCTTCAAGAGCGACAGTCGAGCGCGGGCGCCGGCCGGGTCCAGCGATTCCAGGAGTTCAGGAAGGGTTTCGCGTCAGTACCTTCTTCCCGCGACTTGATCCTGAGGTGGGCCGGTGTGATGGTCGCAGCCAGAACGAATGGCCGCCGTATCGAGGCTGCCGACGCGTGGATTGCGGCAACCGCTCCCACACTCCGCCCGTGCACCCGCCTCGCGCCACCTGTTAGACTCAGCTTTCAAGAGAGGTACCGGCCATTCCCGAATCTGCGCAACTCTTCATGACGGGGCTCATCACGCGCGCCCGCAAACTCAAAAAGACCATCGTTTTCCCGGAAGGAAACGACCCACGCGTGCTCCAGGCCGCGGNNTCCGCCAAGTACGCGGCCCTCTACTACGAACGGCGGCGCGCCAAAGGCGTGACCCAGGTGGAGGCCGCCGAGATTGCCCGGCGCCCGCTGTACTTCGCCTCCCTGATGGTGGGCGCGGGCGATGCCGATGGCAGCGTGGGCGGAGCCGTCAACAGCACCGCGGAAACCGTGCGGGCGGCATTGCACTGCGTCGGCCCCGATCCGCGCGTGCGCCTGGTTTCGAGCGTCTTCATTATGGCGCTGCAAGACCTGTCGCTGGGACACCAGGGCCTGATGGCATTCGCGGATTGCGCCGTGGTGATCGAGCCTACCGCCGGGCAGCTTGCCGATATCGCCATCGCCACGGCGGAGAGCACGCGCGTACTGATCGGCGCGGAGCCGGCCGTGGCGCTGCTCAGTTTCTCCACCAAGGGAAGCGGCAAACATGAGCAGGTGGACAAGGTTGTGGAGGCGCTCGAAATTGTGCGGGCGCGGGAGCCGGAGTTGAACATCGACGGCGANNACGCTGATATTTCCGAATCTGGCGGCGGGCAATATCGGATACAAACTGGTGGAACGGCTGGGCGGCGCCATGGCCATGGGACCGTTCCTGCAAGGTTTGGCGAAACCGGCCAACGACCTTTCGCGGGGCTGCTCGGCGGAAGACATTTTCAACGTAGCGGTAGTGACGGCGCTACAGTCGGAGCGGGGATAATGCCATGCTCCCGTTTCCGCTGGTCTATTCCGAGCGGTACGACCTGAACCTGGGGGACCACGTTTTCCCTTCGAAGAAATTCAAGTGGCTGCGCGACCGGTTGGTNNGACATCCTGCGGGTCCATTGCGCCGAGTGGGTGTCCGGGTTGCGCAACGGAACGCTGTCATACCACGACATCCTGCGGTTGGAAATACCCTACTCGCGGAATATGGTGGAGGCCTTCTGGCTGGCCGCCGGCGGCACCACGCTGGCGGCGCGGCACGCGGTCGCCGGCGGTATCGGGTTCAACATTGGCGGCGGATTCCACCACGCGTTTCCGGACCATGGAGAAGGCTTCTGCGCCATCAACGATATCGCCGTCGCGGTGCGCTGCCTGCAACACGAGAAGACCATCGAGCGGGCCATGGTGGTGGATTGCGACGTGCACCATGGCAATGGCACGGCGGCGATCTTCGCGGGCGATCCCTCGGTGTTCACGCTTTCCATCCATCAGTTCAACAACTACCCCGCCGAAAAGCCGCCTTCGAGCCTGGATATCCACCTGGCCGACGGCATCGGGGACGGCGAATATCTGTACCGGCTGGCGAGCCCGTATCGAACGGCGCTGGCGATGTTCAAGCCGGACCTAGTGGTGTACGTGGCGGGTGCGGACCCCTACAAGGAAGATCAACTGGGCGAACTGGCGCTGACCTTCGACGGCTTGAAGGAGCGCGACCGGCTGGTGATCTGGACGGCGCTGACGCATCGGACGCCGGTGGCGATCGTGCTCGCGGGCGGCTACGCGCAGAGCGTGGAAGACACCGTCACCATCCACGCCAATACGGCGGAGGTAGCCAGGGACGTGTTGACCAAGGTAGGATGGCAGGGCCGCGCGACGTCCTGAAACGCCGCGGTCACGCTCCCTAACGGTCGTGGCTCCGTCAAATGCGCATGCCAAGCCGCGCGCGGGAGCAAGCGGTT